>CAYFHQ010000011.1:0-69404 GCA_964342805.1 uncultured Peptostreptococcaceae bacterium | reverse complement strand
TGCTGTAATCGCTGACAACGTTGGTGATAACGTAGGTGACGTTGCTGGTATGGGTGCTGACCTGTTCGAGTCTTACGTTGGTTCCATCATCGCTGCACTGACACTTGGTTCTCTACTTCCAAATGCAGCTGCAGGTGCAACATTCCCACTGGCTCTAGCAGCTGTTGGTATTGTTGCTTCTATTATTGGTACATTCTTCGTTAAGGGTAAGGATGGGGAAGACCCACACAAGGCTCTTAAGAATTCAACATACGTTTCTGGTATCATCGCTGTTGCAGCGGCATTCTACTTCTCCAATTCTCTATTTGGAAACCTTAATGCTGCATGGGCTATCACTGCTGGTCTAGCAGCTGGCCTAGCAATTGGTGTAATTACAGAAATCTATACTTCTGGCGAGTACAAGCACGTTAAGAAGATTGCTCAGCAGTCTGAGACAGGTCCTGCTACTACGATCATTTCTGGTCTAGCGGTTGGTATGGAGTCTACTGCATTCCCAATCCTTCTTATCGCAGCTGCAACGCTAATCGCGTTCAAGTTCGCTGGCCTATACGGTATTGCTCTTGCAGCGGTAGGTATGCTTTCTACAGCTGGTATCACAGTAGCAGTTGACGCTTACGGCCCAATTGCTGATAACGCTGGTGGTATCGCTGAAATGTGTGAACTTCCTAGCGAAGTTCGTAACATCACTGACAAGCTTGACGCTGTTGGTAACACAACTGCTGCAATCGGTAAAGGTTTCGCTATCGGTTCTGCGGCACTTACTGCTCTATCTCTATTTGCATCTTACTCTACGGCTGTTGGCCTTGAGACAATCTCTGTTCTTAAGCCTACAGTAGTAGTTGGTCTATTCATCGGTGGTATGCTACCATTCCTATTCTCCGCTATGACTATGGAGTCTGTAGGTAAGGCTGCATTCCAGATGATCGAAGAAGTACGTCGTCAGTTCCGTGAAATCCCTGGTATCATGGAAGGTAAAGCTACTCCTGAGTACGCAAAGTGTGTAGATATCTCTACTGCTGCTGCACTTAAGGAAATGATGCTTCCTGGTATCATGGCTGTAGCGTCTCCAATCGTAATCGGTGTCCTACTGGGTGCTGAAGCACTTGGTGGTATGCTAGCTGGTGCATTGGTTACAGGGGTACTAATGGCAATCTTCATGTCCAACGCTGGTGGCGCATGGGATAACGCTAAGAAGTACATTGAAGAAGGACACTTCGGTGGTAAAGGCTCTGAGCCACACAAGGCTGCAGTAGTTGGTGACACTGTAGGTGACCCATTCAAGGATACTTCTGGTCCATCTATCAACATCCTAATCAAGCTTATGACAATTGTGGCGCTAGTATTCGCGCCGCTATTCTCAACGTTTGGTCCACTTCTGTAAGAGATAGAAAACAGAAAACATTGAACCCAGAGCCACACAGGAGCATCTGCTTCCTGTGTGGCTTTATTCATGTGTGTGGGAGGGGCAAAAGGGTAAGAAAAGAGTACAAGCCGCTTTCTATACACAAGCGCAGGATCATTATGCTAGAATAAGACAGAGACAAAGGAGGAACCCATGCGTATAAAAAATAGAATCCTCGAAATACTAAATGACGCCAATCGCCCCCTTTATGATATGGATATCATGAAGGTGCTTGAAATCGATCGTTCCCAGGCAGACGCCTTCCTACAGGCACTGGAAGAGCTCGAAAAAGAGGGCAAGGTCATTAAAACAAAGAAACGTAAATATGGCACAGCAGCAACCTTTGGCTTTGTCAGCGGCAAACTTCAGAGCACTCAAAAAGGCTTTGCCTTCCTCATCCCTGACGACAAGACCCAACCAGACGTCTTTATTCCAGCTTCTGAGTTAATGGGTGCCATGCATGACGACCGGGTACTTGTTAAGGTCATCACTCGGAGTGGCAATGGCAAAAAAGCAGAAGGTATTGTGGAGCAGATCACAGAACGGGCCAATTATGAGATCGTGGGCACCTTTGAAGAAAACAAGGGTGGCTTCGGCTTTGTCATGCCCGACGATCGTAAAATCAATACAGATGTTTACGTACCAGCTCCCCTGACCGGGGGTGCTAAAACCGGTGACAAGGTTGTGGTACGGATCAATAAATGGCCGGACGGCCGACGGAATCCTTCTGGTAAGGTAACAGAAATTCTAGGGCAAAAGGGAGACTCCAATACGGACATCCTCTCTGTCATCAGGAAGTTCAAACTACCTGAGGAATTTCCAAAGAAGGTCACTGCGGCTGCAGAGCGGATTCCAGAAGAGGTAAGCGAAGAAGAAATCGCCAACCGGAGGGACTTACGTGAATGGACCATCGTAACCATCGATGGGGCTGACGCCAAGGACCTGGATGACGCCATCTCCCTAACCAAGTTAGACAATGGTAATTGGCAGCTGGGCGTCCACATTGCCGACGTAACCCACTACGTAACAGAGAAGAGTGCCCTGGACAAGGAAGCCCTGAAACGGGCCACGTCGGTCTATCTGGTTGACCGGGTGATCCCCATGCTTCCAAGACGGCTGTCCAATGGCATTTGCTCCCTCAACCCCAAGGTGGACCGGCTGACCATGACCTGCCTCATGGAAATCGACCAGAATGGCGGCGTTGTGGGCCACGAAATCTTTGAGTCGGTTATCAAGACCAATGAGAGAATGACCTATACAGACGTATCTGATATGCTGGAAGGCAACTACAGGGACGAACTGGAGAAGTACGACTACCTCTTTGACTTCTTTAAGGAAATGGAAGTCCTTTGCAAGATCCTGCGGGCCAAGCGGGACAAGCGAGGGGCCATTGATTTTAACTTCCCAGAAGCCAAGATTATATTAGACGAAGACGGATATCCAACTGAAATCAAGCGGGCGGAGCGACGGATTGCCAACCGCGTAATCGAAGAATTCATGCTGGTGGCCAATGAAACCGTGGCAGAATATGCCCACTGGATGGACATCCCCTTTGTCTTCCGTATTCACGAAACCCCAAGCGACGAGAAGATTGCAGCCTTTAACAAGTTTGTCCACAACTTTGGCTACTACATTAAAGGTGCCCAGGGGGAAGTACACCCCAAGGCCATTCAAAAACTCTTGGCAGAGGTGGAAGGCAAGCCTGAGGAACACGTCATTAGCAAGCTAACCCTCCGGTCCCTGAGACAGGCCAAGTATACACCAAACAATGAGAGCCACTTTGGTCTAGCGGCTAAGTACTATACACACTTTACTTCACCCATCCGCCGGTATCCTGACCTGCAAATCCACCGAATTCTCAAGGACGTCATTCACCAGCGAATGACCCCTGAGCGGATTGAAAAGCTGACGGGCATTGTTGAGTATGCTTGTGACCAGTCTTCTGAGCAGGAACGGATAGCAGAACAGGCTGAGCGTGACACTGACGACATGAAGTTCTGTGAGTACATGCTCCGCCATATCGACGAAGAGTTTGAGGGCATGATCAGCTCCATCACATCATTTGGCATGTTCATTGAACTCCCCAACACCGTTGAAGGCCTTGTACGACTTCGGGACCTCAACGACGACTACTACATTTATGACGAGCAAAACCTACAGCTAATCGGCGAGCGGTCTAAAAATGTCTATAAGCTAGGAGACAAGGTCCGTGTCCGTGTGGACCGGGTTGACGTCGACTTTAGAGAAATCGATTTTGAACTGCTGGAACACCTCCAATAATCGGTTTCAGACAAAACATGCAGGAAAACAGTCCATTTGTCCATGGACTGTTTTTTTTGCAAAAAAAGGGGCATAGTAGACTTAGGAGGTGGAATATGAGTGTTATGAGATTTACGGACGACCTACGTACCAATGTAGCAAAGATTGACACAGACCATCAGCAGATTATCCTACAGGCTGAAAAGGTCTACAACGCCTTGTCCAATGGGGAAGGACAAGCGGTAATCAACGACTCCCTGCGGTTTCTAGAAGGCTATGTCATTCGACATTTCAGGGACGAGGAAATGCTCCAGCAAAAGAGCGTCTACCCAAGTTTTAAGAAGCACCAGGCCCTTCATGACGGTTTTGTTGCTGACATCCAGAAACTTCGGAGTCGCCACCAACAAGGTGAGAATTCAGCTATCATAGCCATGGATCTCAACCGAATGATCTCCGAGTGGTTCTTCGGTCATATCCGTGTCATGGACAAAGATCTAGCCAAACACCTGCGCAATACACAGAAATAATCCTCCAAACTCCTATACATAGCTTGCAAGACTCATAGATCAAAGATATACTTGTCCTCAATGACAAGGAGGATCTATGATTAAACTCATCGTTACAGATATAGATGGCACACTACTAACACCAGAGCGCACCATTGCGCCCCAAACAAAAGATGCGATCCGCCGGGCCGTAAAACTGGGCGTACCTGTTTTACTTTGTACCGGGCGCATCGTCCCAGGTGCAAGGATCTACCATCATGAGTTAGACCTGGACACACCGATTGTTGGGTGCAATGGCGGAATCATTCAGCAACCCCACACAGGGACAATCATCCATATGCAAAAGTTGGCCAATGGAACAGCCAAGGCTGTGTTCGACATCCTCAAAAAATATGACCTCTACCATCATTTCTATAGTGAGGATACCATTTACGGGGAACGAAATGAGCACATGCTGGGTGCCTACGTTGACCTGGCTCAAAATGGCAACCCCCAGTGGGGCATTAAGGCCCAAGTGGTTGCCTCCAATAGTCAACTGCTTGACCAAGGCATCGATTGCCTCAAGGTTGGCTTCTATGCCGATGGTACACCAGCGTCCCAATCAGCTGCAAGGGAGATTGAAAGTCTAGAAGGGATCACCCTGGTCCAGTCCAGAGAGGACCTGTATGACGTTGTAGCCCAAGGGGTGAGCAAGGGTCAGGCCCTTGAAGCCCTGGCCACCCATTATGGTATATCCACCAAGGAAATCATGGCAGTGGGTGACCAACACAACGACCTGTCCATGATCCAGGTGGCAGGCATGGGCGTTGCCATGGGCAATGCAGTCCAGCCCCTCTTGGACCAAGCTAACTTTATCACAGAGACAAATGTGGACCATGGTCTGGCCAAGGCCATTGAACGCTTTGTCCTAGAAGTGCAAGAATCATAAGAAGATAAAAGAAGGTGTCTGAGGACATCTTCTTTTTTTGCCACTTTATAGCTGGAAAAAAAGGGACATGGTGTGGCCAGAATACTGACCCTACCATGTCCCTTTATGCATGTGTGTGATTGGAAACTAGGTCTACTGCCAGTGACAATCTGCAGGGACAGCTTACAGGAGGACGTCAAAGACCTCAACAAACTCCTGAGCCCGGGCCATCCGCTTTTCCAAGTAGGCCTTTGGATCGTCCTCAATCAAGAGAACATAGTTCATAAAGTTGACCCTACGGGCAGCCATAAAAAACTCAAGATCGAAGTCAGTGAAAGCTGGCAAGGGCCGAACCTCTTCATATCCTTCAAAAATGGCAGCCTTGACTTCCTCATAAATAAAGGCTGGATCATGTCTGTAGTAGAAGAGGGCAATGGCCAAGTCATGGACTGGTAGGCCCAGCATGGCCTCCTCGAAATCCAATAACCGCATTTCCTTTTCAAAGATGCGCACGTTCCAAGGGTTGAGGTCGGCGTGGATCAATTGGGGAACCGCTGCGTCGTAGTAGGATAACAACTTTTTATCCATGTAGGGTATCACTTGATCCATGAGGTTCCTAAAACCCTTCGGAAGGTGGTGGTCATACTTTTTTTCATGGTAGACCGCCGTCTCACCATTGTAGTTAAAGACCTTGTCCCATTTCTTAGGCTGTAGGTTTCTTGGAATAGGCAAGTCTTGTGTAGCCTCATGGAGCCGAGCAGCAGTGCGGCCCAGTTCCCTGAACCATTCAGGTGACTCCTTGCCGTCCAGGTCCTCACCCTCTAGCCATGTATAGATGGCTACCCGCTTCACGACGGGGGTGTACTTAGAATCCACAAAAACAACAGGATCTCCGTTTTTGGCAGGGACTACCTTGGGAATGGCAATGGAGGTTCGGCCAGCAATTTCCTGGAGGAAGAAGACTTCAGCCAGGTTGTCCTCAATGGTGCTGGACTCCTCTTGAAAGACCTTAAGGGCATACTTTTTACCCTGACTGCCTGTGGCCTTAAAAAAGACATTGGTCTCTTCAACCAGGTAGTCTAGTTCTTCTATGGACAGATCATATGAGTCCAGGGCCAGCTCAGCGACCTTTTTTAGTCGTCGTTTGATCCCTGCTGGGGTCAGTTGATCGTATGGTTTCATGGGAAAGACTCCCGTCGTTAAAATAATTTGAATGTTGCTGTTATTCTACAATAGGAGTCTTTGACTGTCAATGTGAGATAATGATGGCCTATTTGTGGTGAACTGGCTTATTGCGTTAGACACATGTCAATAAAGTATCGAGTGAACCGCAAATCGTCAGTTAGTTCAGGGTGAAAAGCCGTGGCCAGCATATGGCCTTGGCGGGCAGCGACTAGTCGACCCTCCACTTTGACCAAGGGGGTAACCGATGGCCCAGTCTGACGAATGTAAGGCGCTCGAATAAAGACCATGGGGTAGGGCGCATCTCCTAAAAAGGGGAGGTGGGCGGTATGGTGGAAGGAGCCCAGCTGCCTGCCATAGGCATTTCGGGTGGTTTCCATGTCCATGAGGGCCAGGTGGACCGTGTCGTCGTCGGTGATACTGGAACTCAGAAGGATCAGGCCTGCACAGGTCCCCCAAGCGGGTAGACCGCCACTGATTTTTTTGAGGAGGGGGTCAAAGAGACCATAGGTGTCAAGGCCCTTGCGCATGGCCGTGGATTCTCCACCGGGGAGAATAATGCCGTCTAGGCCGTCAAGATCTTCCGGAGTACGTACTTTCTTCGGTCTTGCCCCTAATTCTCTGAGGTGGTCCATGTGTTCAAGGAAGGCACCTTGAAGGGCCAGGACACCAATGGTGACTTGCTTTTTATCCATCATTTTATCCTTCCTACCAGCCGCGTCCTGCCATCCGCTGTTCTAGAGGGATTTCCAGTACAGCAACGCCACTCATGGCTTCACCTAGGTCGTAAGAAATCTCTGCCAGTTTTTTAGGATTGTCATAGTGGGTAACCGCTTGAACAATGGCCTCAGCACGTTTTTGGGGGTCGCCTGACTTGAAAATACCTGATCCGACAAATACACCGTCGCAGCCCAGTTGCATCATAAGGGCAGCGTCTGCGGGTGTTGCAATACCGCCAGCTGCAAAGTTGACTACTGGAATTTTGCCTGATTCATGGATTTGTTTTACCAGGTCAAAGGGAGCCCCATTGTCCTTAGCCCAGGTCATCAGTTGCTCAGGCTGGAGGGACTGAATACGCGTGATTTCGTCGTTCATTGTCCGCATGTGCTTGACAGCCTCCACCACGTCACCGGTTCCCGGCTCTCCCTTGGTACGGATCATGGAAGCGCCTTCAGCAATACGACGGAGGGCTTCTCCAAGGTTCTTTGCCCCGCACACGAAAGGTACCTTGAACTGGTCCTTTAGAATGTGGTACTTGTCGTCGGCCGGTGTGAGGACTTCGGATTCGTCAATATAATCCACTTCCAGAGCTTCAAGAATCTGCGCTTCTACGAAGTGGCCAATTCGGACTTTTGCCATTACCGGAATGGAGACCGCTTCCTGAATGCTCTGAATGAGTTTTGGATCAGACGTTCTTGCTATGCCCCCCTGGCGGCGGATGTCAGCAGGAACCCTTTCCAGGGCCATGACTGCGCAAGCGCCAGCAGCCTGGGCAATGCGGGCTTGTTCTGCGTTGACCACATCCATGATGACGCCGCCTTTTAGCATCTGTGCCAGATTTTTGTTTAATTGTACTCTTTCCATATGTATGATCTCCTTTATTGTATTGCTTGGTTGATGTTTTGTACTTGTTGATTACAATATAGCGATACAAAACGGAAATGGCAAGCAAAATTGTATCGGTGCAAGTTGATTGTGTTTGCAATGAGCGATACAATAATAGTAGGAAGAGGGAATGTGACGGGCCTGTTGCAGAACATTCAAAAAAGTTGACAGTAGGTAGGCTCTCTGCTAGAATAGCACTTGAACCATTGGAAACTGTGAACGAAGGTGAAATCATGGCGATTGGAAAAGTCATAGCAAACAACAAAAAAGCGAGACACGAGTTCTTCATTGAAGACACTTTCGAAACAGGCATTGTACTGACGGGTACGGAAGTGAAGTCCATCCGTGCGGGCAAGGTGAACATCAAGGAATCCTATGCCAACATCACCAACGGCGAAGTCTTCATTACGGGTATGCATATTAGCCCCTATGAACAAGGCAACCGTTATAATGTGGACCCACTCCGGTCAAGAAAGTTGCTCCTCCACAAGCGGGAGATCAACAAGCTGATCGGCTATACCCAGCAGGACGGTCTTACTTTGGTTCCGTTAAAGGTTTACATTAGCCCAAAAGGCTATGTGAAAGTGGAACTTGCCATCGCAAGGGGTAAGAAACTCCACGATAAACGACAGTCGATTGCCAAAAGAGACGCGGATAAACGCATGAAGCAGTCTCTTGGTAGACGACGCTAAACCACCTGGGGGCGTACAGGTTTCGACAGGGGTATAGAGCATTTGTAAGCGAGCCGTGTTTCCTGACCTGGGGTACACGTAAAAGAACTGGGTCACTTAAACTAAACGCTAATGAAAATTACGCGCTAGCTGCCTAACATAGCAGCTATCCTGCACTAGAGCTTTTCTTCCTTGCCGCTCTAGTCACCGGATAACCCTTTGCAAGGGACGAAGATCAGCAGGGCCTCGGTCTGATTGGGTTTTAGAGGCTTTACCGGATTCCTTCCTGCTGCCTGGTTAGGATGAAGGCGAGAATTTTATAGGTAGCTGCGCTCGGAGAAAGCAAGTGTAAAATGCTTTTGGACGTGGGTTCGATTCGTAAAAGAGTCGCCCTATGGAGTGATTCATAGGTGAAAACTTGGCTTGATCGGTGAAGGCTAAAGGAAACTATGCTAATACCGAGGGGTATGTGGGGAAACCCAACAGCTCCGTAACGACTTATAGGCTGCTAAGTGAAAATAGGCAGTACTAGGATGCAGGGCACCACCAACTATACTAAGCCTGCATAAGACGCCAAGGGACTTCCTAGGAAGTTCAAGATATAGTCTGTACCATTGGGAAACCAATGGAGTTTATGTCCCACCGCCTCCACCAATTTGAAAACCATCCTACTTTGTAGGGTGGTTTTTTCTTTGTGCTTGGGTTTAAAGGGTAGCTGTTATACAATAAACTACACAAAAAGCAAAGAAAGCCCAACCACCCGCTGTTACAATTTTCCCAGGAGGTGAGGACATGGATTGGCAAAAGCAAATGAACCTGGCAATGGACTATATAGAAAACCACCTTGGTGAAAAAATAGACTATGACACCCTGGCTCAAATCGTGGGGTGTTCGGAATGGGAGTTTCGGCGGATGTTCTCTTTTTTGGCTCAAATGTCCCTTTCTGAATATATTCGCAAGCGGAGGTTGACCGTAGCTATCCCTGATATAAAAAAGGGGAACAAGCTCATTGATGTGGCCCTGCAGTATGGCTACAAGTCACAAGCGGCTTTTTCCAGGGCCTTTAAACAAGAACATGGGATAACGCCCACCATGGCCCAGCGGCCGGAGTCGGTTCTGCAACCCTTCCAAGCCTTCACCTTTAAATTGGTCTTAAAGGAGAACGAAATCATGATGAAGGAAGAAGGACGGAGGAAGCACATAATGGGATCAAGAGACGCGGGAGTGGCCTTGTCCATTGCCCTGGACCCAGGAGCCATCCATTCAACCAATGAGCATTTTTGGGGGAGTGTGGGAACGGAACTGGTTGGTGGGACGGCTCTGCCCAAGTATGGGGCCTTTGTCACAGAGGAAAAACACCAGTTTTTCAAGGATGTTGATGGAAAGTCGGTCCTGGAGATTGGCTGTGGTACTGGACGGTCCCTGGCCTATTTAGCAGGCAAAGGGGCTGGGGACTTATGGGGCCTGGATATTTCTCAGGAACAAGTAGATAAGACTGCCAAGGAGTTGGCTAAAGCGGGATATCCCGTACGCTTGGTTTGTTCCCCCATGGAAGAAGCCTGCGAACTTCCAGAGGCCTACTTTGACTACGTCTATTCGGTCTATGGTATTGGATGGACCACGGATTTAGAGACAACCTTTCAGCGTGTTGCCTCTTATCTAAAACCGGGAGGAAGCTTCATCTTTAGCTGGTCCCACCCCATTCACAAGTGTGTGGCACCGGAAAAAGATGACCTGATCTTCAAACGGAATTATTTTGACGAGTCCTGGTATTCAGTCACTTTGGATGGACATGTTTTTTCCTTGTCTGACCGGAAGATGTCCACCTATATCAACGCCCTGGCCAAGGCAGGCCTCTATGTGGAAGAGCTGGTGGAGGAATCGGATGAGGAGTATTTGAGCCTCCGCAATAGTGCATTTGCCAACAAGGCCAAAATGTTGCCAGTGACTTTTGTGATTAAGGCTCGGAAGTTATAATACTTGACTCTTCAAGAAAAGTATGTTGCTAATCCCCCCTATGGGATGTGTAGATGTAGTCTTTATCTTGTCAACTTTGGCAACAATCCAACCACCCCAATAAACCGGGGTGGTTTTTTCATTCCCAAAGAGCGCACGTGTCGGGAAGAGTGTATAATGGGAAGGAACAATACAGTCACTGCGCCCAGCGCAATCACATAGAAGAAGAGGAACACGCAACATGAAGAAACTAAACGTCGGCATCCTGGCCCATGTAGACGCAGGGAAAACCACCCTGTCTGAAAGTCTCCTGTATATAAGTGGTGCCATACGAAAACCTGGCCGAGTGGACAATAAAGACGCCTTCCTAGACACCAATGCCATTGAAAAGGCTCGAGGGATTACGATTTTTTCCAAGCAGGCCATTCTGGCCTTTGACCAAATGGAACTCACCCTCTTGGACACCCCAGGTCACGTGGATTTTTCTGCGGAGATGGAGCGGACCCTCCAGGTCCTGGACTACGCTATTTTGGTGGTCAGCGGGGCAGACGGGGTCCAAAGTCATACGAGAACCCTGTGGGAACTTTTGAAATTCTATCAGGTACCTACCTTTATCTTCGTTAACAAGATGGACCAGCCAGGCACGGACCCTGACTGGGTCATGGACAAGTTACAAAAGGAACTGGGGGGCGGGTGTATAGCCTTTGACCGGGGTCTAACCGAGCGGGACGAGCAACTGGCCCTTTGTGACGAGGCTATCATGGACCACTATTTGGAGACCGGAGCCATCCAAGCGTCACAAATTGTGGACCTGGTCGCCAACCGCCAGGCCTTCCCTGTCTATTTTGGTTCTGCCCTAAAACAGGAAGGGGTTGAAGCCTTCCTTGAAGGGTTTGAAAGCTATACCAAACCGCTAGAATACCCTAGGACCTTCGGGGCCAAAGTCTTTAAAATTACGAGAGACGACCAAGGCAACCGCCTGACCCATCTCAAAATCACTGGGGGTCAACTGGGCGTCAAAGACCTGGTTGCCCAAGGAGACATTGAAGAAAAGGTCAACCAAATTCGCCTCTACTCGGGTGAAAAATTCAAGGCTGTTCCTTTGGCCCAGGCGGGTCAAGTGTGTGCAGTCACGGGTCTTACAGCCAGCAAGCCGGGAGACGGCCTGGGAAGTGAAGCAGAATCAACACCACCCAGACTGGAACCCGTTTTGGCCTATCGCCTGGTCCTACCGGAGGACCTGGACCCACCTCAAATCCTCCCCAAGCTACGGGAACTGGAAGAAGAGGAGCCTGAACTCCAGGTGACCTGGAACGAAGTCTTACAAGAGATCAACATCCAGGTCATGGGGGCCGTTCAACTGGAAATCCTGGAAACCTTGATCTTAGAACGATTTGGTCATGCCATATCCTTTGACAATGGCCAAGTGGTCTACAAGGAAACCATTGAAAATACGGTGGAGGGGGTGGGCCACTTTGAGCCCCTGCGTCATTATGCTGAAGTCCACCTGCTACTGGAACCTGGCCCAAGGGGCAGTGGCCTGGTTTTTGATGCGGACTGCCGTGAGGATATATTAGACCGCAACTACCAACGCTTGGTCTTAACTCATCTCCATGAAAAGGCCCATAAGGGTGTCTTGATTGGAGCCCATGTGACAGACATGAAGATAACCCTGGTAACAGGCAGGGCCCACAACAAACATACGGCCGGTGGGGACTTTAGGGAGGCAACCTTTAGGGCCCTTCGCCAAGGTCTCATGAAGGCGGACACTGTCCTTCTAGAGCCTTACTACCGCTTTCGGCTGATTCTGCCGGAGGCCATGGTGGGGCGTGCCATGACCGACGTGGGCAATATGAAGGGGACCAGTCACATTGAAAGCACCGACGGGGCTTATGCTGTACTGACCGGAAGTGCCCCAGTGGTAACCCTACGCAACTACCAGCAAGAAGTGAATGCCTATACCAAGGGGGAAGGGCGCTTGTCCCTAGCCCTGGACGGCTACAACAGGTGCCACAACTCCGACCACGTCATTGGGCAAGCCGCTTATGACCCAGACCAAGACGTCTTGAATCCAACAGGATCAGTCTTCTGTACCAAGGGTACAGGTTTCCTGGTTCCGTGGGACCAAGTAGACCAACATATGCACTTGGAGTATGTTTGGAAGGCACCAAAAGTCAAAAAAACCCATGAGCTAGAAGACCCCCGTAACGTTTCTGTGGAAGAGGCCATCAGTTTAGAGGAAATTGACGCCTTAATTAATAGCTCTGGTGGAGCTAACCAAGGAAAAAAAGGGGTCTGGAAGAAGCAAAGAGGGGCCAAAGAATCCTATTACACGTCCCTGACCACCTCAGGTCCCGCTGGGGCTGGTAGGTTATCCAGTCGCAAGCGGGGAGCAGAAGACTACCTCCTGGTAGACGGCTATAATATCATCCATGCCTGGCCTGAACTTTTGGACCTGTCCAAGGACAACATGGAGGCCGCCCGCAAGCGGTTGATTGACATCATGAGCAACTACCAACCTTTGAGAAAGTGTCAGATCATGATCGTTTTTGACGCCTACCGAGTGGAAGGTCGCAAGGAGTCTGTGGAGACCCACCAAAACATCCAGGTGGTCTTTACGGGGGAGGCACAAACCGCCGACCACTTCATTGAGAAGTTTGCCCATAGCAACCAGACCAAGTTCAACATCACGGTGGCAACGTCCGACGGCCTGCAACAAATCATCATCCGAGGAGCAGGTGCCCACTTGCTGTCGGCCAGCGACCTGCTGGAACAGGTGACCCTGGCCGAAGACGAGCTCCATCAAGATCATTTGACCTCCCAGGGGAAACCTGGAGCAAGCCTGGAGGACGCCTTGACAGAAGAGGTTGCAGAGACACTGAGGAAAAAGGCCAAAGAATAGTGAAACGGGTCTCACAATAACCTTTTGTATAGAATGAAATAAGCGTCTTATTAGATTTGGACGATTTGTCTGCGGCCTCTATCCTGTTGACTATGTTGACAACCTAGCCACCCAACATGGGTGGCTTTTTTACTGGAATTAAGCCATGGAAACCCGGTCGATTTCACCTACGCTTAAATCCACCAATTGAGGGTACAAATAGCCTAAGTATGATTGGAGGAAAACCATGGAACTTCGGAAGTTTGTAGCGCCAGAAATCGTCTTCGGTGAGGGGGCGAGAAGCCTGGCTGGACAATATATAAAGAATTTAGGGGCCTCAAAGGCCCTGATCGTTTCAGGTCCCATCGTTAGCCAGCAAGCCTGGTTTGGGGATATCCTAGAGGGACTAGACCAAGCGGGTATTCAGTGGATATTAGCCACGGAGACCTCAGTCAACCCCAGGGACTACGAAAGTGAGGCCATAGGCAAGCTCTATAATGAGGAGGCCTGTGACGTTATTTTAGCCGTGGGTGGTGGGTCTGTTATTGACTGCGCCAAGGGGGTGGGTGTTTTGGTATCCAATGTGGGGCCCATCCACCGCTACGAGGGTGTAGACGAAATCTGTATGTCTATTCCCCCCTTGATCTGTATTCCTTCAACGGCGGGGAGTGCGGCAGAAATCTCCCAGTTTGCCATCATCACCAACACCAAAACCAAACATAAAATGGCCTTGGTCAGCAAAATGTTGGTCCCTGACCTGGCCTTGGTTGATCCAGAAACCACCCTGACCAAGCCCTTTGACCTAACGGTGGACTCTGGCCTTGACGTCTTGGCCCATGCCACGGAGGCCATGGCCAGCAACGCCTCGTCTCCCTTTTCAGACCTCCATGCCAAGGAGGCGGCACGACTGGTATTAACCTGGCTTCCAGTAGCTGCCAGGGAACCAGGCAACCTATTGGCTCGGAGGAAAATGCTCCTGGCGTCCAACCATGCAGGCCTGGCCTTTTCAAACGCCAGCCTAGGCATTATCCATGCCATTGCCCATGCCCTGGGTGGCCGGTTTGACCTGGTCCACGGGGAACTCAACGGCATACTACTAGAGGAAAGTGTCCGCTTTAACTATGACCATGCCAGGGAGGCTTACGGGGCCTTGGAGGAAGTTTACCAGTCTGTCTTTCCTGGGACGCCTGACCAGTGGCGTCTAACAGACATGTACCGTCATTTCATTGACCACCTGCGGGTCAACCAGCGTCTAGGGTCAATGAATGCCGACCGCCAGCAAATGGAGGCCATGATCCACTGGGTCCTCCATGACCCATGCATAGCAACCAATCCAAGACAAGTTACAGCTGAGGATGTGAAAAAGATCTATGAGCAAATCTGGTAATCGAAATGATGAAACCCGTAGAAAACTAATGGGCCTTGGGAAGAGCTCCATGCGCAAGACCTACTATCGTGAGCTCTTAGAACGCCAGCAGCTCTTGGAAGACCAAAACCGCCAACTGGAGGAGGAGGTCAACCAACGCCGCCAAGCCCAGGAGGAGCTAAAGGCACTCAATGAAGACTTGGAAGAGCGGGTGTCAGAGCGAACGGCAGAACTGGAAGCCTCCATCGAGGAGCTACAAAGGACCCAGGAATACCTGATCCAAACCGAAAAACTGTCTGCCCTCGGTGGCCTTGTGGCAGGGATTTCCCATGAAATCAACACCCCCCTAGGCATCGGTGTCACTTCTACATCCTTCCTAAAACAAGAGTTTGAAGCCCTTGCAAAAGCCTATGAAGAAGGCAAGCTGAAAAAGGGGCAAATGGACGAATACCTCCGCGTTCTCAGGGAGGGGATCACCATACTGGAAAACAACCTGGGACGGGCAGTTGAACTGATCGAGAACTTTAAAATGATTGCAACAGACCAAAGCCATTATGAACACCGGACCTTTCAGGTTGTCCAATATTTCCATTCCATTATTTCAAACTTAACACCAGAGTTGAGGCGGTATGAAGTGGAAGTCCAAATCCTTTGTGACGAGGATTTGAAAATCAGTGGCTATCCGGGCGTCTTCAGTCAGATCCTGACCAATTTAGTCATGAATGCCTTGATCCATGGCTTCGACAAGGGGGCCAGGGGCACCATTCAAATCGTCATGCGAACCATCAAGGGCGGCCATATTCTTGAGGTGAAGGACAATGGCAAGGGGGTAGACCCTGCCTTGCTTCGCAATATTTTTGACCCCTTCTTCACAACCACAAGGGGGGCTGGAGGGTCAGGCCTGGGCATGTATATCGTCCAAAACCTGGTCACCAAGTACCTGGGAGGAACCATCACTGCCCACAGCCAAGTGGGCCAAGGTTTTCAAGTGGAGATCCGATTTTAGTAGGCAAGATGCGCATCTGCCCCAATTTCTTTAACCCTTAGGTTGCTGGAAAGCCTAAGGGTTTTGTCTTGTCAATCTCAGTGCTTTAGTCGGGTATAAACCTTTTTTATGTATGGCCTAACATCCATATTATTTCTCTATTGGTAATCTCTCCAAACCTATAAGATAATTGGACTCGATAAATAAGGAGGGCTACCATGACTGTAAAAGTAGACAAAATCAAAAAGGAACTACCTGAAATCTTCGAAAGTTTTTCTGAAGCCAGACGTAATGGCTTCTTGGGAGCAAAGGCCTTTAAGGAGCAAAATCGCCCCATGGTCGGAACATTCTGCACCTTTATGCCACAGGAACTACCACTTGCCATGGGAGCGGCAATCGTTTCCCTATGTGCAACATCAGACGAGACCATTACAGAAGCAGAAAAGGACCTGCCAAGAAACCTCTGTCCCCTGATCAAGTCCAGCTATGGGTTTGGCAAAACAGACAAGTGCCCCTACTTCTTCTTCAGTGACTTGGTGGTAGGGGAAACGACTTGCGATGGCAAGCGGAAAATGTTTGAACTCATGGGTGAGTATAAGCCAGTCCATGTGATGGAGTTGCCCCACAACCCAGTTGCAGATCGATCATTGGGTATGTGGATTGACGAGATCAAGAAGCTAAAAGGTGTCCTTGAGGACCAATTTGACGTGACCATTACTGACGACCAGGTTAGAGAAGCGGTTGTCCTGAGAAACAGAGAACGGAAAGCCTTAAAGGATTTTTATGCCCTGGGCAAGTTGAAGCCATCGGCTATTGGCGGAGTTGACCTACTCAAAGTCCTTTATGGGTCTACCTTTAAGTTTGAAAAAGAAGACAGTATTCGAGAGCTGGAAGCCTTAACGGAAAAAGTGAAGACAGCTTATGAGGCGGGTCAAGTTCTAGAAGACAAGCCACGGATACTGATTACAGGTTGCCCCATCGGCGGTGTGACGGAGAAGGTGGTCAAGGCCATTGAGGACAATGGGGGCCGGGTGGTTTTCTATGAAAACTGCATGGGGGCAAAGGCAGTTGAAGACCTGGTTGACGAAAGCCAGGAGGACGTCTACCAAGCCTTGGCTGACAAGTACCTGAAAATCGGATGTTCCTGCATGTCGCCAAATCCCCACCGTTTTGACCTCTTAGACCGGGCCCTGGACGACTACCAGGTGGACGCGGTTATAGAAGTGGTCCTCCAGGCCTGCCATACCTATGCCATTGAAACAACGTCTGTTAAACGCTTTGTCAATGACAAAGACCGCCCTTACATGAGTGTGGAAACAGACTATTCGACTTCCGATGTGGGCCAGCTGAACACCCGAATGGCTGCCTTTATCGAGATGCTCTAATGAAGTCCATTGGTATAGACTCTGGGTCCACCATGACCAAGGGTGTCCGAATGGATGGGGCAGTTATAGAAAAAAAGATCATGGTGCCAACGGGTCCCAATCCTAGAAAAACCCTGGAGGCCGTCCATGCTGAACTCTACGAAGAGGGGGCCTACACCGTGACCACGGGATATGGGCGAAACCTTCTGAAGGCTTCTGACAAGCAGGTGACGGAGATTACCTGTCATGGCCTGGGTGCGGGCTTTATCCATGAAGACATTGGTGCTGTTATAGACATTGGAGGCCAGGATAGCAAGATTATCCTCCTGGACCAGGGGGGCTATGTTCGGGACTTTTTGATGAATGACAAGTGTGCTGCTGGGACTGGGCGTTTTATGGAGGTCATTGTTCGTTTGTTGCAAATGGATATGGATGACATGGACACCATGGTGGTGGGGGCCTCCCCGGCCAAGATCAGTAGCATGTGCACCGTTTTTGCTGAGAGTGAAGTGGTCAGCCTACTGGCCCAGGACGTGGAACCAGCCTCCATAGCCAAGGGGGTTGTGGAGTCCATTTGCAGGCGCACGGCCAACATGGCCATGCGGCTACCCCTTCAGGGCAAGGTCTTCTTCAGTGGAGGCCTGTCCAATGTGGCGGCCATGCAGTCGTCCTTGTCCACCCACTTGGGCATGGAGGTTGTTACCCATGAAAATGGCCAATATGTCGGTGCGATTGGGGCGGCTATGATTGGAGCCAGACAAAAGAAGGAATAAGTAAACATATAGGAAGCATCCCTCGGCAGCTCATAGGTTTTTTATGGCTGCAGAGGGGTGTTTTTGTCTTGAAAGGACCTGTTGATTCAACTGATATAGGTTCCCCATTCCGGGTACATATAAGATGGTGTTCAGGTGAGTTCAGGGGGGGAATATGCTCAATGAAGTGAAAATGAGTGAAGTCATTTCAACATTTATCACAGCAGTGGATATTGTGAATCCGGTGTTGAAATTTCATCATAGACGAACGGCAGTGATTGCCTATCATTTGGGCCAGGCCTATGGTTTAAGTGACCCATCTTTGGCCAGGTTGGTGGTGGCTGCAGCCATTCATGACATAGGAGCCTTGACCGTTAAGGACGCGGATACATTGAAAACCCTTGATGTAGAAAGGCCCCAACCCCATTGTTCCATTGGAGCCAATATGCTGGGGTCCTACCAGGTTTTTGAGCACATTGCCCAGATCATTCGCCACCACCATGTTAAGTATGTGGACCTTCCCTTGGGAGCCAATCCCTTGGTACCTGAGGAGTCTTATCTCCTCCATTTGGCTGACCGGGTGGATATCCTCTTGACTAGGGACGAGATCGCCTTGAACCAGGTGGATCATATCCGCCAGGTGATTTTGGACCACAATGGGACCCTCTTTGCCCCTTCGGTTGTAGAGGCTTTTGACGAGATGTCTTGGAAAGAGTATTTTTGGTTTGACATTGATGGCATGTCCATGAATGATTTATTGGACCTAGTCAGTATTGAGTCCATTGCCCCTTCCCATGCAGACCAGTCCTTGGAGGAGTTGGTTTATACCCTTAGCCGGGTGATTGACTTTAAGTGTGAGTTTACGGCCTGTCACTCAGTAGGGGTAGCCCATGTTGCTTACAGACTGGGCCAGATCCTCAACTTATCCGAGGAAACCTGCCAGGAGTTAAAAATAGCAGGTTACTTGCATGATATTGGGAAGATTGCTATCCCCTCAGAAATTATCATGAAGTCTGCGGGTTTGACTCAAAAAGAATTCAATATTATGAAGTCCCATCCCTACTACACCCGTCAAATCCTCAAGCATATTCATGGGTTTGAAAAAATGGCCAATTGGGCCAGTGCCCACCATGAGAAAAAGGACATGACCGGCTATCCCAGAAAGCCCTATGAGTCTGAAATTGGCCTGGAAGTAGAAATTATGTCCTATGCAGACATGTTCACCGCCCTGTCCGAAAATCGCCCCTATCGATCCTCCTTACCCCTGGATGAAGTCATGGAGATCATCGAAAGGGAAATGGTTGAAAAGATGGGCATGCGGGTCTTTCGGGCCCTGAGTGACCATGGGCAAGGCCTGTATAGGGAACTATATGAAATTCAGCTTCAATCGGAAAAGGAATACCAGAAGGCCTTGCTGGTTGATGTGTAAGGCTTCTTTTTCTTGAGGATGGTGAATCGGGCCGATAGTAACAAGACCATAATGAGACAATAAGTGAGGCTCCGACAGATTTGTCGGAGCCTCATTTTTGTGTATGTCAGTCGTGTTAAAAATTATATCATTAGAACAAATGAAATGATACAATGGCTGGGACATGTATTAAGTAAAACAATCGACCAGAGGAGACCACAATGAGACTAGCAACCTATAACATATGGAATAGTAAGCGGGGTATGCCCGAAAGGAAAGACCATATCATTAATGAAATCAAGCAGTTAAAGGCGGATGTTATTGCCTTGCAAGAAGTGCCAAATGCGGCCTTTTCCAAGGACCTAAAGGACCAGATTGGCTATGGCCATGAGGTCTTTGCTGCCCATGATGGTTATGAGGAGGGGCTGACCCTGCTGAGTAAACATCCAATTTTGAAGGCAGAGGCCCATGAAAACGTCCTTCTGACCGTCGTGGATGTGGCCGGCATCAAGATGGCCCTGGTCAATGTTCACTATCCCTATGACAGTGCCCTGGCCAAGGAAAAAGGGGCCATCCACTCCCAGGATATTGCCCTGGACCAAGAGGTAAGCTTTCGTTTTATCCTGGGAGACTTCAACTGTGACGACTCCTCCAGTGTCCACCACTTCCTCAAGGGGGCCAGAAGCCTCCATGGAGCTGAGGCCAAGCCCTACTGGATTGACCTGGGGGAAGTAGCAGAGGAACACCATGGTTTCACCCTGGTGCCAACCCTGGACCTGAAAACCAACCCCCGGTGGAAGGACGATATTGCCACGGACACCAGTGCCCGGGTGGACTGTATTTTTCTCCACGACTGTTTTCCAGGGGCCTACCCCGTCATGACGTCCTATGAGAATTTTGGAAAGGAAGTCCACCGGTCCACGGGTCTTTGTTCCAGTGACCACTACGGGATTGTCGTAGACCTGCAGCTACCAGAAGAGAAAAAGTAAGACCCAAAAGACGCGTTTGCTGATTTTGACTCGACCAAACCCAATAGGTGCCAAAGGTTGTCCAAGGGTTCAAATCAAGACTTGGTTACCCGGATGACTCTTTCTGCTGCCAGGACCATAAGGCCTAGGCACACAACCAGGAAGAGGGGAAAGAAGCCAACGGAGGTCCGTTCAGCCAGAAAACCAAAGAGGGGTGGCATGACGCCCAGTCCGGTGAAGGCGGCCGCCATCTGGTAGCCAATAACGACCTGTGACTGGTCTTTGCCAAACCGTCTGGGGGTTTCGTGGATCATGGCTGGGAAAATAGGGGCCAGTCCCATTCCTAAAGCAATCAGGGCGACCATGAGCCAAGTAGGTGAAGACAAAATCGTCAGGGCTGTGCCTGCAAGTAAGGCCAGGGCGCATCCCAAACGGATCATTTGTGTGTTGTTCAAGTAAAAGGATATCCAACCGGAAATGACCCGGCCCAGGGTAATGCCACCGTAGTAAAGGGCGATCCACCGGGCTGCGGACTGGACCGGGAGGCCATGGATGTCCACCAGGTAGGAGCTTCCCCAGAGGCCAACGGAAAGTTCTGCTGCACAGTAGAAAAAGAAGGTCATGAGGGCGGGTATCAATCCCCTTGTTTTGAATAAAGAGACTCTAGGAGAAGCTTCTTTCTTCCCGGGGTCTTTTTCTGTTTGGATGAGGGCTTCATGTCGCTTCCAAAGGGGCAGGGCCAGGAGCAAGACCAGGGCCAGGGCCAACTGAATGGATCCAATGGTGCCGTAGCCCATCCGCCAGCCTCCTGTCTTTAGAAAGAGGGACATAATGACAGGTCCAGCGGTTGCCCCCACACCCCAAAAGGCATGGAGCCAGTTCATGTGGTGGGCCTTGAAATGAAGGGCCACATAGTTGTTGAGGGCCGTGTCCACTGAGCCAGCGCCAAGGCCCAAGGGAAGGGCTAGAAGAATGAGCCAGCCGAAGGAGGGGGAGAGGGAAAATCCGATTAAGGCCCCCGCTGTAAAGGTGCAAGAGACCAAGGTGACCAGGCCTGTACCCAGGCGTTTGATCACATGACCGCTGATCATACTGGAAAAAATGGTACTGAGGGTAACGGCCAATGAAATGAGGCCGGCCTTGTCTAAGGACACGGCAAAGTCACTGGACATAAGGGGCCAGCTGACGCCTAAAATGGAGTCCGGAAGGCCCAGACTAATGAAGGCCAGGTAAATGATAACCAGTAGTATGAGGGTGATCATAGGCTGCTCCTATCGTTGAACGATTTTTATACTGGCCCGGAGTTGGTCCAGGGCCAGGGCGGTGAGCCCGCGGATATAGTTGACGTGGATGTCCGCCTCATAGAGGAGGTCTGGTACATGGGGGTGGGGAATGGAAGCCTCCAACTTGTCTTGAATTTGCCTGTTCAAAGCTTCTTTAAAGTAATAGCCCGACAGGACCACCCTTTGGGGGTTAATGACCCCATTAATAGATGCGATCATGCCGACAACAAAGGTGGAGAAGGCGTCTGGGTCTTGCTGGACAGCCCGTTGTGCCGGATAGTCCAGGCCCAGGGGCAGGTAGGAAACCTCTCCGGCAAAGTTGGTATGTCCCCTTAGGATATTGCCTTCTACTATAATCCCTGCGCCAGAGATATTGTCCTTGGGGAAATAGACATATGCAATGGTTTCCGGGGTTTCTTTGGCATAGCTATGATAAAAGCCCAGAGCCGTTGCATTCATATCATTTTCAAGAATGATTTTGACGTCAAACTTGGCCTGGAGGTGGGCCTCCAGGGGCACTTGGTTGAGGGCGTCAAAGTGGGAATAGCCCACTTGTCCCTTGTGGACCACGCCGGGTATGCCCAAGGCCAGAACGGAAATCTTGGGAAAGCGGGTCAGGATCTGCTGGATATGGTCCTCGATTTGTGGCAGGTCAAAGGAAGTCCGTTCAATGGACTTTTCGTAGACCACTTCTTCAACGAGGTTAGAAACCGTCATGACCATGCTGTCCTGGTCACCTTCCCGACGAAAATAGACCGTGGCCACGTGGGTGAAGTCCTTGTTAAAGACAAACCGTCTGGCAGGACGGCCACCGGAGGAAGCGTCCAGGTCGATTTCCTTGGCCTCACCAGAGGCCAGAAGCTCAGACAGGATGTTGCCACAGGTGGCGATACTGAGGCCTGTTTCCTGGGCGATGGAGTTTTTGGTACTATAGTCATTTGCCTTGAGGGCGTCCTTCACGGCGTCCACATTGATTTGTTTGAGTTGCATGAAATGCGTGCTTTTGCTCATATTATCACCACTTTCATTAAGCGTTATCGTAAGTTAAGTATAAACCCCGATTCCCCCTCGTGTCAAGGGATGGGAATCGGGGAGGTGGGCCTTCTATTTAGTATCTGAGATATGGCCTTCCACAAGCAACATCAGGTCGAGCATGTCTTCGAAGGTGAGTTGGGTGTGGTTGTAAAAAATCCGGACAAGTTGGTCTTCAAGGACCACAGAGCCAATGGCATAGCCTTCTTCCGTGGTTTCAACAAGACCTTGGTGGTTGGCCAGTTGTAAAATGGTATAGTCCTTATGGGTGTAGTTGTATTGAGAAGCCCCAGAATTCTCCTTGATGGTAAGGGTAAAACTGTGCAACATGGGATGTCCTGTTTGAGGAGTGTCCAATGGTTGAGGACGTTTCATCTCTATTTCGATCGCTTTCACCTGGTCTGTCAGGGGAATGAAAAGGTGGTGGATGTCTCCCATAGAAGCGGTTGCTTCCCATTCCATAATGGCTTTTTCAGTTGCTACATTGTCTGTCCCCTTGCGATAAGTCAATTCTTGAATAGGATATTGTTCATGAAGAGCCTCAACAAGTTCCTCCAGGTATGGGGGCGTATGGTCTTCCTTAAGGGCAAGATCCAATTGGCCCAGAGTATAGGTGGTATCAAAGCCGATTGCAGAGTTTGCACCGGGGGCGTCAGCGTCATATTTCAGGTAGGTGAGCAAGGCATGACCAGCTGGTATATCCTGTTGAAATCCAAAGTCGCGTATACGGTCCCTGGCTTGGTCTCTGGATAAGCTGCGGTCATCCTTTGTTGCTGCCTGGACGATCCACCATGTTTTGTCTGATGTTTCTGATTCCAGTAGGACATCACCATTGTTCATGAAACGTATGAGACCAGTAGCAAACCCCAAGGTCGTCACAAGGATGACCAGCAGGGCGGCAACCGCCAGTGTTCTTAGGGGAACCCTCCTTGTTGGCGGGGTATGGGAGAGGGAGGCCATGACTTGGTCAGCTATGTCAACCCGAGGGTGGTTGTCTTCTTGCAGCGCTTTATGTATTTGTTCTTCAAATATTCTCACTGGGTACCTCCATTTCTCTTTCAAAGCCCAGGTGCTTTCGCTTTTTTTTCAGAGCCCTTTCATAGCGTTTTTGACAGGCTGATTGGGAAAGGCCCAGGACAGTTGCGATTTCCTTGTGGTGGAGGCCTTCTTTGATCCTCAAAAGGACTAGGGATTGGTCAGCGGGACTGAGTTTGTCAAAGGCCTCACGGACATCATTTCTCTCAAACAAATGGTCGTCTGAGTCAAATGGGGTGTCCACATAGCCTGCATACTTACTCAAAGACTCCACGGACCCCAATGTGAACAGGTTTGACAGTTTCTTTTTTCTGAAGTAACCCATGGCTTTCCCATGGGCGATCCGATAGAGCCAGGAAGAAAAAGCAGCGGGGTCTTTCAATGTTCCTATTTTCTCATAAGCAGTAATAAAGGTGTCCTGACATAGGTTTTCTGCTTCCTGGTAGTCTCTTACCATGGAATAAATGTAAGAGAATATTTTCTGTTGATAGTCTTCCACCAATGGCCGAAATGCGCCTTGGTCCCCTGCCTGACAGGCAAGGATCAATGTATGGGGATGATTCATTTAGCCCTCCCAAGTAAACCAGTACGACTCTGTGTGTCATACCTAGGATGTATTCTAGTCCGTTTTTGTGACCTATTTCTGAATTTTTTTTATATTTATAGGGTAATAGGTGAAACGAAATTAATTATAACAAAGGAAATTTTGTCTGCATATGGATATTGCAAACAAATAACATATGATTATAGGATTCGAACGTCCTAAGCGGCATACAAAAAGCCACGACCTTCCCCAAGGGGGATAGTTGTGGCTTTGACTTTTCATTTTAACATCATGATTGAGGACGGCTTCTTTGGCAAGCAAAGCAGTAAGAGGACATAAACTACAGGCTCAGTTTTTTACGTGCCTTATCCACCCATCGTTTGACTAAGAAGCGGTTCCACCACCGCTGGAGGGCAGTGGGGTTAGGCGTTCCAACCAAAAGTGGGGAACGTTCAGAAAAGATCAAGTCCAACAAATGAACACTGGGTTTGCCACCTACTTCCATGGACTGGACACATTCTCCGCAATAAGTCAGGATGTTCTTTGACTTGGTTTGGTTGGCCCGGGCCTTCATGTGGGACTTGGCTGTCTCCATGTCAACCAGGGGCAGCATGGCCCCGGACCCACAGCAAACGGTCATGGTCCGGTTCAGTTGAAACTCTTCCATGGGAATATCATACCGATGGATAATGGTCCGTACGGCGTCCAGTACACCGGGTGCATGTCGGGTAGGACAGGGGTCGTGAAGGGCGAAGACAGGACTTTGGTCGATGACATGGCGCTGGGCCAGGGTCAAGGGGGGCAGGCCGTCTTCCAACATGACTTCCCAAATGGTCTTGACTACAAGGCCGGGAATATGTTCAAGGAAGCGGTTTCTGCAGTTCATGCAAAGGACCACCACCTCTTCTACCCCAAGGGCCTCAAAGTCAGCGACCAGGCTAGCATTCATTTGACCATGGGCATGCTTCTGACCTGTCGTATAGGTAGGAGATCCACAACATTTCATGAGGACTTCCGTGGGTTCGTATTCGTTCAGGTAATCATAAACGGACTGGACCAAGCTTGGGCTACCTGCAGAGATATTGCAGCCAGGGAAAAAGACCCGGCGGACTGGCCTTGTTGTATTCTGGGGCGCATCTGCTGAAAGATTGGTTGCGAAGGTGGCTGAAAAGCCATTGGTCTGGTGGAAGTCCAGGGCCCGCTTGCCAAAGGCCTTGGGATAACCATTCTTATTTATGAGGTCCTGCTTAATATCAAAAAAGCGGGACTTGAGAGAAACCCCCGTGGGGCAGACCTGGTCACAGTAACCGCATAGGGTGCAGGAAAAGGCCACAATCCCGTCGTCAGCCGTCAGCCGGTCTGGCTGGTTGAAGAGGTCAGTAGGCTTGTCGCAATGTCGCAGGAGCATGGGGCAGTTTTGCATGCACCGCTTACAGTCTATACACTTGTCTAAGGGCCTGTAGGGATTACCGTTTGATGGCTTCATTAACAACTCCTGAGAATACTGGCGTGATTTAGTAATATCAATGGCTTGGACGATTGTCTTGTCCTTCTATTCTGCCTGAAAATAGGACCGATTACCACAGGGTATTGAAGATTTTTATAGGTGCTTATAAAGCATAGAAAAACGCAATGGAGAAATGGTGAAACAGGGGGTTATTTTGTGAAACCCTCTGGTATACTCAAATCCTGAGAAAGAAAACTAAAAAGCAAATATCGGAGGCATGACATGAAAAGAGTTCTGACACTTTCCCTGATCGCCCTGCTGACCCTTTTGGTCTTGGTGGGTTGTACGACGGGAGCAAGCAATGATAAGCCCGCAGAGGTTACCCCTGCAGTTGAAGTAGAGAAGGAAGCAATCGCTATGGTTAATTTGCAAGACTTGCAAAAGGCACTGAAAAATGAAAATACGCTTGTCATTGATGCGCGTCAGACCTACGCTTTTAACGGTTGGAAGTTGAATGGCGAAAGCCGAGGCGGCCACATTCCAGGTGCCCTGGTATTCAGTACAGAGTGGTTGGACTTGCTAGCGGACGATGCTGCCATTACAACTGAACTTGAGCGCTATGCCATTACTCCTGATAAGGAAATTGTGGTATACGGTTATGGCACTGAAGACGCTATGAAGCTGGCTGAGAAACTTCAGTCCTTATCCTTTGCTGACGTAAAGGTATTTGAAGGTGGTTTTGAAGCTTGGGCGACAGACGACTCCTTAGAAGTAGCAGCTCTTCCAGGCTACAAGACTTTGGTTCACCCACAATGGGTCAAGGACAATGCCGCTGATATTAAACTATATGAAGTAAGCTGGGGTCCTGGTGACAAGTACATGGAGGGTCACATTCCAGGAGCGGCTCATATTAATACGGACGATTTTGAAGAAGGGCCCCTTTGGAACCGCAAGTCCGACGAGGAAATCCTCAAGTCCTTACTCTCAAATGGTATCCGTCATGACGACACCATTGTGCTATATGGCCTCGACACAACAGCAGCAGCACGTATTGCCCTGATCCTTGAGTACTCCGGCGTAGAAGACGTTCGTCTGCTAGACGGTGGTTACAAGGCATGGCAGAATGCTGGTTTTGAAATTGCTACTGGTGGGGTTACGTTTGAAGCCGTGGAAGACTTTGGCGTGACAGTTCCTCAAAACAAGGACGTGATTATTGATATGCCTGAAGCTAAGGCTATCCTAGCTACAGAAAACCAAAACCTGATTTCTATCAGAAGCTGGGCGGAGTTCACAGGCGAAACCAGCGGTTATGACTACATTGAAGACGCTGGCCGTATTGCTGGTGCAGTGTATGGTTACGCAGGGTCTGATCCATGGCACATGGAAGACTACCGTACACCGTCTAACACAATGGTCAATTATGAGTACCTGGCTTCCCGCTGGGACGGCGAAGATATTCAGCCGGAAGAAAAGAACTCCTTCTACTGTGGTACAGGTTGGAGAGCTTCTGAGACTTGGTTCTACGCCAAAGCAATGGGCTGGACGCAGGTATCCGTATACGACGGTGGTTGGAAAGAGTGGAGTGAAACAGAAGGCAACCCTGTAATGACAGGAGACCCTAAGAAGTAAGTTTCCCCATGGCAAGCTTTAAAGACACTCAAGAATAAACACTTTGGACATAGCAAAAGAAACGAAAACGAGGCATGACATGAAACAATGGAATGGGCGGATTTTGACGGGTCTAGGCCTACTGGTGATCATAGCAGGAAGCATATTAGGCTACCTGGCGGACAAACGTATGGGAGTCCAAAGGAGTTTGATCTACCGGAACGCCAAACTCATGGAGGGGATTTTGAGTCCTATGGGGCTGGCCCTGATCCTAGTGGCTGTTTTGGGCACGAGCCTATGGTTGGTCCTATTCCTACGTAAAAGAAACCGATTTGCACTCAGCAGTATGAAAACACTCGGTGTGTTTGGTTCGGTTCTTGTCCTCATGGCCTTAACTGGTGCCTTGTCTTTCACCAACTTTATGGGAACACCTTGGATGCTCTTGGGCGCCATTCCCCTATATCTGGGCCAGTGGTTGTCCACACTGAATGGTGCAATGACCAGCTGACAATAGATATTCGACAAAGATAAAAGCGTCCTTGCAGATTGATTTTGCAAGGACGCTTTTATCGTTTTTGTAGGTTGCGTCTGTAAGAGGGCTTACCGGAAGAGGAAAAAGACCAGGGCTGCAACCAGGGTTGGAAGGAGGGCATAACGGAATAACATACCTGCCGAGATCCCCCGGCCAAAGTGCTTCTTGAGAATGGACTGGCCCACAGGGTTGGGGGCGTTTGCAATAATGGTCAGGCCGCCTCCGGTTATAGCGCCGGATACAATGGCATACTTGAGGCTTTCGGACAAGCCTGGCACCAAGGTGCTCAAGTAGGTGATTGAGGCATTGTCATTGAAGGCCGTCAGCAAAATGGACGTGGCATTGAGGCCCAGTTCCGGCAGGTTACCCAGCAGGGGACCAATCCACCAGGACTGGAGGTTGCCGTGGATCATGAGACCAGCCAAGAAGAAGGCAACCAACAAGGAGGGTTTGAGGTCGATCCGGTTTTGATAATAGATGGATACTTGGAAAAAGCCTAGGAAAAAGAGAAAGCCACTGAGAAAGAGGACTGTATTGTGGTTATTGACAACCGTCCAAATGAGGAAGCCCAAGTGGACCAGGACAATCCATGCTGGTACCCGGCCAGGTCGAGTATTCCAGTGGGGGTCCCGGTATTCCGGTCTCCTGTCCTCGGGAAGGAGGCCGGGTAGGATTTTTTTGAGCATTTCCTGGTGGATGTCTTCATACTTTTCTTCTATGGCGTCTTCCACGTCAAACTTGTCCAGTTCCTCTGGGGTCAGACGTTTCTTGGCCAGGTCTTTCATGTTGCCCTTGAGGATGTCCGAATAGGCTTCCAGTTCAGCACTGAAGCCCAGCTTATTGTCCACGATGGTAGACAACTGCTGAAAACTCTCCTCTAGCTCTGTGTTGTGGATAAAACGCCGCTGGATATACCGCTTGTACTGGTAGTGTTGGTAGGGTTCCCGCAGGGCCTGTATATCGTCCCGTAAAAGGAAAAAGTAGGCCAGGGTTGAGATCACAATGGCTACAACTGACTTCCATCCAAAGTGCAGGAGCATGTAGAGGGCGTCCCACTCCCAGGGCTCTGCGACCACCAAAATGGGCGGTGCGGCAAAGTTGGTCAGGGCTCCACCAATGGAGATATTGACGAACAAGAGGGCCAGTGTCGCATACCTCAGTTTCCGACTGGGGCCCAGTTGGTAGATTTTTTCCGACAGCAGGTAGGCACATATGGTCATGGCTGCGGGTTCTGTAATGAACGACCCCAGGATGGGGGCCAAGATCAAGATGGTCAACCACCAGGCTTCTATAGTGTTGCCAAGAAGCTTGACCACCCGCCAGGTAAGGAACTCAAAAAACTTAATGATAGGCCGACTGGAGGCGATGGTCATGATCACTATGATAAAGAGGGGTTCCCGGTAGTGAATGCCGCTGATATAGGTCACAAAGACCTTCCAGTCATAAAAAATGGCAACGGCTGCTGCCAGAACGATGGCCCAAATGCCGAAGACCACTTCCACTTCCCCAAGCAGGTGAAAAACTCCGGCTTCCACCGATTGATAGGCCTTGTCTATCTTGCCCTTGGCCTTGAGTTCTTCACACTCGTGTTCAGCGTCATGGGCCATCCGGTGAAAATAACTGGTCATAAGGGTGTGGACAATGGCGCAAATAAAGATGAGTAGTGCCACCAGGTTAAAGGGCTCAGCCTTGATCCGGTGGACCAGAATTTGCGGCACTGAGGTCATATGGCCGTCGTAATAGGAAACTTGGGACCGGGGGAAGGACCCCTTGAACTCAGAGTTGGTCACATAGGCAATGAGAAGGAGCGCAACAATGATCAATAGGAAAATCAGCAGTATGGAAATGAGTTTTTTCTTCATAAGTCCTCCTTTTGCCCTTGCCTTATACCTACCCATATCGCCTATGGCCTATCAGGATTAGGCCAATAGGAAAGATCCAGTAGAGCAAGAGTGTGCTCTACTGGGTCCGAGACTGTTGATAACACCTTCACGTTGCCTAGTTGACAGAAAGGTATTTAAGTCTAAGAGTACCTATCGTGTAGTCTTACTCAACGGGCTTGAGTCGTGGGGTATTCATGAAGACATCCTTTTGGTCAAGGATGGCCTGTTCGTTGCCCACAACGCAAATATAGTTGTCTGCCATGGCCTGGTCCATCAGGTCAGCCATTGCTTTCAGGTCGTCAGCTGTCGTCGCCAAGACTTGCTCCCGTTCCTGCTGTTTTTGCTCGTAAGTCAAGCCCGACGCATAGCTACTCATGGTCATCTGTCCCTTCTGGCGCGGGGTAAGGGCCCCGTCCATCCGGGCAATGGTTCCAATGATAAAGGTCGTAAGTTCAGCCTGGCTCAGGTCCATGTCACGCAGGTAGGCCCCAGCACTGTCATAGACAGCCAGGGTGTCCTTGAGTTTCGGATCTCGGTAGGAAGAGAAGGTCACCCGTCCTGCCCGGTTGAAGGTCATGCTACAGCCATAGGCGCCACCCTTAGCCCGTACACGGTCATGGAGGAACTCACTGTTCATCACAGCTTCCAGGACCCGCATGTGGCCATTGTATTGATGGCCAAACTTGTGGAAGTCCGCGGACTTGGCCACGTACTGGACACCAGAAGAGGTTAGGATACCCTCGTTCTTCTTTTCCACAGGGAAGTTCATGGCTGCCGGTTGGATATTGTCCTCGATCAAGGTGCCCATAAAGGCCACCATGGAGGTCTCCATAAGGTCCAGGTCAGCCCGTTCCCCAGTCAGACCTACCAAGAGGTTGTCCTCACAGAAGATGGTCTTATAAAGGGACTCTAATTTTTCAACCAGCTGGTCTTGCTTTTCTTCAAAGTGGTCAGCCAGGTCATTGACGAACCAGAAGTAGTCCAGGCCGTACATTTGGTCTGCATAAGCAGAGGCAGTGGAGTAGTAAGAAGACACCCGGCGGGAGGCTACTGTGTTGCCACTTTGAACAATATAGGCCTCAAACTTGGACCGTTGCTGCTGGACCAGGGTTTGAATTCGCTTCATATCTGCAAAAGAGGTTTCTGTCAGGACAACCTTCAACAAATCAAAGAGTTTGCCCATACCCGACCGAAGGACCTTGGTGTTGATCACAAATTTCGGTAGAATAGACTGGTCGTCATCCAAATGGTTAAGAACCTGGGTAGAGAAGCTGATGCCCCCTGTATTCAGGTAAATTTCATTGGATAGTTGCCCATAGCCATAACTAGCCGTGTCCAGCTTGCCCAAGAGGTAAGACAGGAGGTTGACATAGGGAGCGTCTTCCTTGGCCACCATGGAGGTGTCAAACATAAAGTCCACATAGGCAATGCCACTACTGAAAACATCGTGGAAGAGGACTTTGGCCTTGCCTTTTGGAATGACTTCCTGAGGAACCCTTTCCAACTCTGGCTTCACGTCAGAAACGGCCAGTTTTGGAATGGTTGCCACTGCTTCAGGAGCATCTGGAGACAGCTGCTTCTTCCGTAGGGACTGGTTGGCTGCGATCAAGTCTTCCAGTTGGTCCTCTGTCAGGGCAGCCTTCTTATCTGCCAGGACTTGGGCCATTTTTTCTCCCTTGGCTTCATTAAGGCCAGGTTGAGGCGTCATGACCACCAAGGCCCGGTGGGGGTTGTCCAAGAACTGCTTTTGAAGCAGGTCTTCAAAGTAGTTGGTTTCTACCTTTTCACGGAGGTCGGCCAGGTACTGGTCGTAGTGGAGGTGGGTGGTAGGTGCGTCCTCATATAACCAGCTTTCCATGGACTGAATATGATAAATAATCCCCTTGGTAGCAAAACCTGTTGCTTCCCGGAGGCTGTATTCTACAATGTTGAGGCTGGACCGAATGAGGTCTTTGTCTATGCCGTCGGCAATCATCTTGCCGATGGTCTCTTCAATGATTTGAACAAACTCGTCCTTGCGGTCCACAGAGGTGTTTTTAGCCACAATGGCCATACCCAACTGAATACCGTCACTGCCCATGACCATAATGTCCTCACCTAGACCCGCCTGCTGGAGGGCCATTTTCACTGGGGCAGCGCTGGAACTCACCAGGATGCTCTTGAGGATCATGGAAACTAAGTTGTCCACTGGATCAGCCGTATTGCCCAGGGCAAATCCCAGGGCCAGGAAGTCCTTGTTGTCTGTGGACTCGTCAGCAGAAACCGGGTACACACAAGTTGACTCCACAGGAGCTGTCAGTGGGGCTTGAGGCCTAATCACAATCTCCTCACCATCTGCAGCTTGGAAGTGGCTCAGAAACTCACTGTCGATGTAGGCCAGTTTCTCCTCAATGTCCATGTCCCCATAGAGGTAAAGCTGGGCATTGCGGGGGTGGTAGTGTTTTTTATGGAAGTCCCTAAACCCTTCAAGCGTCAGGTCAGGGATCACGTCCGGGTCACCACCGGAAGAAAAGGCATAACATGTGTCAGGGAAAAGGGCAGCAGCTACTTCATCACGAAGTACGGCTGTAGGTGACGAGTAGGCCCCCTTCATTTCGTTGTAGACAACACCTGTGTAGGTCAGGGGCGCATCTTTTTCATGGATGTCCAGGTGCCAGCCCTCTTGCATAAAGATTTCTGGGTCCTGGTGGATTTGCGGGAAAAAGACCGCATCTAAATAAACGTCCACTAGGTTGTGGAAGTCCTTGGCGTTGCGACTGGCCACCGGGTAAATGGTCTTGTCGCTAAAGGTCATGGCGTTGATAAAGGTCTGGAGAGACCCCTTGACCATGTCCATAAAGGGTTCCTTGGTGTGGTACTTACGGGACCCGGAAAGCACGCAGTGTTCCACAATGTGAGGGACACCTGTGCTGTCTGTTGGTGGTGTTTTAAAGCCTACTGAAAAGACTTTGTTGTCGTCATCGTTTGCCAAATGGAGTAGGCGAGCACCACTCTGCTTATGCTCAAAAACGTGGGCAAGGGAGTGGATTTCTTTGACTTCAAATGTATCGATTAAGGTAAAACCATGAATGGTTTGATTGACTTGCAAATTCATTTTGACCTCCTTTGGTGTTCTTTTACCCAAACTAAGCGTGTACAGTCATTCTAACATTCTGAATGTTGCCATTCAATGCATAAAATCTGCGCCTAAGGGCATATATGGAATAACGACAAAAGTAAAGGAGTGAGCGTATGAAATTTCGTTTGATCAGCGTCCTTCTATTGATCCTTGTCAGCGCTGTTGCTTGCACAGCGCCTGCTGTAGAAATCGAGCCAGAAGAAGTGAAGCCCTATAGTCACAGTACTTATATTATGGTCCATGAATACTTGGCAGCCCAGACCGGCCGCCAGGAAATATATGACGCCTTTGACCTGCGCGTCCAAAGCAATACCCCCCTGGAAGCGGGCAAGCTAGACCCCAATGGAGTCATTGAAATTGCCGTGGTTTATCCAGGAAATCAAGTGTCAGACTACTGGAGACGGAGTGTCCAGAGTTTCCAAAAGCGGATGGATGAAATCGGGCTTTCCTATAATATTACGGAGACCTTTACCGACGCCTCGGGAGAACTGCAACTACAAGAAGATGCGATCCGCCAGGCCATTCTCAGTAAACCGGACTACCTGATCTTTACCCTAGATGTCACGGCCCACAAGAAACTCATTGAGTCGGCCATCATCGCCAAGGAAACCAAGATCATTCTTCAAAATATCACCACCCCCCTCCAGGAGTGGGTGGACCGCCAACCCTTCTTGTATGTGGGCTTTGACCATATGCTGGGGACCCAGGTCCTGGCAGACCATATTGTAGACCAGGTGGGCGGTAGTGGCCAGTACGCAGTCCTTTACTTTACAGACGGTTATGTCAGTGAAATGCGGGGGGACACCTTTATTGAAGCCATGGAAGCCCAAGAGGGCATGCAATTGGTGGGGTCCTTCTTTACTGACGGTAACCGGGAAAAGGCCAAGGCAGCAACCTTGACCTTACTGGCGGACAATCCAGACCTAAAGGTGATTTACTCCTGCTCCACAGACATTACCTTTGGAATCCTAGACGCCCTGAAGGAAACAGGAAAACTGGGTGACATTATGGTCAACGGTTGGGGTGGCGGTAGTGCGGAACTGGAAGCCATAGCAGCTGGAGAGATCGATGTCACCGTTATGCGGATGAATGACGACAACGGCATTGCCATGGCTGAAGCCATTTACTTGGACCAAACTGGCCTGAGTGGTCAAGTGCCCACGGTCTACTCGGGAGCTTTTAAACTGATTACCAAGGAAACTCCTGAAGACCGGATTGACCAATACAAAGAACGAGCCTTTAGATATTCTGAGGACTAGTACAAGCTGGCGGTGGATATGAAAATGCAGACCGTGATGGGACGAAAAATTGAATTACGCACCATGTTGCCGGTCTTTGTTGCGGCCCTGCTGCTGGTCTTTGCCATTGTACTGCTATTAATGAACTACTCCTTGGCAGACCGGACCATTCGCCACGAGCAAGAGAAGAGTTTTGAACGGGTCTTTCACACCATTGACCTCTATTTTGAAGACAAGGTCTTGTCCATTGAACATGACATCCAGGGCCTCATGAGAACCGACTACCTGCAACATGTCATGAATGGTAACTATGGAGAGGCCACAGACTGGGCAAAACTCTACTTGGCTGAAAATGGCGACCTGGACTTTGTCACCTATATGGACGCAGGGGGAGACCGGCCCGTCCGGTCCATGGCTGTGTCTGGGGCCTATGACATGGAAGAGTTGATCCGGGTGACCAATGCCTCCAGTGTCAGCAGGTCCTTTGAACAAGGGATTGTGGACATTCCCTACTATGACGATTTTTTTGAGCTTCTTAACCCTCCGGGTGCCTGTGGTGGACCCGGTTACAGGGGAAGTCTTGGGGGAGATTTGGAGTGGTTATATCCTCAATTCCAACGTTGGCCTCTTGTCTGAACTCAATGGCATTATCCAAGCGGAGGCCATTACCCTGACCAACCGACGACAACCGGTCCTGTCCACCGTGGGTAGTGATCACTTTCTAATGCCAACGATTGTCAACCACATGAGGGAGGGCCCAGTGGCCCTGTCTTTTTTCAGTACCCAAGGCCAGGGCTATGTAATCCACCAAAAAAACTTGGCGGTTATCCAGTACGTGGACGGTTATGGCGTTAACATTGTCTTGAAAAACAATGCTGAAATCGAGTATAGGGACGGTTTTGTCACCCTCCTATGGTCTGTGCTGGGTGTCCTTTTGGTGGGCATAGTAATCGTTTACGTTAGTAGTCGGCAGATCTATACAGCCATGTTCGGCCAGATCATAGCCTACTCAGAACGGGTTGCAGCAGGTGACTACAAGGCAACCTATGAAGAAGTAAACATTGTGGAAATTGACCAGCTGGCGGCCTCCGTTACCGCCATGGCCTCTTCCCTGATCCATAATCAAACTATATTGGAACAGGAAATTGAAGTCCGCAAGGAAGTAGAGAAAAACCTCTAGGACCTCAACCGCAACCTGGAAAGTATTGTGGCCGAAAGGACCCTAGAGCTCAGCGACAGCAATGACCAACTCAAGGAGTCCTTGACTGACCTGAAGCTGGCTACGGAAGAATTGGAAGAAACCAATGTGGAACTGGAAGCTTCCTTGGAAAACTTAAAAGACACCCAAGACCACCTGGTCCAGTCAGAAAAAATGGCTGCCTTGGGTAAACTTACCGCTGGGGTCAGCCATGAGATCAACACCCCCCTTGGGGTGTGTCTGACCGCCTCCACCTATGCCATTCATTTGGTGGACCAACTCCGATCGGTCATGGCTCATAAAAAACGGGACGAGGACGAGTTGGAGCTTATAGATGACATTAAATCCTCCACCGATGTGGTTGTTGCCAATCTAAAAAAGGCTTCTCAAATCGTTGAAAACTTTAGAAAGCTGGCAGAAGACCATGCCAATGAGTCCGTCCAGCAGGTGGCCGTACAGACCTACTTGGAAAATGTGGTGGCCAATATCGAGACGGGCCTGGACCATCCCAATGTGGATATTTCCATCCAGTGTGCCCCCATGATTGAGGTCAAAACAAGGCCAGGGGTCCTTTTCTTAATTCTCAACAACCTGATTGAGAATGCAGTCAATCATGGATTTAGGGGCCAAGACCGGGGCACCATTCTGATCGAAGTCAGCCAGACTGTCACAACCACCACCCTGGTGGTCCATGACGACGGGGTCGGGATCGGTCTAGACCATATAGACCGTTTGTTTGAACCCTATTACACGGTGGACAATGTCAAGGACGCCAGTGGCATGGGTTTGAATACGGTTTATAATATGGTGACCAAGAAGTTGGGTGGAACCATAGAGGTGGTCAGCAAGGTAGGGGAAGGGACTTCCTTTGTGATTGGCTTGCCGAATGTGTGTGGGCTAGTTGAGGGTGTTTGAGTAGGCTATGGGTGTAGATCACCAAGCTGGCTCCCTAAATGACCCACTAAATGCCAGTCACTTGGTTGATCCAAAAGATGAATAAAAGAGCTACTAACAAGTAAAAAAAGCTGCTACAAGGTGACCAGTTGTCACCTGTAGCAGCTTTTAATTATTTTTTGATGGCTGCGTCTAGCTATGGGGGTTAGACCCTAAATTAAATCGCAATCGATTCCAATACCTAGATCGAAACCGAATGCAAGGTCGCACCAGCATTCTTGTCTTCCACCCGGTTAATGGACCACTCGTTCTGGAACAAGAGAACTGGCTTCTTTTCCTCAGACTCCACGATCATGGTGTCCATGGTAATGGAGAACTTGTCTGGATCAAAACCGTCCATTTCCACCCAACGGATATAGCGGAAGGGTAGCTTTTCAGCAACGATGTCCACCCCGTACTCATTTTTCAGGCGGTATTCCAGGACTTCGAACTGGAGGACACCAACCACGCCAACAATCAGTTCCTCAATGCCGATGTTAGGCCGGCGGAAGACCTGAATGGCACCCTCTTCAGCGATCTGGGTAATGCCCTTAACGAACTGCTTACGCTTCATGGAGTTCTTAGGGAAGATCTTGCTAAAGTGTTCCGGTGCAAAGGACGGGATGCCCTTATATTTTACCTTTGAGTTGTCCTGACACAGGGTGTCACCAATGTTAAAGATCCCCGGGTCATGGATACCGATAATATCCCCTGGGTAGGCGTCTTCAACAATGACACGGTCCTGGGCCATAAACTGCTGGGGCTGGGACAACTTGATTTTCTTGCCATTACGAACATGGTTAACCTGCATGCCCTTTTCGAACTTGCCAGAGCAAATCCGTAGGAAGGCAATCCGGTCCCGGTGGGCCGGGTTCATGTTGGCCTGAATCTTAAAGACAAACCCTGTGAAGTTTTCATTCTCTGGGCTGATCTGACCATCTACTGTTTCCCGAGGTCTTGGAGACTGGGAAATGTTCAGGTAAGACTTGAGGAAGGGCTCCACACCAAAGTTGGTCAGGGCCGATCCGAAGTAAACGGGTGTCAGTTCACCAGCTAGAATTCGGTCCAGGTCAAACTCGTCTCCTGCAACGTCCAGGAGTTCAATGTCTTCCATAAGTTTTTCGTGGTGTTCTTCACCAACCAGTTCAGCGAAAGCCGGGTCTTCCAGGTCGCCCGTAGTAGACTTGGCAATGCTGGCCCCGTGGTTGCCGTCACCAAAGAGTTCAATTTGGTTTTCATGGCGGTTAAAGACACCCTTGAACTTGCCATCGGACCCAATAGGCCAGTTGACAGGACAAGACCGAATGCCCAGGGCATTTTCAATGTCTTCCAGTAGATCAAATGGGTCCTGACCCGTACGGTCCATCTTATTGATGAAGGTAAAGATTGGAATCCCACGCATTTTACAAACTTCAAAAAGCTTCTTGGTCTGGGCCTCGACACCCTTGGCACAGTCAATAACCATGATAGCCGAGTCCGCAGCCATGAGGGTACGGTAGGTATCCTCAGAGAAATCCTGGTGACCAGGCGTATCCAGAATATTAATGCAGTAATCATCGTAGTTAAACTGGAGCACGGAAGAGGTAACCGAAATACCCCTCTGCTTTTCAATTTCCATCCAGTCAGACACGGCGTGCTTCTGGGCACGTCGGGACTTTACGGAACCAGCTTCTCGAATGGCACCCCCGTACAGGAGGAACTTTTCAGTTAATGTTGTCTTACCCGCATCCGGGTGAGAAATAATCGCAAAGGTACGACGACGTCGCACTTCATCTACAAACGAACGGTTCTTCGACATAATAACCCTTCCTAACCATTGCTACTTCTTATACAGTATCAAGGCCTTTGGCAGATGCGCCCTTGCGTAACCCCACCAGCAGACCTATGTAATCCAATTTGCGTAACCTTATAAATGTTATAGCGAAACGCTGGGAATGTCAACTGGAAGCCAGTGACAGGAACTTCTTTACAAATGGAAAAACCTGTGCTAACATACTTTGTGTAGCTATGCATCGGATTCCGATGTATAGGGTGACTAGGTATAGTATATAGGGAAACACATATTTTTGAAAGTGAATAACTGCCAAGAGTCTTCGTAATGCCCCTAGGGCAGGCTACTATAGCTGTGAAGGGATTTATGCAAGACCAAAGCAAATCATAGGAAATAGGGGAACCAATGAATAAAGAACTACTCAAGGGAACAACAGAGCTAATGATCCTCAACATGCTTAAACGAGAGCCCATGTATGGCTATGGTATGATCAAAAACTTTGAACTCATGTCAAAAGGAACTTTTCAATTTAAAGAGGGAACCCTTTACCCCATTCTCCATGCCTTAGAGAAGAAGGGTCACATTCAGTCCTACTGGGAACAACCTGAAACGGGACGGAAGAGAAAGTACTACCGGATTACAGAAGGGGGCCTAGGTGCCCTTGAGACCAAGGCAGAAGAATGGAAGCTCTTTAGTGGTGCCCTCAATGGCCTGCTGGGAAGTGAGGCCTAAAATGACTTACATAAAAGATAAACGGATTGAACGTTTTATAGAACTGGTCACCATGCAGGTCCATACCCAAGCAGAAGCCCAGCATATTGAGGAAGAACTGAGAGAGCACATTCAGTGCCTGGTGGAGGACTATGTGGAAGGCGGCTATGGCCCTGACGAGGCCATCGGCAAGGCCTTGTTTCAAATGGGAGACCCCTCAGAGATCGGCTTCTCCTTTACAGACTATGACCTCATGAAAAAGCGACGCTACATGCTCTGGGGCTTCAAAGTCCTCAGTGTTTTGTCCATGCTTGCTATGATGGGACTTATGATCATGGGGCAAGGATTTGACTCTGAAACCACGTCTCTTTTTGTCCTACCCCTGGTGGTCTTTTTCATCATCACCCAGCTATCGGGAACAGCCAGCCTCATGGCAGACCGGTCAGCTAAGTTGTTTGACCTGGACAGCCGTCCCCTCCTGATTATTTGGCCAGTCAAGTCGACCATCCGGTGGGAGTACATCGTCATTGGAGCCCTGTTTTCCCCAGTGGTCTTTATCTTTATGTTTCTCTTTGCCTATGAGGCAAGGTCAGCTACAGAACTGGTCGCAGGCTTTATGACCTTCGGCGCCTTCCTGGCAGCCATCTTCTTCTTTTTCTATGGGGAGAAGTTCCGGATTCCCAAGTACATCATTGTGGAGGACGGATTAGTGATTAAGGGCAAGTTTCTTTCCTGGGCCACCATTATGGACGTCCAGTGGCGCAAGGAGCATAGAAAGAATGAGGCCGTCTACAAGCTGGTTTTGCGCAACGGTTTGGGCATGCCCGTTACCTCTGGCATACCTGTCAGTGGCAAGCAACAATCCCTTGTGGCCCCCCTGCTGAGAAAGCTGGTCTAAGATGGACGTGAAACAGATCATTGACCAACAGAAAACCTACCACAAGCACCTGAAATGGATCGCTTACGGCATTTTAGCGTCCATGATGGTCTTTAGCTTCTTTGCCGGTGTCAGTGGGATCTTCATTACGGGCCTCTACGGCCTTGTCGCAGTGGCCCTTTATGTGGACTTCCGAAAAAGACAGGGAGACCTCCTGGACCAGTATCAGGAGCTGACAGAGGGAACCTTCTACTTTTCCACTGCCTACAAAAATGGAGGACTCAACTGGACCATGGGCTTCAACGGTCTGGCTCCTTTTATCCTCTTACCCTTCCAGTACATTATCTTGGTGGGAGAGGACATTCCTCTAACCGGCCTTTACATTCTCCTGGGATTACTGGCCCTACTCGTAGTCGTTTTCCTGGTGGAGGGTCGTCTAGCCAGAAGGCATGGGTCCATGGTCTTCGAGCAAGGCTTCCTTTTGAGTAACCTCACGGTAATTCCCTATGACCAGCTCAAAAAGGTACAGTTTATCCCCCGAAGAGACGGCCAAATAGCAGGGGAGTTTAATACGGGCAAGGCCTACTTTCGCCTAACCCTGACCAAGGAGGAATACACAACCATCAAGTCATTGATCGGCCAAGTTGAGGAAGGTATAATTACCATCCGGGAGTCCAGGCGACTTGTGGATTTGAAGCCTGACCATGTGGGCGGGTAAGTGAATCCTGAACAGGGTCAAAACAAAGCCTGAACTACATAAACCCAGAACAATGAAAGACCCAGCTCTTCCAAATCGGAAATGCTGGGTCTTTTTTGCGTTTGTGATTGGGCTTCAAAATCTATGAAAACCCAAAAGTGCAGGGTTTAAAGGTCACCCTAGCCTACTACTTTTCACACTGGAACAAATGATCATGGTCCTTGATCATCCAGGTGGACTTCTCTTCTTTTCTCAGTTTGGATTCTGTGGTTTTGAGGAATTGTTCGGCTAACTTTTTCTTTTCTTCTGGAGTGAGTTCATTCCGCTTATCCATGGGACCACCTCTTTTCATTCTACTCATACCCGAAATATCCACTGGGTAATCCCTTGCAAAATGTCCATGGGTGACAAGGGCTGAAAGTCAGTCTACGACAGCATTCGACAAACTTCAACAAGGATGAAGGCGCCTTTAAGACTTTCCTAATATTTTGCAACGGAACTGTAGTATTCCAAACCTGTTAATCATGTTATACTGTCAACGGAATCACTTGTAACATATTGTCAGTGAAGTCAAAATCCGATCGGAGGGGTAGGAATGACCACATTTTATAGTGCTGTTTTCTTTACAGGCTTATTTTTTACCTTTTTAACCACGGTTTTAGGTTCCATTCTTGAAATCGAGGGCTTTGAGGCCCATTTTGAGGAGATTGACCTACCGGACTTGTTTTTTATCCCCCTCAAACCCATAGTCCTACTGCCCTTTATCACCGTTTTCGGTGGTGTGGGTTGGCTCATGACCGCCAGTGGTTTTGGCCGTATACTCACCGTGGCAGCCGCCCTGCTCAACGCCTTTGCTGTGGGTGCTGTCATGTACAACCTGGTCTTTAAAAAACTTAAGGCCATGGAAAACACCAGTTCATCCAGGAGAGAAGAGTTTATTGGTATGGACGCAGTGGTCTCAGAGTCTATTATGGAAGGTTCTTTTGGCAGTATTAAATATGAGAACAAGGGCAACATGTACCGGTCTCCTGCCAAAAGCATGGATGGGTCTTATATTCCAGCAGGAACGTCGGTCTACATCCGTCACATTGAAGACAACGTGTATTACGTAGAGCCAGGTCCAGGCCCCAGTTAAGTGGGTGTGCGGGCGCATCGGTAAAAGAGTGTAAAGCCTTTGGCTTTCATATAGAAGAGACAAAGTGGAAAGGAAGAGGAATATGATGGGAATGTATATCGGCGGGGCAATAGCAGTAGTCATTTTGTTACTCCTCGTTGCATTGTTGTCCATGTGGAGAAAGGCTCCCCAGGACAAGGCCATTGTGGTTACAGGCCGTAAGAAGCGGGTAATCACCGGTGGCGGTGGATTGGTGCTTCCAGTGATCGAGCGGATTGACGTGATCTCCCTGGAGAATATGATCATTGAAGTCGGTACGGAGAAGGCCCTCACTGAAAACGGCGTAGACATTAACGTTGACGGTGTTACGGTACTGAAAGTCAAGTCTGACGAAACGTCCATTTATACTGCCATGGAGCAGTTTAACACGGGCAAGGAAGACATGACCATCCAGAAGATCAAACACACAGCCAAGGACGTGCTGGAAGGTAAGCTCCGTGAGATTATCTCCAAGCTGACTGTGGAAGAAATCTACAAGGACCGTGAGCGGTTTGCAGCAGAGGTTCAGGGGGTTGCAGCAGCGGACCTGGCTGAAATGGGTATTGAAATCAAGTCCTTTACCCTGAAAGACATTAACGATGACAATGAGTACCTGGTATCCCTAGGTAAAAAGCGTATTGCTGAGGTAAAGCGGGACGCAACCATTGCTGAGGCCCAGGCCAAGGCTGAAATGGACATCCGTACAGCAGAAGCAGAGCGGGACTCCCGTATTCAAACGGCTGCTGCGACCCAGCAAGCCCGTCAAGCAGAGATTGGTGCAGAAACGGAAATTGCCCAATATGAAAAAGAAAAGTCTCTGAAGGTCCAGTCATACCGGTCCGAGCAGGAAACTGCCAAGGCCAAGGCAGACTTGTCCTATCAGATTGAAGAAAACCGTGAAAAGCGTAGTGTTGTTGAAACCGAGTTGGCTGTAGAGTCGGTACGTAAGGACAAGCAGATTGACCTGGCTGAAAAAGACGCTATCCGCCGTGAAAAGGAACTGGAAGCGACCATCAAGAAGGACGCGGATGCTTCTTTATACCGTGAAATGAAGGAAGCAGACGCCAAGCGCTACCAGGACATTGCCAGAGCAGAAGCTGAGGCGGAGTCCATTAAGCGCCAGGGTCTTGCAGAGGCCGAAGCCATTCGAGTGAAGGGTAATGCAGAAGCCGAGGCCATCAAGGCCAAGGGTATGGCGGAAGCCGAAGCCATGAAGGAAAAGGCAGAGGCCTTCAAGCAGTACAACGAGGCAGCCGTTATCCAGATGCTTGTGGAAAAGCTACCAGACATTGCAGAGAGTATGGCAGCACCACTCACACAGACAGAGAAGATCGTCATTGTGGACAATGGTGGTTCCGAGGGCAAGGGGGGCGCAGCCAAGGTAACAGGCTATGTGACAGACATGGTCAGCCAGCTGCCTGAAACCGTGAATGCCCTGACAGGTATTGACCTGGTGGACACCCTTAAGGGATTTGCCGGTGGTAAGAGTGACGCTGGAACGGTTGAAGTGCCAGCGGATATTGTGAATCAGATTGCTGGGGCCCTACAAGGTCAAGGGACTTCTGACGACCTGTAATCAAGTTGGTTCAGGTCGAAACACAGACATACTCCTGGGTAAGACAGCAGTTTCGACCTTTGACCATATATAACTTTGGATCTAAAAACATAAAAACACCTAAGGAACAAGTGCTTGTTCCCTAGGTGTTATTTGTGTGTTAAGTGGGTTAACACACATGTGTTTGGGTACAAAGAATAGGTGTGAGTAAAAAGCTATGGTGGATTTGAAAGGGGCAAACATGAAGAAAAAGTCTAGGGGATTGACCGGGAAGATTTCTCGGAAAATCATGCTGGCAATCATCGCAACAAACTTAATTCTTGCCATTTTGATTGCAGGGGTAGTGGGATTCCTGATCAATCAAAATGTCAGCGAGGAGTCGAGGAACAAGGCCTCTGATCAGGTTCAAGGGTATGTAAACCAGTTTCAACAGGAATTCTCCAACATTGAATCAGCCGTGAGTATCATGGTCAATGAGATTAAGGCAGACGTGGATGTCCAAAGAGCCATGCGGGACAAGCAGTACTTGCAGGACTATAAGAAAGACCTGGTCAAAAGGTACGCCCTCATGGGGGAAAACACTGACCTTACCCGGTCCATTTATGCCTATTTCAATACGGACATGTTCAAGCAGGAAGTGGATATATGGATGCTGGAAATGGACGATGGTAGTTTTGAACTCCAAGACTCTTTCGGAATGGACTACTACGACGAATACCATGAGTGGTACAACGAGCCCATAGACAACCAAAAGACCCTGTGGACCTTCCCCTATGAGTCGGCTGCAGGTGGTTACATTACTTCTTACGTAACCCCAGTCATTGTGGACGGCAAGGCCATAGCCATGGTGGGGATGGACCTCTACTTGGACGACGTTCAAAAGACCCTGGACGATGTCAGACTCTTTGAAACAGGCTACCTGTATATGATCCATCCAGACGGTAGAACCATTGTCCACCCAACGGTGGAACTGGGGACTAACATGCTGGAGGTGGGGAACTTTGAGAGTCTCCTCAAGGAGTTTAACAGCAAGGAAAGTGGATTTACTACATATAAGCGGCAGGATGGCGCAGGGGTCTTGTCTGCCTTTAGTCACCTGAATAATGGCTGGATTGTGGCTTCCAGTATTCCAGAGAATGAAGTTCTGGCCCTCCTGCAAATGATCTTGATGTTCTTAGGCGGGATCACTCTGGCCGCCCTGATCATTGCAGCCTTTATGTCCAACCTGGTTGGTAATGGGATCAGCAAGCCGATCTTGAAGGTGGTCGACGCAACAGAGCGGATTAAGAATGGTGATTTTACCGTCCAAGTGGAAGTGAAGACCAAGGACGAGACCCTGGACCTGGCTTCCAGCCTCAATGACATGACCCGGACGGTACGGGGACTCATCCAGGAGACCAGTGGGGTTTCCAGAGAAATGCTGGACGCGGCGTCCACACTGGCTTCCATGGCAGAGGAAACCAATGCCACGGTGGACCAGGTGGCAACAACGGTTCAAGAGATCGCAACAGGTACACAGGACCTGGCCAGGGACGGGGAAAATGGTGCCCATGTGGCCCATGAAATCGACGTCAAGTTTAATTCCCTCATGACCAATAGCCAGGCCATGAAGGAAAAGGCTGGCGTGGCCAAGGCAACCAATGAAGCAGGCCTAGAGGTCCTTGAGAACCTCAAGGAAAAGTCCTCCATAAGCCAGGCGTCCAATGTGAAGGTTGTTGGGGCCGTTGAAAGCTTGGAAGAACGGGCCAATGCCATTACTAATATTATTGGAACCATTGCTTCTATTGCTGACCAGACCAACCTCCTGGCCCTCAATGCGTCCATAGAGGCGGCAAGAGCCGGCGAAGCTGGACGAGGTTTTGCAGTGGTTGCTGACGAAATCCGGAAACTGGCAGAGGACTCCGGCAAGGCGACGAGCGAAATCCGGGACATTGTCCTCAGTATTCAGCAAGAGTCCAAGGACACAGTGGCCATCATGAATGAGGTCAATGAAATTTCCTCAGAGCAAAATGAGGCCGTGACCAATGTCACCAAGGCTTTCAATAGTATAAATGAGTCTGTGGACGGGATTACCTCTATTATCGAAGTGGTTACGTCAGAGTTGAATGGCCTGTCAGACAACAAGAATGAAATTGTCAACGTGGTCAACAACATATCTTCTGTGTCTGAGGAAACTGCAGCTGCCACAGAACAAGTGTCCTATTCCATGGACGAGCAGACAAAGGCCATTGAGGAAGTAGCCCGAAATGCAGAACGCCTCAATGAACTTTCAGCAGAACTGAACAAGCAGATTGAGGTATTCAAGGTATAGGATTCTGCATTTAAAAAGTTGATGTGAACTTCACAGGCATCGAATGTTTTAATGGGATGAAAAATCTATTGACGGACAAAACCCATAAATGTTATGATGCCTGTGAAGTACTAATCGCATATGGCGTGGATGACGATTCATTGAAGAAGCGAAAGCTACCGCAGGAGCAAGTGTTGGGATTGCAGCCCAATGCGAAACTCTCAGGTCAGGGACAATGGTTCAGACACACCCCTGGAGAGAGCCACCGGTTGGCCATCGAAGAAGCAACTTACCCTGTGATCGGGTAGGGAAACTCTCAGATAAAAGGACAGGGCACAAATGCATGGGAATGAGCGTCCCGTGTATTTGTGGCCTGTTTTTTGTATACGATTTATCCCCGTACTTCACTCCTTGCTATGATCGAGCAAAGCCTCGTTTGTATAGATGATATTCGTACACTTATCCCCATAAACACCTCGCTGGCCCTGGAAAGCAGCGAGGTGTTTTGTTTATTAGGAAATGGTGAGAATGGGAGAAAATCCATGGACCAGTGGTAGACTAGGGTAAGAACATAAGCGCTTATGGCCTTTGAAAGGGCCAAACACCAGTAGGGAAGAGAGGGGAAAGAATGAACTGTCCAATTTGTGGGGAAAAGATGCGCCTTGCCGAGACCATGGGTCCTGGCCTTATGGATTTCGTATTGCAGACGGTGGCGGAGGAGTCGGAAGTAGGCGGTGGAGACCAGACCAAGAAGAACAAGTTGTCCTTTTCCATGTCCTTTGGAGGCGACCGGGCCAGTACGGGGGACAGTCTCAATGGTGAAGGGGAAAGAGCCCACTACTGTCCGGACTGTCATAAGGTTTTTGCAGAGTTTGATGTTCGCGCTCCTAGGAATGGCGTGTACATTAAAAGATAGACCTATACCACTGGAATCAAGCTGACATATCATGACCACAGGGGAAGCCTCCTGTGGTTTTCTGTTTGAGCCCCAGTGATATAGGTCTGCCAGGGGTTATGTGAATACAATACCGATTTAGGGTATATATGCAATGAGGTGATAGCATGAACAAGCAGAAGTTGGAGATCAAGGCCTTTCATTTCTTCAACGGGCTGGCGTGGATCATCGCCCTCCTCTTGTTTGTGATCACAGACCGAGCGCGACCTCAGGAGCGGGATATCTTCACCGTTCGATTTGAAGACCTATTGGATAAGACCTGGGACCAGCAACTGATCGCCTATGGCTGGCGGCTACTGATTGTCTTGAGTGTGATTTGTGTATTGGGCCTTATCGCCAATGTCATGATGAGCACGGACACCGACCGAAGGTTCAGTGTGACCCAGACCCTCATTACGGTCATTACCTTGATCGTGACGATCTTTTACTTTGTGACATTTTAAAAGGGTATTGTAGTGGAAGTTGTGCTTCCAATACAATACCCTTTATATTTTTTGGTTTAGTTGCCGTGTCATCTGGCTATGCAGCTTGTGGAACTTGGCTCCTGGGTAGAGCCTTAAGCTAGTTCCTGGAGTTCCTCCAGACGCTCCAATTTAAAGAGTAAGTTCTCTTCTATGGCGTCCTTTTCCTCTGTCAGTTCTGCTAGCTTGCCATAGGATGAAGCATACTCAACCATCTCTGCTTCAATCTGTTCCAGGCGGTCTTCCAGTTTGGGAATGGTGGTTTCCAGTTCTTCCAGCTCCCGTTTTTCCTTATAGGACAACTTCACTTTCTTCTTTTCCGTTTGCTGGGTCTTCTGGTCAGCAGGCTTTTCTTTGGCCTTGGTGGCCACTTGCAGGTTTTCCTCCCGGTAGACCACATAGTCCGAGTAGTTACCCACATGTTGAATGACCCGGGGTCCTGGTTCAAAGGCCCAGATCATGTTGCATGTTCGGTCCAGGAAGTAACGGTCGTGGGAGACGGTTATGACAATGCCCTTAAAGTCGTCCAGGTAACCTTCCAGGACCTTGAGGGTGTCGATGTCCAGGTCGTTGGTAGGCTCGTCCAAAATGAGGATGTTTGGTGACCGCATGAGGATGGCCAGGAGGTACAAGCGTCGTCTTTCTCCACCGGACAACTTGTCGATCCGGGTCCACTGGAGGTTCTTGTCAAAGAGGAAACGCTCCATCATTTGGGCAGCTGTGATCTTCATGCCGTCGGCAGTGGTGACAAACTCAGCCTGGTCTCGGATATAGTCAATGGGTCGCTGGGATACATCCATTTCTTCAGACAACTGGGAGAAGTAGCCCAGTTCCACCGTTGACCCAATGTCAATCTGCCCTGCGTCTGCTTGGAGTTTTCCAGTCAGTATATTGAGGAGGGTAGACTTACCCGCCCCGTTGGCTCCAACAATGCCCACCCGGTCTCCCGGCTTGGCCACATAGGAGAAGTTATCAAAGAGGGGTTGGTCAAAGGCCTTGGCCAGGCCTTCAATTTCTAGGACCTTGCCTCCTAGGCGGCGGTGGGCCACTGAAATCTCCATTTGCTCCTCATTGACTGCATAGGAGGTGTGCTTTAGTTCTTGGAACCGCTGAATCCGGGCCTTTTGTTTGGTCCCTCGACCCTGGACACCTGCCCTAATCCAGGCCAACTCGCTCCGGTAGAGGTTAAGGCGTTTGCGTTCCATGGTGGCGGCCATTTCCCGTCGTTCTGCCTTTTTCTCCACAAAGTAGGAATAGTTGCCGTCATAGCTATAAAGGCCGGACAGGTCCAGTTCTATGGTTCTATTGACCACCCGGTCTAGGAAGTAACGGTCGTGGGTGATCATGATTAAGGCAGTCTTAAGATTTAGCAAATAGTTTTCTAACCATTGAATGGTATCGTTATCTAAATGGTTGGTGGGTTCGTCCAGGATCAGCAAGTCACAAGGGGAAACCAAGGCACCAGCCAGGGCAACCCGCTTCTTTTGACCACCGGACAGGGTGGAAATCTTAGCGTCAAAATCATGGACACCCAGTTTCGTCAGGACCGTTTTGACCTTGGACTCAAAGTTCCACGCGTCCATGGCATTCATTTGGTCTGTAATCTTCAGAATTTCACCCTGTAGCTTTACGTTGCCAGGGTCTTTTTCCAGTTGGGCAGAAACCACTTCATAGGACCGCACCACATTCAGCAGGGGGGTGTCCGTATGGAAGACCTCCTGGAGGATGGTATGGTCCGGGTTCATGTCCGGGTCCTGGCGGAGGTACTCCACATGAACCTCTCCAGTCCGAGTGACAGAACCCTCGTCTGGGGGCTCAATACCCGCTAGGATATCCAGCAGGGAGGACTTGCCTGTACCATTGACCCCGATGAGGCCAATTTTGTCCTTATTTTCCACAACCAGGCCAAGGCCTGTAAAGAGGGTTTTATCCCCGTAACTTTTCGATATATTTTCAGCCAATAATAATGACATTTACTTAGCTCCAATCTGTGCTGTTTTCACATGTACAACCCATTCTATCTCTTTTGGCTACGGAATGGCAAGGGGCGGTAATTCATGGTATTATTTTACTATGAGACCAATTAAGGAGGAACCAGATGGGACTATTTGATTTTATTAAGGGACAATTCATTGAAGTTATTGAATGGACGGACGTGCGGACGGACCGGATTATCTACCGTTTCCCTGTTCAGGGCAATGAGATTAAGATGGGGGCCAAGCTGACCGTAAGAGAGTCGCAAGTGGCCATCTTCGTCAACGAAGGCCAGATTGCTGACGTCTTTGAAGCAGGCATGTACACTTTGGAAACAGAAAACCTGCCGATCCTGACCAAGCTAAAGAGCTGGCCCTATGGCTTTAACTCTCCCTTTAAGGCTGAGGTTTACTTCGTCAACACCAAGCAGTTCTTAGACCAGAAGTGGGGTACAACAAACCCAATCATGATGCGGGACCCAGACTTTGGTGTTATTCGCCTCAGAGGCTTTGGTACCTTTGCCTATAAGGTGTCAGACCCTGTCCAGTTCATGAAGGACGTAACGGGAACAAACTCCTTTGGGGACACGGAAGTGATTACGCCACAACTGAAGAAGCAAGTCATTTCTTCCTTGGCTGACCTGATTGGTGAGTCACAGATTCCAGCCCTGGACCTGGCCATGAACTACGATGAACTGGGTGAAGGGGCCAAGGACAAGCTCAAGGGCAAGTTCGACCAGTACGGCCTGACCATTACAGACCTGACCATCGAAAACCTTTCTCTTCCACAAGAAGTGGAAGCAGCCATGGACAAGCGGTCTTCCATGGGTGCCTTGGGAGACATGAACAAGTACATGCAATATCAGACAGCCGAAGCCATTCGAGACGCAGCCCAAAATGAGGGTGGCGGCTTTGCCAGCATGGGTGCAGGCATGGGCGCAGGCATGGGTGTCGGCCAGGCCATGGCAGGTGCCATGGGACAAATGAACCAGCAACAGGGCCAACAACCACAACAAGGTGGCGGTCAGGCCCAACCAGCGACCATGGCATGTCCAAGTTGTCAGGCGCAAATCCGTGTGGGTGCCAAGTTCTGTCCGGAATGTGGCGCATCAACAGGGCCTAAAATGAAACCTTGTGTCAAGTGCGGAGAAGAAATTAAGGAGTCAGCCAAGTTCTGTTCCCACTGCGGAACAGCTCAAAATACGGAAAAGCACTGCAGCGACTGTGGTGCGACCATGAAGGCCGGTGCCAAGTTCTGTCCAGAGTGTGGGGCAAAAGCGGGGGAATAAATGAGCGATCAAGTGGATAAGTTGCCAGAACAAGAGACCGATAGTTTTCCATGTCCCGCCTGTGGCGGACAGATGCGCTTTGACCCAGGGTCACAAATGCTCAAGTGTGGCTACTGTGACAATGCGGTTGAGTTGAAAAGCGAAGGCATGACCATTCAGGAATATGATTTTGAAACAGCAGGGGAACAGGCCTCCCATGACTGGGGTGTGGGGACTGTGACGGTCCACTGTAACTCCTGTGGGGCCAATTCTGTAATGGATAAGGCAGAAACGGCCAACTTCTGTGCCTACTGCGGGTCCAGTCATGTGGTCCAAGAGGAAGACGACGCAGGCATACGGCCAGAGTCCCTCATTCCCTTTAAAATTGACCGGGTCAAGGCCAACCAAGAGTTCGACAAGTGGATCAGGAAGAAGTGGATGGCGCCTCGGGCCCTGAAGAATGAGCATAAGACCGACCGCTTAACGGGTGTTTATGTTCCCCACTGGACCTATGACGCTTCAACGTCCTCCTACTACCACTGTGAAGTAGGCCATGACTACTATGTGACAGAGACCTATACCACTACTGAGGACGGCAAGGTGGTCACCAAGACCCGCCAGGTCCGTAAAACCCGTTGGTATCCCAAGAGCGGCCACCATGGGGAAAGTTTTGATGATATTTTGATCAATGCCTCAGGTAAGTTCTACCATGAGAAAATGGAAAAACTGGAGCCCTTCTATTTAAAGGACTTGGTGCCCTACCAGCCGGAGTACTTGTCAGGCTTTATAGCTGAAAAGTATGCGGTTAACTTGCAAGAAGGCTTCACCCGGGCCCAGGGCAATATGGAGAATACCATCCGGACCCATATTATTCAAAAGCAGCATGCAGACCATGTCCGTGGTCTTAGGGTTCAAACCAGTTTTGACGACATCACCTACAAGCACCTGCTTCTACCCGTATGGATCTCGTCGTATATCTTTAACGAGAAGACCTACCAGTACATGGTTAACGGCCAGACAGGGGAAGTCCAAGGGGAGGCGCCAATCAGTTGGATGAAGATTGCCCTTATTGTGATCGCCCTCCTGGGTGTGATTGGACTGATTATTCTCTTTGCCAATATGAATGGACCTGTGCCTGAACCCGGCCTAGGATAAAAGCAAAGGTTAACCTTGGAGGCCCTTATGGACAAAAAGAAAGAACCCATGGCCCTGGACCCCCACGCAGACAATTTTCCTTGTCCTGCCTGTGGGGGCAACATGGCCTTTGACCCCATGTCGCAAATGCTAAAGTGTGACTACTGCGACAATATGGTGACCCTGGGTCAAGAAGGGGTTGCCATAGAGACGTATGACTTTGGTCAATCGGAAAAAGAAGACAGTCACGACTGGGGCCTGGCCACGGTGACCATCCACTGCAACCAGTGTGGGTCCAGTGCTGTTATGGAAGCGTCTCAGACGTCTACCTTTTGCGCCTACTGTGGGTCCAACCAAGTGGTCACAGGGGAAGAAGATGCGGGCCTGCGTCCAGAATCTGTGATCCCTTTTTCCATTACCCGTGAGCAGGCCCAAGACCAGTACCTCAAGTGGATACGCCGCCAGTGGCTGGCACCCAATGCCCTTCAAAAAAAGCATATGACAGACCGCTTGCAAGGGGTCTACGTGCCCCACTGGGCCTTCGATGCAGACGTGGATGGCTACTACCACTGTGAGTATAGCCGGACCGCTTTAGGGTCATCGTCCACTAAGGTGGATACCCTGGGAGACCTAACAGGGTCTGCCTGGCGTCATGATGGGCGGATGGAATGGCGGTCCAAGAGTGGCCATATAGACCGGCATTTTGACAATGTCCTGGTCAATGCGTCTGTCAAGATCAATGATCGGCACATGGAGGCCCTCAAGCCCTACTATTTTGACAAATTGGTCCCCTACCAGCCTGGTTACTTGTCGGGTTTCCTTGCAGAAAAGTATGGGATCGACAAGGAGAACGGACTTAGAGACGCCCAGGAAGTCATGAAGAACAAGATATCCATGGATGTGGGCTATGAGGTCCATGCCAACCACGTAAAAAACATGCGGGTGGCTGCCCAGTATAGGGACGTGAAGTACAAACACTTGCTGGTCCCAGTGTGGATTTCTGCCTATGAGTACAAGGGCAAGGTCTACCAGTACTTGGTCAATGGCCAAACAGGTGAGGTCCAGGGGGACATGCCCCAGAGTGTGTACAAGCTCTATGGCTATCCGGGAGTGACCATGGCTCTCATTGTAGTCTTATACTGGCTCTACCAGTATTCTGGTTTGCTGGGATAGGGGAAGAAATGAATAATTGGACGAAGAACAGAAAAATGAAAAACAAGGCAAAGTTAATAACGCTGGTCCTGGGGCCAGCTTTCTTTTCTCAGGTTGCCTGCCGACGACTTATGAAGACTATTTTTCTCAACCACCGCCACCGGAAGAACCAGGGGTCTTTGCTCTTGGTGGGATATCCACGGACCGGTCAGAGTATCCGCCAACATTTAATAGGGACTTGACCACCTTCTTCTATGGGGATATGGATGGGGAGGGAAAGAGGCAGATCTACATAGTGGAAAGAGACCAAGGCGGTCTCTGGCAATTGCCTGAGGTCATGGACTTGACAGGCCTGGGGGTTATGGAACCTGTATTTTCTCCTTCTGGGCAAAGGCTATATTTTTCCTCTGAGACGTCCTCCATGAAGGGTAAACCCAATGATATCTATTACATAGAGCGGACCGAAAGTGGTTGGAGTGACCCGGAGTCCATGCCAGATCCTGTGAACTCTGCTTATAAGGAATACAATTTGTCTGAAACCCATAGTGGTAGGGTTTACTTCACCCGAGAAGGGGTGGGGATTCTAAGGTCTCATGTCACTGAGACCGGATATAGCGAGCCAGAGGCCATTGCCTCCCTGGCGGGTTATACCTATGCCAGCCACCCCTTTGTGGCACCGGATGAGTCCTATCTGATTTTTGACTCCACCAAGGCTGGGGGCCAGGGGAGTGCCGACTTGTACATTGCCTTTATAGAAAATGGTTTAGTCGGTCAACCCATTAACCTGGGAACGACCATCAACTCTGGTGACTGGGACGCCATGCCCCAGGTGTCGCCGGATGGCCGCGTCTTGTTCTTTGTTCGGGAGAACAGTCAAGGTCGGGACATTTACTGGGTGAAGTTTGATGTAGAAGCATATCGATAAGAGAATACTATTAAGAAAGCTATTGAGACCGTGTCTCTCCTTGTGGCCGCTAGGCCCATTGAGGGGGGAGCAGGGTCTCAATTTTTTTTGTGCTTAGATTTGGCTGATAGACTGGTTTTTATAGTTTTGAAATGACTCGCGGTCAATTAATATGTTGACAAAATGACCATGGGTCAATATAATGAAATCAACAAAATGACCTCGGGTCAATTAAAGGGATTGAAGTCCACGTCATGTGGAGGATTGGAGCATATCATGAGTAAACAAGTTGTATTGATCACGGGCGCATCTTCTGGAATGGGGAAGGTGACTGCTGAGAAGTTGCTGAGTAAGGGATATGTAGTATACGCTGCAGCCCGTCGACTGGATAAGATGGAGGACCTGAAAAAGCTGGGAGCCAAGACAGTCAAACTTGATGTTTCCAAGGAGGACCAAGTGGAAGCGTTGGTTGACCAGATCATAAGTGACCAGGGCCGGATTGACGTGCTCTTTAATAATGCAGGCTTTGGCCTTTATGGGGCAGTGGAAGACGTGAGCCTTAGTGACGCCCGTTATCAGTTCGATGTAAATGTTTTTGGCTTGGCGAAAATGACCCAGACAGTCCTTCCCCATATGCGAAAGCAAGGCAGGGGCAAGATCATAATGACCTCTTCAATGGGCGGGAAAATCTATACACCACTGGGTGCCTGGTACCATGCTACCAAACATGCGGTAGAAGGTTTTTCCGATTGCCTACGACTGGAAGTAGAGGGCTTTGGTATAGACGTGGTTGTTGTGGAACCTGGTATTATTCTGACGGACTTTGGCAATGTAGTCGCCGATGGACCTGTCATGAAAAACTCTGGTAAGGGGGCCTATAGTGCCATGGCCCAGCAAGTGGCCTCTGCAACGGCTCGTTCCTATGAAGGCCAAACAGGTTCCAGCCCTGAGCTGATTGCCAATACAGTGCTCAAGGCCATTGAAGCTAGAAAGCCCAAAACACGCTACCTGGTGGGTTACTTGGCCAAGCCCCTGGTCATCATGCGTCGTTTACTGGGAGACCGCTTGTTTGACCGTGTGATCATGAGCCAGGTCAAGTAGACCATTTGACAAGGTTGTTGGGATTCGTTATATTGACCTTAAGTCATTACGGGTAAGCCGTAAGTGAAGAGGTGAAGAAATGAAACGGGCAACTACTGACCAAGCCAAGGCTAAAAAAGCTACATTAATTTTGCAAAAGGCTTATGAACTATATGAAAGCACCACCTTCCATGAGCTGAAGATGGTTGACATTGCCAAGGCGGCCCAGGTGTCTAAGGGGACCTTGTTCAACTATTTTCCTTCTAAAGAAGCCTTGTTTATGGAGATCCTGTTTGAGGAATACCGCAAGCGAATGACCCTTGTGGAGGACAATCTCAGTCAAATTGAAACCATGACTTTGGTTGAATTTCAAGACTGGTTCCTCCAGGGTATGGCCTATGTGTTGGACCATGAGCCTGTCTACATCCGACTGATCATGATTAAAAACACCATTCTGGAACAGAATATCAGGTTGGAAGTGGCCATGAAGGACAAGGTGGAAATGCACGATTCCCTTGTCAGGCTTACCACAATGATTTGTCAGCGGGTCCCCGGCCTGCCACCAGAAGTGGTTGGTGAGCTCTACAATGTACAAAACGCCCTCTTGATCGGATTTGCCAGCATGGCCAACATGCCCAAGTCCATTGAGGAAGGGATAGAGGTCCACAACTTGGACGGTTTTAAGGTTGACCTCAAGGGCCAGTCCCTGGCAGCCATGGCTGCTTACATGAAGGGGGTCCTGGCGGACTATGGTCAAGACAAACGCTTGCGGATAGATGATGGGGAGACGGAGAAGAAAGAGCCAGTTCTTACCTTGGAGGAGTTTATGATGGGGTAGGTTTGCAATCAGTTGCACCAATACGTCAATCAAAAGCATGAATAATGAAAGCAGAGACAATGTCGTCAGACAAGGTCTCTGCTTTTTATTTCTTCTTTTTGGATGGTGGTTTGGTGTCCAGTTCCAACATGGACCGGAGCATGTCTTGCTTTCGTTTACAGTCCTGCTCTTCTTTAAGGGCATGTAACTCCATAATAAAGGTCGTAATGGCACCGCCCCAGAGGGCCACGCCCAGTTCAAAGAGTAAGTCCCTTAGCACTTCCGACCAAAAGGTGGACAAGAGAAGGGCCAGGGCTGGGACTGCCAGTTTAGACAAGACAACCAGTATAAAGCCAAGAATAAAGGCATAAGTCAGGTACTTGTAGCGAATACTGGTCGCATTGTTGATTAGAGAAATTTCGTCCGGGTTCTTCCGGTAGTAGTCCAGTTCTTCCTTGGTAATTTCCCACCGGTGCTGGGTTCTACGCACTGGGACAAAGAAGACCAGGGCAGCCAGGGTCAGGATAAAAAAGGGAGAAAACTCTTTGCCAGAAAGGGCATTGGCTAGGCTGGGAAAGCCAAAGAAACTAATGAAGCCCAGGGGCCAGGTTTTCTTCATCTTATAGTCATTGATATCTGTATTGGTGATGGCCTCTTTCATGTTGGTCATGACCTGTTTGGTTTGGCTGGTGAAGGTTTGCTTTTTGCTCATGGGGGCTCCTTGTTTGTTTTCTTTGTTCCATGTTATCCCAATGGGGGGTGGGGGTCAAATTGATTAGCAAATACAGCAATAAATGGTTGTATTGTATTCTTGTAGTATGCTATACTCCCAACAACACCCAAACAAACACAAAGGAGGACAACCATGAAAACCATGCTTCACCTTTTGACCCAAGAAGTAAAAACCGCGTTTGAAAACGCTGGTTACCCATCTGACAACGTTGAGGTAAGTATGTCACGGCGGCCTGAACTTTGTGATTTTCAGTGTAACAGTGCCATGCGTCTGGCCAAGCAGGCGGGGGTAAAGCCCCTTGATATTGCCACCCAGGTGGCCGACTTGCTCCAGGACAGTGACATGATTGGCACCGTGGAAGCCCAAGCGCCGGGGTTTATTAACCTGAAAATTAGTCAAGCTTGCTTCGTTGAACGGCTGGGCACCATGACAAACACGGACAAATTGGGATTTGAACAAACGGACAAGCCCAAGAACATTATTTTAGACTTTGGCGGGGCCAATGTGGCCAAGTCCCTTCACGTGGGCCACCTGCGGTCTGCTGTGATCGGGGAGAGCTTGATCAGGCTTCTGCGCTTCAAGGGCCACCAGGTTACCGGGGACATGCACCTGGGGGACTGGGGCCTCCAGATGGGCCTGGTCATCGAGAAACTCCGCTTGGAACAACCGGACCTGCCCTACTACGAAAACGTGGTCCACGGGGCCTATCCCAAGGAAGCCCCCTTTAGTATTCAGGGTTTGACCAGCCTCTACACCGGGGCCAACATCCTCAGCAAGGAGGACCCGGACTTTAGAAAGAAGGCGGCCCAGTCCACGGCAGAGCTCCAACAGGGGCGAGCAGGCTACAGGGCCCTATGGAAGCATATATTAGAAACCTCCAAGGAAGACCTCCGTAAAAACTATGCCTCCCTCCAGGTCCACTTTGACCTCTGGCTGGGAGAGAGTGACGCTGACCCGGCGGTTCCTAGAGTCCTGGCTGAACTGGACGACCAGGGTCTTCTAAAAGAAAGCAAGGGGGCCAAGGTGGTCTTTGTGGACCATGAGTCCGACAAGAAGCCCATGCCCCCCTGTATCCTTCAAAAGGAGAATGGGGCAGTCCTCTACGCTACAACGGACCTGGCCACCATTTACCAGCGAATGCAGGACAAGCCGGACCAGATTATCTATGTGGTGGACAAACGTCAAGGACTTCACTTTGACCAAGTCTTCCGAGTAGCCCGTATGGCAGGCATTACACCGGAAACCACGGACCTTAAGCACATTGGTTTTGGCACCATGAATGGCAAGGACGGCAAGCCCTTTAAGACCCGTGACGGGGGCGTTATGGCCCTGGAAGACCTCATTTGTATCCTCATCGACGGGGTCAGGGACCGACTCAAGGACCAAAACCGTCTAGGGGACCAAGAGGCTATTGACCAAACGGCCCTCCAGGTTGGGGTAGGTGCCCTCAAATACGGTGACCTTTGCAACCTACCGGAAAGGGACTACGTCTTTGACCTGGACAAGTTTGGCAGCTTCGAGGGCAAAACAGGCCCCTATATCCAATACGCTGTGGTACGGATCACCTCCATACTAGAAAAACTGTCAGCCAAGGGACTAAAGGCAGCTTCTATTAAAAGCCTAGTAACCGATGCGGAGCGTGACCTAGCCCTCCAGCTGGCCACCTTCAACGACTGGGCTGACTTGGCCGTGGAAAACTATCAACCTTCTAGAATATGTGACTATGCCTTTGACCTGGCCCAGAAGTTTAACCGTTTCTACCATGACGTCCACATTGTCAGTGAAGACAATATGGACCGCCAGCAGGAACTCATGGCCCTTTTGGTCCTGACCAAAGAAGTCCTCAAGACCAGCCTGGACCTCCTGGGTATCCGTAGCCTGGACAAGATGTAAACCGTCAAACATGAGTTAGAATCAAGTATACAGGGAACAATGAGCGATAAAAAGAATCGTTCATTGTTCCCTTTTTTTCATTGAGAAAGGCTGTCAGGGGTATACATAAATCGTGGGAAAGGAAGACCCATTGCACAAAGTGAACAAAAACGGTATACTTAATATCGAAAATTGTTATCAACTATACATAGGAGGTCCTAATTCCTCCGCCAGTAACATGGATTAGCTAAATGGAACAAAACAGAAAGGGGAGACCCGTGAACAAAGCCCAATGGAACCAAAAACTCAAAAATTATGCCAAGCCCACCCTGTGGAAGTCCATCTTCCAGATGGTGAATACATTCATTCCCTATGGAGTCCTCTTGTGGCTCATGTACATGACCATGGCCTGGGACATGCCCTACTGGGTGACCCTTCTATTGTCCCTTCCAGCAGCAGGCTTCTTGGTTCGGATCTTTATCATTTTCCACGACTGTACCCACCAGTCATTCTTTAAGAGCAAGACGGCCAACGCCATCGTGGGTCATATTACGGGGATCATGACCTTTACGCCTTACTACACTTGGCAGTGGGAGCACAATGTCCACCACGGGTCTGTGGGCAACTTGGACCGACGGGGTCATGGGGACATTTGGACCATGACGGTGGACGAGTACATGGGTAGCCACTGGCTGAAAAAACTCTGGTATCGGATTTATCGCCACCCCCTCATGCTCTTTGCTGTGTCACCCTTTGTCCTCTTTGCCGTCCTCAACCGGATCCCCCTTCCCAAGGCCAAGCGCAAGGAGCACATTAGTTTTGCCGTGACCAATATCAGTATTTTACTCATGATTGTCCTGGCCTGGTCCACCTACGGATGGGTGACCTACCTGGCCATCCAGCTACCCATCCTCTACTTTGCCAGCGTGGCAGGGGTATGGCTCTTCTTTGTCCAGCACCAGTTTGAAAAGGTCTACTGGTCCAAAAATCAAGAATGGGACATCGTGAAGGCTGCCCTGGAAGGGTCCTCCTTCTACAAGCTACCGGCAGTCCTGGAATGGTTCACGGGCTACATTGGCTACCACAATATCCACCACCTCAATCCGCGGATTCCCAACTATAATTTGAAGAAGTGTTACAAGAACATCTATGAGCTCAAACAACAAGAGCCTATAACCTTCTTTAGAAGCTTTAAACTGGCCATGCTCAAGCTATACGATGAAAAGTCTGAGCAGATGATCAACTTCCGCGAGTACAGAAAACTCAAAAAAGCCGTATATCGGTAGGCTAGAACGCATCAAAGCCCAAGTCCAAGGAGGAATAACCTCCAAGGTCTTGGGCTTTTTACTTGCCGATATGCTAGTTTAAGACGCCTTTTTCTTCTTTCCATAGGAAAAGCCATAGGTCAGGGCCCCGTCCACAGGACACTGGCTAATGCACTGGAAGCAGTTAATACACTGGGGCGACCGCAGGTTGCCGGCCTTTGACACTTGAATTTGCATGGGGCAGGCTAGGTCGCACCGGCCACAGTCTACACACTTGTCTTCGTGGCGGATAATGGTGAAGGGGCGGACCATACTAATGGCTCCGTACCGGGCGCCCTCAGGACAGACGTACTTACAATAGACCCGGTCGTACTTGATGGACAAGAGGAAGAAAACAACAATAGAACTAATAGCACCAATGGCGGCCACCCGGCCAGACATGGACATGAGGAGGGCCATGCGGGGTTCCAGGCTGAGGAGACTGTCAACAAAGTCTGCAACCACCACCATGGTCAGGACCGCAATGATATAACGGGAGTAGACCATGGGCTTGTGGAGCCAGTCGGGCAGGCGGCGTTTTTTGATCTTGAAGGCCCTGCCCACAAAGGTGCCTATGTCCTGCAGGGTTCCCATGGGACAGGCCCAACCGCAGTAGAAGACACCACCCAGGATCAAGGTTCCCATAATAAGGGCCTTGTCCACCATTTGATAATTTAAGAGTATGCCTGCTACGAGAAGAGCGGCATAGAGGACTTGCACCAGTCGTCTGGCAATTTGTATGTTCTTTTTCATATGTGTACCGGGAAGGGCCGGTCCCTAAGCCTTGGGCAGGTGGAGGGTAAAGACCACACCCGGGTCCAGGGACCGGGCACTGACCCTGCCCCCATGGGCTTCAATGACTTGGCGTAGAATGGAGAGGCCAAGTCCAAACTGTCCTTCCAGTCCCTTTCTAAATGGGTCGAAGAGGGCTTGCGGGTCGTCGGTGTCGAAGGGGGGACCGTCGTTGCTGATCTGAATGCGACAGGAGTCCACTTGGTCCAGGACCTCCACCGTCACCGTCGAAGCGGCAAACCGCAGTTGATTGTCGAATATGTTTTCCATGGCGATCAGGAGGGCGTCACTGTCCCCGGTGATCTCCACGGGTGAGAGGGCTGTCAGCCACTGGAGGTTGGTGTCAACCACTTGAAAACGGTCCACCAACCTGCGGGCCATCCGGTCCATGCGAATGGTTGACCGGGTGCTCTCGTGTTCTAGAGCATGCTCCAAGGAGTTGATATGGAGCAGCTGCACCACCCGCCGTTCCAGCTTGGTGGCTTCTTCTTGTATGATCTGGGCATTGGCCTCAGCCCCTGCGGTGTCCATACCGTCCAGGGTGGCCTGGGCATAGCCCTTGATAATCATAATGGGTGTTTTTAAGTCATGGGAGGCGGCTTGTAAGAATCGGCGGTCCCGTTCCTCGGCTGTTTGCAGGGCATCTTTCATCCGGAGGAGGGCGTCTGCCAGTTGGCCGATTTCGTCGTTTTCCGTTACTGGAGTTTTGGCATTCCAATCCCGCCGGGCCACCTGTTCAGCAAATCCTTCCAGCTGGATCATGGGCCGGGCAATCCGGCCAGCAAAGCGGGAGGCGATGGGGATCAAGGTGAGAAGAAGTAAGAAGGCCAATATAAACATAATGATAACTGAGCCTCCACGATAGTCTGCAAAGTAGTAGACCATGGCTCGGTTCCCGTCTGAATCCCGATCAATATAGTAGAAGTAATTGAGTTCGTCGTATTCAAACTGCCCCTTGGTCTCATCTGTGGTCAAGGCCAAGTCCGCTAGGGTCTTGATGGCCTCCTTGTCCCTGATATTGTAAAGGCGCTCTGTAAAAGCATCCACCTGCAAGTTGGTTTTGCCATCCACTTGCTCAACAAAGAAATGGGCCACATAAAGACCAGCTTCTGAAAACTGCTCGTCAGCGTCCCCGTGGTCATCATCCTTGTCCCGGGGGGAAGAAGTCCGCTTGGCTTCTGCCACGGCCTCCAACTGGTCATAGAGCCGGTCGCTATAGAGGTAGCCACCAACCACTGAGCCCACTAAAGCAAAGAGGGCAATGATGGCCACAAAGGCCAAGACCAAGTCGCGTGTCAATTTTTTCTTGATGGAACGAAAACCTGTCTTCATATCCTACTCCATGGTAAACCGATAGCCAAAGCCGTAAACTGCCTCGATTTGCAGGTCCGGCATTTTTTTCCGTAGCCTTCGTAAAGTGTCATCCACTACACGCTCTGACCCAAAGTAATCCAGCCCCCAAATGGCGTCAATGGCCTGGGACCGGGAAAAGGCCACGTTGCGGTTTTCCACCAGATAACAAAGGGTGTCGAACTCTTTAACGGTCAGGGAGATCTCTTCATCCCCGTGAAAGACGACACGTTTGTCATAACGCAAGGTGTAGGGGCCGATTAGGGCCGGTGGCTGGGGCGTATCTTCCGGTTGGGTCATTTTAATGAGCCTGTTGACCCGGAGGACCAGCTCCCGTGGAAGGAAGGGTTTGGGCAGGTAGTCGTCACTGCCCATTTCTAGGCCCACAACCCGGTCCAGTTCTGCACTTCGGGCGGACATGAAAATTACTGGAACTTTAGGCTGGGCCTGCTTGATCTCCTTGATCAGGCTATAGCCGTCCATGCCGGGCAACATAATGTCCAGGACCCAGAGGTCCGGTGGCGTCCCAATGGCAGCCTGGGCGGACAGGCCGTCGGCAAAGGCCGTGACCTTGTAGCCCTCCTTTTCCAGGTAGGGGATCAGCAAGTTGCGTAGGTGGGCTTCGTCTTCCACGAGGTATATGTGTTTCATTTTAGTCTCCCATGCTTTGTTCTAAGGCCTTTTTGGCTCCTTCGATCATGCCGTACGAGGTGTAGGTTGCCCCACTGACAACATCCACATTTGCACTTTGGTTGGCGATAATGCTGTCTGGAATGACCTTGTTGGCCAGGTTGAACCACTTGCGGTCATCCACATGGTCCACCACGTCCACCCGTACGATCTCTCCTGAAGAGACTTCCACTTCCATGGTCAGATTTCCTCTAAAACCGAGGCCTGTTCCCTGATAAATGCCGTCCTTGTAAACCGATGCGCCCACGCCAGGGCCACCTTGAGCACCGCCATTTCCTGCGCTGGCCAACTGGGTCGTGCCGGTGCCCGTCTGATCTATCGGGTTAGTAGTTGTAGTGCCCCCCGTTGAGCCTTCATTGGCAAAGGGGTGGGTCCGGTTTCTCTGTTCCTCCGACACCTCATGGTCGTGGTGGTCAAAGAAGTCTTCCAGTTCAGCCATGGACAGGCTACCGGTTGTTGTGGCACTCAAGGTTACCATAAAGGTGCCAACAATGAGGGCCTTGGTCAGGCCACTTAAAGTCAAATCTAAGTTTTTAGCCAAGCGGCTGGTGTCAAAACGTCGTCCCAGGAAAGCGGTCAAGACCAAAGAGACCAGGGACAAGCCAGCCATGAGTAGGATAAATTGGATCATATGTACCTCCTTGGTCTAAGTATAAAAAAGCAAGATGGGAAGACCGTGGTGGAATATCGGAAAAGTAATGTGATTTGACCTTTTTTCGAAATGGGAGTAGAATGTGACTAAGAGTCATATGACTAATAGTCATATGCGAGCTGTTTTTGCCCTTTTTTGTAGGGAGCCAACAAGTGGAGGACCAGCCATGCCAAAGCCAACGTTTTTTAACTTACCACCAGACAAGCAAGACAACATTATTCAAGCAGCCATGACGGAGTTTGCTCAAAATCCCTTTAAAAAGGTGACCATTGACAATATGGTCAACCGGGCAGGCATACCCAAAGGGAGCTTTTATCAGTATTTTGACAACAAGGACGATGTGTATCGGTATATTTTTAAGACCCTAACAGAGGAAAAGAAGGAGGTCCTGGCCAGTGTGTACGGTGCCATGGAGACCTTGGATTTTAGGGACTTTATGGTCCTCTTATGCACCACAGGGGCCCAGTTTGATACAAGGTCACTGAATCAGATGGACCTGCGTGACCGCTTTTTACACCAGTGTAATGCTGAACTTCGGGACGATATTCTGACCATGATGAAAGACCAGAGTAACGCCCTGCTGGAAGTGGTACTGACCCATTATGTGAAGACGGGGAGACTCCGGGCAGACCTGGACATTCCTTTTACAGCAGAGCTTTTCACCTTGCTGATCATTGGCCTAACAAGGGATATTGGACCACAAGTAGAAGATCCCAAGGCTCTTGCTCTGGAGCGGATTGAAAAACTGCTTGATTTGATGGAACAGGGGATTGTGGAATAATTGGGTTTAGAAGTAGAGGGAATAATGGGACAGGAGGACATTATGAATTATTTTGCCATACTGTGTTTTTTGTGGGCGGCCGTCGGTATAGGGTCAAGGGTGGCCATGTGGAAGATGGGCGACCGTTGGAAGGAGTGGGAGTTAAATGAGGCCTATGGCGTAAAAAGACCCATGGCCATCAATGTGGTTCTTGTGGTGGGGCTAGCTCTGGTTGCCTATACCTGGTACCAGTTTTTCACGACAGACGTTCCCCATAGCTGGATCATATCGGTCCTGGTGTCCTTGACAACCATTAAGATCGGCACGATTTTGTTCCAGTACAAAGCCTTCCGCAAGTTTGCGGTGGTTATGCTGAATGACCCCAATAAAATGAGGGCTTTAAATGTTGGTGTACTGGCCTATAGTGCAGGTCTTGTGGCCATGGGTGTTTTGTTGTACTAACACAAAACTTATTTTCCCTCAGTTTTCCTGCATAGTTTGATTTTAGTGGGTATCAATGGTGGTAGACGCTATAGACAAGGAAAGAGGGGGTAGCCGTATGGGCGCATTTCTAGAGTTTCAAACCAAAAAGAGTTTGGCCGTTTTCACAGAGGACATGGCAGGAGCACTGAAAGACCAAGGCTTTGGTGTCTTGTGGTCACTGGACTTCAAAGACAAACTCAAACAAAAAGGTCACGACCTTGAAAAGCAAGTGGTGGTCTTTGAAATCTGTAATCCACAACTGGGTAAGCAGGTCATGGAAACCAACTTCCGGGCAGCCTACATGCTCCCTTGCAAGGTTTCTGTGATTGTGGAAGAAGACCACTTAAATGTGGGTTTTATTAAGCCAACCGCCTTGATTTCCCTTCTGGGGGACGAATCCTTGGAAAAGGAAAGCGTGGCCGTGGAGCATATGATCGAGTCGGCGGTTAAGCAGGCCTTGTAGGCTCAGAAGTGTCTTGCAGGGACCAAATAGTAAATCAAAATAGTTAGAATTAATCTCAAGAACTTTGCCGGTGGGCAGAGTTCTTTTTTATGTCGTAGTTGTGGTGGATGGGTTGCGTATCAATGGGATTTTCCGACAGCATGACCATGGCCAAGTTGTATTGGTCCCGGACCATGTCCTGGGCCTGGGGACAGAGTTTCTTCCATGACCGGGTGATCTTGTTTCGAACCCATGTGGCCCCTTCTCTTACGCCCAGTCCCTTCTTGGCATAAGCCAAATGGAGGAGGGAAGTTACATTGGCAATATGGGCCATGGCGTCGGCACTGGCCACACAGGCAGACTCCTTGGTAGACTGGCCCAATACCACAATACCCCGGTGCTCCTCTATACAGACCTTGACCTGGTCGATCTTGTCTTGCGTATAGCCAAACTCCTTAAGCAACTTTTCTGCCTCTACAGCCCCATGCAAGTGGTGGTCCTTATAGAGGGCATAGTCCTTGACGCTGGCATAGTCATGGAGAATGGCTGCAACCTCCACGATTTCCTCATCAGCACCCAGAACCCTAGCCAAGTCCTTGGCAAAGTCAATCACTGGCACCATATGGTAGGTCCATATTTCGTAGCCGAATGCGTTGGAGTTGGAGGCACAGGCTTCTTCCAAGATGATTTTTAGCTGTTGAATCATTTGGGGGTAGGTCATAGGGGTACTCCTTTTGGTTACTTAATTGGCGGAGGTAATTGATTTATTGAAGGTTTTGGTGAATATAAATACGAATATGTGTTCGTGTTTTATTTTATCTGATTCACATATTATGAGCAATAGGTTAGAGAGTTGTTCTTAGTCAGGTGCCATTATTTGTTTTTCTGCAGAACATTCGTTCGGTTTGCCCTTGACAAGGGAACTATCTATGGATACTATTGTTGTAATAGTGCTCATCACGCTTAACGTTGAGAAATCATCGATGCGGACCAGGGTGAGCCATATTTTTGCTTAGGAGATGTTAAAATATGGAATTATAATACATAAACCTGCCCTGACCTTTATCGATCAACTGGAGTTATTGAAGTCAAGGGGTTTAATTGTGGAGAATGATGCGAACGCAATTCAGGTACTCAACAGGGTGAATTATTACAAGTTGTCAGGTTACTCCTTGAGCATGCGAATAAATGATAAGTTCGTTCCCATGACAACCTTCAATCAAATCTATAGGCTATATCTGTTTAACAAAGAGTTTAGCTTAGCTCTTTTTGATTTGATTGAGAGTATTGAAGGAACTATTAAAACTCAAATAGCTTATTACATGGCGCACCAGTATGGTGCCACTGGCTACTTGAATGCTGAACATTTCAGGAATGCGAATTGGCATTTGAACTTTATGGATTTATGTGAGCGAAGTATCGAGAGGAATAAAAGGTTAGGTTATGTCCAGCACAATCTAAATACTTATGGGAGTTTACCTGTTTGGGTCATGCTTGAAATCCTTTCTTTTGGTGAAGTATCAAAGCTATATGGAAATATGATTTTGAAAGACCAAAGGTGCATCGCTAAGGGGGTGTTTGGCGTCGCTCCCAATAAGCTGAAGAACTGGCTTGAGGTTATTACTATCATTAGGAACAGGTGTGCCCACCATGGGCGGCTCTACAATACTTATTTGAGCATACCCTTGAACCTGTATAGAGATATGAGGAGCCAAGGTGTTAACTCGAAAAGTTATTATGCACTCCTGATCATCATGAAGAAACTCGTGCTAAAAGAGGCGCAATGGAGCCGTTTTGTTGATTCACTGGAACGCCTGCTTATCAACTATGCTGATGTACTAGAGTTAAACCGCTTAGGCTTTAAGGGTAAATGGAGAGATGTTCTCAGCCTCTAATGACAAAGCAATCGTCATCGACGTTAGTCTTGGTAAATGAAGTGGAATTTCTTTAACAGTGTGAGACGAGCATTATCAACACGAATTTATTATTTCAGATAAGAGTTTAATTCTTCATTTACGAAAAAATCCCTAAAACCCATTGACTGTGTTCCAACCCCACACCCTATCCTAAAGATGAGGTGATACAAATGACAAACAGAAAGTCGGAACACATGACAAACCAAACCAAACAAGAAACGACCATACAAGACCAATACAAAAAATATGCCAGACCCATGATCATCCGGTCTGTCTTCCAGTCCATCATGCACATGGCGGACAAGCTGATTGCAGCCCTCTTCATTGGGGAGTCAGCCTTGGTGGCGACCACCTTGGTCAGCCCCCTTATGTTTTTCGTGGCAGCCCTGTCCACTTTTTTCATCAGTGGTCTGGCTGCTTACGTCGGCTTATTGATCGGGCGTAACAAGGTCGACAAGGCCAACCACATATCCTCAGGCATCCTCCTGATCATGGCTGTTTTGGGTACGCTACTAGCCATTCCCTGCATCTTGTTCCCTGAGGCCCTCTCGGCATTTTTAGGGGCAAGAGGAACCTTCTTAACCCTATCCACAGACTATCTTTTCATCTTTGCCTTTTCCTTTCCCCTAATGCTAGTGGGCAAGGGACTGGATGCCCTCATACTCAATGACGGCAGTCCTGAATTCAGTTTCCGTATCAACATGATCACAACCCTTATGAACATAGGGCTCAACGCCTTTGCAGTCATCGTCCTGGGTTGGGGAATTCAGGGGCTGGCCCTGGCCACTGTCATCAGTTCAGCCTATCAACTCCTGTGTGGTCTCTACTATTTTGCCTTCCGTTCAAAGGTCATTCATCTAAAAAGTCCCAGTTTCCACATACCCACGGTTATCCGCATTGCCTTTAATGGTTTCAGCGACTTCGTCATGATGATCGTCGAAGCGGTCATGGTCTTTGTCATCAACAAGGCCTTTGTGACCTACCTGACACCAGCCCACTTCGAAGCCTATGCAGCAGTCAGCATATTCATGGTGATCTTCTACAGCCTATACATGGGGGCACCCATGGGTCTGCAGCCCATGTTCTCACAGATGATGGGTCGAAAAGACTTCCAGCAATTATTGGACTTACTCAAGTTCAGTGTAAAGCGGACACAAACCATCGGGGCCGTGGCCTATGTTCTCCTCATTCCCCTCATGCCCCACCTCCTAAAACTCTTTGTGGACAGCCCCCAGGCCCTAGGTTACGGGCAAACCCTCTATGTCACCATGGGGGCAGCAACCCTCCTGATCAACCTGCCCCTCCAGGCCAGTATTTTTTACACAGCCATTAATCGTCCTTTAGAGTCGGCTGGCATATCTGTCATCCGGACCCTGGTCCTGGTGCCACCCCTGGTCTATACCTTTATTGCAACCACGGGTATTTGGGGCTTGGCCCTGGGCAATGCCCTGACGGACATGATTATGATTGGTCTGGTCCTGGCTTGGATGGCCAAACACCCCCTTGGGTCCTTGCAGGTGGCTGACTAGACAAGAAAATGACTAGACAAGAAGGTGACTAGACAAGTGGAAGACTAGGAGTCACACTATGGGGTAAGAACATAGTGTGCAAGTAGAGACCCTGTCATTCAACAGCCCCTTAACCGAAAGGAAAGACCCATGGAACGAACCAAACTCATTAAAAGCGAGGTTATCGCACTTTTTAATACCACCAAGGAAACCCTCCGCCACTACGAGCAAAAGGGGCTGATCCATCCCGAAGTGGACGACAACAAGTACCGTTACTATGACTTTAAGGACTTACAAAAACTCCGCCAAATCTTTCTCATGAAAGACCTGGACCTGACCATAGACCAAATGAGGCGGATGGACCGCAACGACGTACCCCAAGAGGAATACCTGGACTTGCTCAAGGAGCGCCATGGGCGTCTGAGTCAGAAAATCAAGCGTCTCCAGCAAACCCAGGCCCATATCGAAAGTATGGTCCACCTCCTGGAAGAGGGGGATAACAACCGGGTCTACAGGCTAGAGGACCAACCAGACAGAACCTATTATCTCTTTGATCGTTTTGAATCCGACCACATGGCTACGGTCAAAGACTACTATGACCATTTCAGCGACCTGATTGAGTCTGGGTCCTACACAGAGCGGGTCATGCAAATGATGTATCCCTACCAGTCCCTAGACCATACGGCCATGATGGCCTCTCAACTCTGCATGTACCTGCCAGGTGGAGCCAAGGACCTGACGTCTGTCATGGTGGAGGACCATATGACCACCCTAGCAGCAGGCCTCTACCTGTCCATCATTTATCCTTTTAAAGAGGGAGCTTTTGAAGACTTGCAGGGTCTAAAGGAAGAGATAGAAAGATACCTTCAAGCCAATCATTTAGAGCGTGTTGGTGACGTGGTTCTAGAAGAAGAACACCCTGAGTTATCCATTTTAGTGGGCCAGGGCGTATCCATATACGAATTGCAATTTGCAGTAAGGAGGAAGCCATGAAGACGGTCTATGACATGCACTACCGGGACGCCCACTACTTTGGTGATCCCTACCCGGGCTTAGTTGAGTTTTTCAGGGCCCATGAGCCCAAGGGCAAGGTCCTGGACCTGGGCTGCGGCCAAGGCCGAGATGCGCTCTTCCTGACACAACTGGGCTACCAGGTTCACGGGGTGGACCACTCGGTCGTGGGGCTCGACCAACTCCAGTTTGAAGCGGGCCATTTGGGGGTCCAGGTCACCACTGAATTGGCCGATGCCTATACCTATCCCATTCCAGAAGAAGTGGACATGGTCTTACTGGACTCCATGCTCCACTTTTATAAGAATGACCTAGAGGTGGAGACCGCTTTTGTCAACCATGTCCTGGACGGCCTAAGACCCGGTGGCTTCTTTGTCAACTGCATCGTAGCAGGGAAGAAGCGGGAGAAGACCTTGAAGAAGATCCTAGGTGACCATACTTATGACTGGCAGGTGGTCCATGAGGCCTATGTGGACTACCAGGGGCCAGAGGACTTCCAGGCCACCTACCACTTGTATGTGGTGTCCAAGGGAAAGAGGGACGAGTGACCTTTGGATGGCTCCTTGTCATTTATCTTGTTGTAGCTTGCAAGAATTCTGTAGCCATTTTCAGGCGAAAATGAGATATACTATTCAAAGCAAATAAAACAACGAGGTGAAAATATGTACGATTATTTATGGGGTGTGGGCGTCATGGTCCTGGGCCTGGTTTTATCCGGTCCAGTGGCAGACGTTGTCCACCGTATTTTCAAGAAGATTTTTTCCAAGACCAAGAGCCAGTTGGACGACAAGTTGCTCTTGGCTAGCCAGAAGCCTATACGCTTCATAGTACGATATACCTTGATTCTACAAGGTTTACGACTGATAGTCCTAACGGCTCCCCTTGAGGCAACCCTGTCCATGGGACTCATAAGCAGTCTGGGAAATGTCAGTTCCAGCCTAGTGATATTTGGCCTAGCCTGGTTGGCTGCCAATACCATAGGGGAAGCAGAACTCTTTGCTGAAGAAGTCCGCATGCTCTTTGGCATTAA
>CAYFHQ010000010.1:0-71827 GCA_964342805.1 uncultured Peptostreptococcaceae bacterium | reverse complement strand
GTATGACCTCTTGCTCTTCTTTGTGGAGCATAAAAACACTTGTTTGACCCGGGAGTTGATCCTGGAGCATGTGTGGGGTTTTGACTATGCAGGGGACCTGAGGACCGTTGATACCCATATCAAAAAGCTTAGAAACAAGCTGGGGGCTTCGGCCAGCATGTTGGTTACTGTGATCCGAATGGGCTATAAGCTTGAGGTGAAAAAGTGAGGCTGAGCAGTATCACCAGTAAACTCTATATTTTACTGGTGATCTTTTTCGTTGTCTTCCTTTCGGTGGCCCTCTACTCGGAGACCCTCTTCTTTGAAAACTTTTACAACGCAAGGCGTAGCGATACCCTGGATGTGGCCATGCAGAGTTTTTTATCGGCCTATGAGGGGGGAGACTGGGACGAGTTTCGACTCAAGAACCAGACCTATGCTCTGGAACAAGCCCACAATGTCCGGCTGGCCATTGTGGATAGCAGCAATAACATACAAAACGAACCGGAATACGCCATATCCGTGCTGGACTACTCAGGACGGCTATTTGAAGTTCCTTTAAATGCCGCCCTGGTACCAGAACAAATGCTCTTGTTTGCCAATCGAACGGAGGGCTCTGTTGTGGAAATCGAGGGGGACATAGTCCTTGTGGATGGCATAACCCGCCTCAATCCCCTTCGGATATCCCTGGACGGGGAAGACCTCATGAACTTGAAGTCTGCTTATGGCTATGATGGCCGCCATGACACCTTGGACAAGATCAGCGGCACCATTTTAAAGGCTGTCCTTCCCAATGAGAATGATGTTTACAAGGGGGTCCACTCCCAACAGCTATGGCGGATTGTGGACTATTGGTACTACCAGGAGTATCATCCTGGCGAGGGGGTCATGCCCCAAAGTTCCAAAGACCAACGGGTCCGTCCGGAGAGTTTTATTTATCATGATCCAACAACCAATGAGCAACTCCTGGTCCGTAGCTACCAAACCGTCAATAAGGGGGAACTCCAGTATGCCCTTCTGGTGGGTTCCAGGCAGCCAATTCTTGAAGCGGTGAAGACCCTCCAAGACTACTTTATCTATGTACTCATGTTCGCAATCGTTTTTGTTTCCATTTTCGCCTATATCTTTTCCCGTATGGTGGCCCGGCCCCTGATCCGGGTAAATGAAGCGGCCAAGCAAATGGCCAAGTTGGAGTTTGACCAGTATATTGAAGTCAGGTCAGACGACGAAATTGGTAGCTTGTCCAGCAGTCTAAACAGCCTGTCCATGAACCTGCAGAGGTCCATTGAAGACCTCCACAAGGCCAATTTGCAGCTCCAAGAAGACATTGAACGGGAGCGTCGGGTGGAACTGCGGAGAAAAGAGTTTGTCAGTGGCTTCTCCCATGAACTCAAGACCCCCATTGGCATCATCAAGGGTTTTGCGGAAGGAATCCGTGACGGAATAGCAGAAGGCCGAGAAGACCGCTATATTAATATTATTCTTGGAGAAGTGGATAAACTGGACGCCCTGGTATTGGACATGCTGGAACTGTCCAAACTCCAATCGGAACAATATGAGATTGAACTGGGCCACTTTGACTTGCGTAGCCTCCTTTATAAGGTGACAGACAAGTTCGGCCCCAAGTTAAAAGAGAAACAACTGGACATGGAGCTCAACTTCCAACTGGAGGTTTGTACCCGGGTAGTAGGTGACGTGCGTCGCATAGAGCAGGTGGTTACCAACGGTTTGTCCAACGCCATCCGCCACGCCATGGATGGTTCTGCCGTGAGTGTTTCCATGAGTCGGTGGAATGACAAGGTAGAAGTGGTGATCTCCAATGTGGGCAAGGCCATACCCGACGAGCAAATCCCTCTTTTATGGGAGCGATTTTACCGGGTGGACCCATCCCGGTCCAAGCAAGAGGGTGGAACGGGCCTTGGTCTGGCCATTGTGAAGAACATTTTGGAACACCACCAGTCAAACTATGGTATCCGTAATACCCATCAAGGAGTCCAGTTCTATTTTGATCTACATTGTGTAGGCAGTGGGGAGGCGTATGATGAAGCTGAATAAGATCCTAGTCATCGCCTTGCTGGGCCTTACCCTCCTGACAGGGTGTGGACCTAAAACACTGGACCAAGAGTCCGGGGAAACCTGGGTGGCCCTCTATGACAAGTTCAATGTAGAAGCACAAAAATCTGACGATCCAGCCCGGCTATTGGATGTCCTTAAAGAAGGAACAGAAACTTTGGCTCCAGACCAAATGACACGGTTGGTCTACCACTATGAGCAGCTGCTCTTGGCCAAGCATCATGTCTATAAAAACCTCTTGTACTACCGGGGCAACCATAAGCGCCTTTATGACGCTTTTCCTGTCACCTATAAGGCGTCAGCCATAAAACGGATAGACGACCCTGAGTTTCGGGCCCTGATGTTGAGTTTTTCTTCGGCAGGCTATAGCTTAGAGCGAGAGGGCAACCTCTACAAACCAGTGATTGATTATCATATCTTTGACCAGTTTGTCCCCTTTATGGACGAGGAAGGTCAGGACTATATAGCCATCAGGCAGCTCATGGACCTCCATGATGACTATTCCTCTGAAAAAAATCTGTTACTCACCGGCCAGGCGTCAAAGATTCTGGTCAAGATGGACCGGTTTTTTAACAAGTATCCCAATTCCAGATGGAATGTCTATATGGGGGACGAGGCCAATAACCGCATGTTGGCTTTTGTTCTTGGTGTTGGTGATAACTATCCCTATGATGACCATGGCTACCTACGAATTGAGTACCGAGTCGCCTACGAATACTTGGCAGAAAACGCAGAAGGACAACCCTTGCGAAACCTCTTTGCCCAGGTCCTGCCCATCCTGGACGACCGGGATGACTACATGATGGACGAGGCCTTCGATTTCATAGCCGCCTATCCAGAAATGTACCGCAAGGTCTACCTGGAAATCAGTGGCCAGCCCCATGCCAAGGTGGACGTGGCCTATGGCCAGGAAATGGACTACTTGTTCTATTATCCCCAGGTGACGGGCCTGTCCAACCCTTGGGAGGAAAAACAGATCAACCAGAAGCTAAGGGATGTGGCAGAGGCGTCCTTGTTTGCCGGTATGTTTGACAAGTACGGGTCCCGTAGGAATGACTATTGGTCGGACTTTAATATTCTCTACAACCGGGACAACTTGGTATCTCTTTATTTGGTCAAGTACCAGTATTATGATGACGGTGGATACAGGAAGTCCATTGAACCCTTCACTTATGATTTTAAGAAGCACAAGCGGGTCCAGTTGGGAGACGTTTTGGCGGATGGCCAAAGCCGGGAGACCCTCAATAATTTGGTCTATTCCTACCTCAACCAGCTCCGCCAGGCCTATACGGTGGACTATGAGGCCTTCAAGCGGGACCTCGATCCAAAGTTCCTCTTGTCAGAGGCAGGAATCTTCATTTTCCTCCCCCTTCAAGAAGACGAAATCAGTGGTAGCGACTACCTGCAAGTCTTTATTTCTCATGAAAAATTAGACACCAAGGTGACCCGGTCATACGAGATATACCAACTACAGTAGCCCGTAAGGCCCCTTGCACTAATTTTCTGACTTTTCACAAGTCACTTGCAAAACCTAATGACTATGCTATAATCGTCAAAGTGCGAATGATCGACCGAATAATTTTCGAATCGATCATTCGTTTTATATATAGATTTGACATAGCAAATAATTGAAATACTGAAGGTTTTTCGAGCGACCTCAGACTGAAAGGTGTGAATGGTCATGATCAACATGAAGAAAGCAGCGTTTTTGCTGGTTGGCGTTCTAGTCGGAACTGCCATTGGCGTCGCTACAATCTTTTCCCTATACTCTGAAGACGTGAAAGCGCTAGAGGAAAAGGCAAAGCAAACTGATCAGCTCGCTCTAGAGGCACAAAAGTACGAATTACAAATCGAAGCACTGACACAAGACATCAATATTCTCAAGGACCAAGTAAAAGAAAAAGAACAGCTCGAACAAAGACTTGAGAAACTAGAACAATACATCGACTTCGATGCCTATACGGAAGAACAATTGGAAAAGGCCAAAGACATTTCTGAAGTAACACCGCTGGACTTTAAAACAGCACTGACTTTGGTTGATTACGCAGAGCGATTTGATATAAACCCATCCCTACTCTTAGGGGTAATGGAACTGGAAAGCAACTTCAAGCAGTTTGAAGTTGGCGGGGCACAAGACCGCGGATACATGCAAATTATCCCTTCAACCGAGAAGTGGTTGGCCAGTGCATTTGCGGAGGATCTAGATTTTGAATACGATCCAGACCGCATCTTCGAGCCGGAATACAACATTGGTCTGGCTGCAGTGTACATTAAGACCCTGCAAAAAGCTTACGGTGAAAACTACCACCGTATTTTATCTGAATATAATCGTGGGCCATATAACCTGGCACGCTATTATGAAAAGAACAATACCTATTCCACTTCTTACTCAAGGGTGGTGCTCAAAAAAGAGCAAAAATATGTAGCGTTCAATGATTAGCAATTATACCGAAATTTTTAGGGAAGAGGCACTGCTTAGGCAGTGTCTTTTTTCTTTATGTGGTGAAAAAAAGGACAGATAAAAAAATCGACATTTTTTTCACTGGCCACAAGGTAGGCCCTGGGCGGTTTACATAACCTGACCCTTATGAATACCCATTTCCTGACTGGCATTGCCCCCTTGGTCTCTGATAGAATGTCTTTACGACTTGCCTAAAAGGTAAAGGGTTGCCTAGAGATTAGAGAAAAAAACGGTTACACAAAGGGAGGCTATCATTGAATTTGCGTTTCATCACAATCATCGCCACGGCGGCGATGTTATTTGCAATGCCAACATGGGCAGAAGAGACAACACCAGTAGACACAGCACAAGACACAGAAATTTTGGTACAAAAAGCACTCTACGACGGCGGGTTTTATTCCTTGGACGATTTAAAGGAAGACACAGATACCCGTACGCAGGCGGCAGTTACGCGATTCCAAGAATCTTGGGAGATGGAGCCGGATGGAGCCATTGACCAAGAACTCATTGATAAAATGACAGCTGTAGGCCTTTTAAAGGAAGAAAGCCTGTCTTATGAACCCTATACATTTGTAAAAGCTACATATAAGAAGGGAACCCGTCACCAAGACGTCATTGCCCTGCAAAGGGCCCTGGTTCAGGACGGATTTCTGACCGTGGTTGATGGGTATACCAATTACTTTGGCGACGATACCCTGGAAGCTGTACGACTCTTCCAAGAACAAAATGACCTTGTTGTCGACGGTATTGTGGGTCAGAAGACCATTCAAGTCCTTGAAGCAAAAAACTTGACCCTTATGGCCAAGGATATTCCTGTTAGCCGGGGAACTGCTCGGAGAACTGCCCAGGGAACGGTTGGGGAATACCTCAATTGGTGGAGTGAAGTGAAGGGCAAGTTGGTTGATCGTGGTACAGTGATCGACATTAAGGACTTGGGAACGGGTCTGGAATATCAAGTCATGATGACCTACGGGGCCAACCACGCCGACGTGGAAGCCCTGACCCTAAAAGACGCCAATGTGATCCTAGACATTCTGGGTGGTGCCTATAGCTGGGAAAGACGCCCGGTTCTAGCTACTGTGAATGGACGTACCATTGCAGCTTCCATGTCCGCCATGCCCCACGCAGGTCGAGACGAAAAGCCAGCTGAAGCCTGGGTGAGTGGTCGGTCTGTTGGGTTTGGAACAGGATATAACTTGGATAAAATCAAGAACAACGGCCAAGATGGGGTCATGGACCTGCACTTTGCAGGTAGTACTCGACATATGGACGGTAGACAAGATTCTAAACACCAAGCAGCAGTTCGATCTGCCGCAGGGTTGGAATAAACACTTAAGCTAACAAAGAAGCTCTCTTGCCAAGGCAAGAGGGCTTTTTTGCTGTCATTTTCCTACCGTACATATGTTTGCCATGATACAATATGGAAAGGAAGAAAACGGGAGAGTGGACATGGAACAAAGTATATCGGTCCGGAACCTGGTGGAGTTTGTCCGTAAGGGCGGAGACCTGGACTTGCGGTTTACCAGCCGGACCAGGGCCCTGGACGGGACACGGGCCCACCAGCATATACAAAAAAATATGGGACCTGGCTACGAGTCAGAGGTCATGTTGAAAAAGACCATTGAACTGGCGGGGATGGAGCTAACGGTCCAAGGCCGGGCAGACGGTGTTTTTGAGGAGGACGACCAGGTTTGGATCGACGAAATAAAGTCTACCACCAGGCCCCTGGACGAACTCCAGGCAGACGACCGCCCCCTCCACTGGGCCCAGGCCATGTGTTATGGCTACTTTGTCATGGCGGAAGAGGGCCGGCCGTCCATTGGTATTCAACTGACCTATGTGGCTCTTGAGGATTATGAGGCAACCCGTTTCAGAAAGACCTTCCAGTTTGAAGAACTGGAGACCTTTTTTTATGACCTGGTCCATGACTATAAACGGTGGATGGAAGACAAGCGGGACTGGCTGGCCTTAAGGGACAGCAGCCTCCAAAGTTTAGCCTTCCCCTTTGGCGGCTACCGAAAGGGCCAAAGGGAATTGGCCGTTTCCGTGTACAAGTCCATTGAAAAGGGGGAACGGGGCTTTTACCAGGCTCCAACAGGGATTGGAAAGACCATGTCCTCCATATTTCCTGCTGTAAAAAACATGGGTATGAACCACAGTGACCGCCTATTCTACCTGACGGCGAAGACCATCACCCGGACCGTTGCGGAGCAGGCCCTGGGTATCCTACATGACGCTGGCATGCACCTGCGTTCGGTGACCCTGACGGCCAAGGACAAGATCTGTTTCATACCGGGTACCGCTTGTAACCCAGAGGAATGTACCTACGCCAAGGGACATTTTGACCGGGTCAATGACGCCATGTGGGACATGCTAAAAAACCACGAGCAAATTGGCCGTCGTCAAGTGGAGGAAGTGGCTAAGCGCCACCATGTGTGTCCCTTTGAGTTCAGTTTGGACCTCTCCATGGCCGCCGACCTGGTCGTGTGTGACTACAACTATGTTTTTGACCCCAGGGTCTATTTAAGACGCTTTTTCGACGAAAGCAAGGAGCGGATCACCCTCCTAGTGGACGAAGCCCACAATCTGGTCGACCGGTCCAGGGGCATGTTTTCAGCGGAAGTGAGTAAACAAAAGGTCATAGACGTGAAGCGGGGCCTACCCAAAGACTGGCCTCTGACCAAGACCCTCAACAAGGTCAACAATGCCCTCCTGGACTACCGCAAGCTCTGTGAAGAGGAAAAGGACGAGCGGCTGGTGGAAGAAGACCTACCAGAAACCCTGGTGGGGGCCGTACGCTATTTTACAGCGGAAGCAGAACAATGGTTGGTGGAACACCCTGACCATGAAAAACAAGAGGAGGTCCTGGACCTCTACTTCGACGGCCTGAGTTTTAACCGGATCGTGGAACTGTTTGACGACCACTACGAGGTCTTAGTGGAGAAGCGGGGCAATGACGTCCGGCTGAAACTCTACTGCATAGACCCGTCTAAAAATCTGGCAGACCGCCTAGACCAATGTCAAAGTGCTATTTTCTTTTCAGCGACCTTGTCGCCCCTGGGCTATTATAAACGGATTCTTGGTGGCAGGGAGACAGACCCCACCCGGGCCTTTCCTTCACCCTTCGATCCAGAAAATCGTCTCATGCTTCAAGCGACCGGTGTCACGACCAAGTATGCCAAGCGAGAGGCCACCCTGGACAGGATGGTCGCATACGTGGAAACCTTTATTACGGGCCACCCGGGCAACTACTTCATATTCTTCCCCTCCTATGCCTACATGGAGCAGGTGGCGGAAATCCTTTATGAACGGTGCCCAGATATCCGCTTTGTGGAACAGGAACGGGAAATGCCTGAACAGGAGCGTCTGGCCTTCCTGGACGAGTTCCAGGAGGACAACGACGAAACGGTGGTGGGCCTGTGTGTGGTTGGGGGTATTTTCTCTGAAGGCATAGACCTGCGGGGTGGTCGATTGACCGGCGTGGCTGTAGCAGGCATGGGAACACCGGCGGTCTCCTTCGAAAACGACCGCATACGCCAGTACTTTGACGACCGAGAAGATGCGGGTTTTGCCTACGCTTATGGGTATCCGGGCATTGGGCGGGTTTTACAGGCGGTGGGTCGACTGATTCGGACCGAAACAGACAAGGGGACCATCCTTCTCCTTGACGAACGCTATAGTTCCACCTATTATCGAAAAATGCTCCCGCCGGACTGGCAGTGGCGCTTGTGCGATCCCAGTGAACTGGAAAAGCGGATGGGCTGGTTCTGGATCTAGGCCCGTCAGATAGATGATAAATGAAAAGAGGTTGTTACAGAATTGAATCTTCTGTAGCAACCTCTTTTTTATTAGAGTGAGTCAATCATACTGAGGACTTCAAAGGCCTTTTTGTAGTTTTCAGCACTGGAATAGCAGGCGGTCAAGAGTTTTCCACCGATGTATTGTAGGTGGTTTTCGTCGTAGTGTAAGAAGGGTTCTAAAATTGTGATTGCGTCAGCGAATTGACCGTTTTGGAAATGGAGCCAAGCCTGTCCAAAGCTTGAAAACTGTTGGTCTCGTTCAGAGAGTAGTGAAGGAATGACCCTGGAATAATAGGGGGTTGGGTCGTCTTCTGGGTTGTTCATGTACATGCACAAGACCAATTCGTTGGCAGACTCACTGATACTCTGTTCTGTCCCATGGTTGAGTTCATAATTGAAGATGGCCTTGTAAATGGGAACTGCCTTGGCATACTGCTTAGTCTTAGTGAAGACGTTGGCTAGGTTACCGAGGGATCGAAACTGCATTTTTCGGTTGCCTTCAAAGCCATAATAGCGGGAGGCTTCACGGCTGGCGTCTATGGACTTATTGTGGTCATTGCTCTTTTCAAACAAGTAACCCAAAAGCATATAGATATCTGCAGTCCTGCTGTGGGTTTTTCTTTCTTTTTCAATCTCCAGGGCTTCTTCCAAAGCAAGAATGGCTGCCCCATACTTACCCCTCAGCATCCGGGCGTAGGCCAGATTGTAATAGCAGTTCATTTCCATAATGGTGTCAACAATCAGGGACTGATTCAAGTACTGGATGGCTAGGAAAGAATGCTCCTCGTCGTTTTCGTGGTCCCCCCGGTCAAAGAAGCAAATGGCTAAGTGGTGGTGCACTTTCGCTAAATAATAGAAGGAATTATTTTGTTCTAGTATTGTTTTAGCTTCTAAAAGGTAGCGGTAGGACTCTTTCATACGGCCTGTGTTTTGGCAGGCAATACTAAAGAAAAGTAAAAGGACGCCCTCTGCTTCACTGCCGTCCGGCTCGTGTTGAGAAAGGGTTTCCTCAATAAAGGTATAGATACTCTCATACTCAGACTTGTTAAGCATTCTAGAGATATGTACAAGTTGTTTATCAAAAGTGCTGGGGTGTTGGTGGGTGTCCTCGTCTGTGAAATAGGCAACTGGAACCGAAAGTTTGCTGGCCAGGTACTCAATGGTTTTCAGTGAGGGTTTTGCCAGGTCGTTTTCCAGCTTGCTGAGCATGGTCCGACTGAGTCCTTCACCTGCAAGTTCTCCTTGGGTAAGTCGTTTTTCCTTGCGTAACTGCTTGATCTTGTTTCCTAAAGTGAGTTGCATAATTTGCTCCCTAGACTAATGTGATTATTATTAACACGATTATATCACAAATAGTGTAAAATTCCTTATTGACAATCTAAATCCAGTGGTTTTATAATAAATGTGAAGATAGTTAACAAAACAAAAGGAGGAAGGTATGAAAAAGTTAGTAAGTTTGGCATTGGTAGGACTGGTAGTACTTCTTATGGCTACAGGTGGTATGGTTGGGAATCAAACTGCAGATGGAAAATTACCTCCAAGGACCAATCCGACGGGTACAATTCCTGTAACAGACTTGGTTTAGCAGGCATTTCATAATGTACACGATCCTCTCTTCCTACTTGGAAAACGGACTTCAAGTTGTTTTACATAAGATACCAGGGTGCAAAATGATTGGTAGTGGGGTCTGGGTAAAGCAGGGAAGCAAGCATGAATCAGCTGAAACCAGTGGCTATTCCCACTTCATTGAACACTTAATGATCAACAAGGACAACACTGAAAAAAACAAGTATCAAGAAAATGTGAATAAAGTTTACAAAAAGGGTGTCTCAATGAATGCAGGGACCACCAAGGAATATACGTACTACTATATCACCGGCTTGGCGGACACCCTACAAATGAGTATTGAAACCCTGGCTTCCATGCTCTTGCCCTCTGCGGACATTGCAGAAGGCATATTCGAAAATGAAAAGCAGGTTGTTACACAAGAGGCTGTGTCCTTTTACTCGTCATTCAATCAGATCAGGGAGAGGAGCTCTCAAGCCTTGTACGGCGCCGATGGTGTCGGAAGAACAATTGTAGGTAGCGTGGAAAATATCCGGGAAGCCAAGTTGGACCAACTCCAAGAAGTGATCCAAGCGTCCTATAACCCTGACAATGCCGTCCTGGTTGTTGTCGGTGACATCGACTATGATCTGACCCTGGAACTGGTCTACAAGGCCTTTCGAAGTTGGAAGGACCAACAGACCATCAGTGGACAAACGGCTATTACTGAAGAACCTGGGATTTATCTCAATCCCAATGAGTCCGCTAAAAGTGCGGCCATTTCATTTGCCTTTCGGTCTCCGTCCTATGTGTCCACCAGCCGCAATGCAGTCCGTGTCATGTCCAATATCATTGGAGACACCAGTATGCAGTCCAGGCTAATGAAAACAATCCGGTATGACCATGGCTTGGCCTATACGGTAGGGAGTTTTGTGAACTTTTATGAACAGTGTGGAACCTTCGGCATGATGCTGGTCTGTTCACCTGAAAATGCCCAACGGGCAGCCCAACTCATTGCCAATGAAATCGTAGACGTTAGAAAGAATGGATTTACCGATGACGAGATCGCCATGGCCAAAAGAAAGTTAGAAACATCGCGTCGCCTGGAACTTAGCGATATTGCGACCCACCTTCTCTTTCTTGGAAAGAACGCTGTTTATGGCAAGTTCTTTTCCTTAGAAGAGGAGCTTAGAAGTATACACCGAATACACAAGGACGATATTCACGAGAGTTTTCGTAGTACCTGTACGGAAGAAGGGGCCGGCATAGCTGCAATCGGCAACCTGGACATCGATCAGGTCATGGAAGCATTTGAGATCGCGTAGGGGGGAAAACATGTCTGAATTACCTTGCATATATGATATGTCACTCATCAATGAGAGTGAGCTAAGCGATGACATCGTGAATGGGAAAGCCCTCGACGTCCTCATTGCCTTGTTATTCACGCCAAAGTCAGCTAGACAATTGGCTGAGGAATTAAAAACACCTGTGTATTCGATCAAACTATATTTGAAACGGCTTGAAGACAAGGGTCTGGTTGAGATTAATACCAGTCGAATTCAAGAAGGAAAGCTACAGCAAACCTACCGGTTGGCCTCCAATAACATTGATATCCTCAACTACTTGAAGGGTGAAAATGAACAAAGGAAGAACGATGTTCAGGTTGATATGTCAGCCAAGCATTTCTCCAATATGACCCATGAGATCATTAAGGATATTAAGAACTATCGGGACAAGCCTTACAAGATCAAAGCCTACTTTATTAAGGCCAACGATGAAGAAATGAAGCAGTTCAAACAAGAACTGGACGAACTCTTTAGTCGGTATCAGCAGCTGGAGGATGAAACAGCAAAAACAACCTATAGCATGATCAATGTATTTGCTCCCTATGAACCAAGGTAGCAATTGATTGATAGATAACCACATGAAAGGAGAGGGACAGTGAAGGAAAAAAAGAAAAAGACGGACAAGGAAGCTAAGGTGTCCGTAACGGAAGAACAGGCCCAAGTGGACCGTTCTGAAGACATGCCGGGAATCGGCTACGAGATTTTGGGGCGAATTAGACCCAAAAAATGAGCACCCGCCAGTGCTCATTCGATGTGATGCATAATTTGTATATTTTTATTATGAACCTTATGGAGGGTAAAATCAATGGAAAACACTAAAAAAGATCAAATGACGGCTCTAAACAAAGATTGTTACTCAGTAATCGACGGCAAAGTTGTTATCGAGTCTGAAGAACTTGCCAATGCACTAAATGAAGGTCTTGAACTGTTCTGTGACGACGAAACAGCTTCTGCATGGGCAAAAGGCATTAGCTGCTGTAACGCAAGTGAACTGGAAAACGGTCTGTAAGAAGGAAGTCTTCTTATAGTGAGCTGTCTATCAATAAGATGTGTTTATCTAATGAGAATGAATGTGAAGCCCTTGCTTCACATTCATTTTCCAATGAGGGGGAACCATGAAATCATCAAGATTCAATACAACTGTTGATTTGGGAAGTGGCCAGTCAATGATGTATAACTTGCTCCATAGAAAGTACTTTGTTTATCCCACAGCGGACCAGTACAAACTCGATCATATAATGGCAGACTTGAACAGAAAAACATGGGACAAAGATGAAGTGGATTACCTCGTTCAAGTTATCCAGTCCAAGTGCGCCATTCAAAATACAGACAATGAGCTGGATTACATACGTTATAAGGAAAATGAGCAGCGGTTTAATGACCGTGTGCTTACCTTAATGCTTCTGCCAACAATGGGGTGTAATCTGAACTGCACCTACTGTTATCAAGACAACTACTCCTCCTCATTCACCGACGAGACCCGGGACAAAATCATTTCTTTTATAAAGAATTATGTCAAGCGAGTAGATGCCATTAACCTATCCTGGTTTGGTGGAGAACCCTCCCTAGAATTTGACCGAGTGATAGAAATGACCCGGGAAATTAAGCAAATATGCGACGACAATGACGTATATTTAAACGTCCACGTGACAACCAATGGTTATTTGTTAACGGAGGACCGGGTGCATCAATATGTAGAAGCAGGCGTCAATGCCATGCAGATCACCATTGATGGACCTAAAACCATCCACGATCAACGACGGATTCGCTTTGACGGTGGTGGGACCTATGAACGGATCATGAGTGGGATCCAGTGGGTCGTGAAAAATGGAATTCAGTTAACCTACAGAATGAATGTTGACCCGACTAACCTCAAACAAGTTGAGGAAGTCATGGACTATATAGAACCTCAATATCGGGACAATGTCATAGTGAGTATTGGCAACCTGCACCAATCAAAAGACAACATCAGCTTCTATTCACTATATAAGCTGGCCATTGAAAAGGGCTATTCCTATAGAAGAACCAAGAATAGCTATGCGGTTTGTGAAGTCAACTATAAACATGGCTATACCATTGATCCAGACGGAAACATCCTCTTTTGCTCCTTTGACATGACAGACGACAAGGTGATCGGGAAAATCTCAAGTGATGGAAAACCTCAGATTACCAATCGTGGAGCCTTTTATAGTCGGCTTCATACCAGTGCTGTGGATAACAAGGCCTGTCAGAATTGCACCAGTCTACCCATTTGTGCGGGTAGCTGCATTATGGAGCAAATGAGGAACAATGAAAAGTGCCTAAACAATCTTTCCGACGGCATGAGTCCTCAAGAAAGAGCCTTAATTCATTACTACCATGACCAAAGAGAGCAAGTTATTCAATAAGAATAAAGCGGTGGGATACCTGTTAGAAGGAGCGTCTTATGAAACTCAGTTTGCTAAAACAAAGAAACTTCTTGCTACTCATGCAAGGGAAATTTGTCTCTTTACTCGGAAGCAGCATGCAGACATTTGCCCTGTCCCTGTATGTGCTCAATGAGTATAAATCATCGACCCTGTTTGCCAGCATACTCATACTCGGGGCCATACCGGAATTGGTCCTGGGTCCCTTTGCAGGTGTTTTAGTCGACTGGTTTGATAGAAAGAAGATCATGGTCTATTCCGACTTGTTTAGTGCCTTGCTGGTGGGTTCCATGAGTGCCTATGCCATGTACAATGGGCGTCTGGAACTCTGGCAGGTCTATTTCATGGTCCTCTCTCTCTCCCTAGTGGGTGTCATTTTTGGCCCGGCCCTATCGACGGTGATTCCTACTATTATCTCCAAAGAGGACTTGTATGACGCCAACTCTATCAACCGCACCCTGCTGACCTTTGCAAAGATTGTTTCGCCCATTGTCGCTGGCCTGCTCATGGGTTTTGCCAGCATTGGTACCATCATGACAATCAACGCAGTGAGCTTTTTCCTATCAGCCATTTCGGAAATGTTCATCGACCTGCCTAAGGTGGTCAAGAAGCGTTCGGAAATGACGGTTCAGGCTTTTAAAGAAGACTTTGTAGAAGGGGTACGTTTTGTAAAGGACAATAGCTTTTTGCTGAATATCATGTTAATCAGCCTTGTCTTTAACTTCACCATTGCCCCAGTGTATTCAGTAGCCATGCCCTACATCCTCAAGGTGGACATGCTCATATCTGACATCCATTTTGGGATCTTTGAGTCTGTCATACTGGCAGCGTCCTTGGTGTCACCCCTCCTGGGTTCTTTCATATCCAAAAAGATGTCAGTTGAAAAAATCGTCTACTACGACATTTTGGCCCAACCCTTTATTATGGTTGGGATCATAGGTGCCCTGCTGGGTAGTTTCACCCTTGTGATTTACGGCTTCACCACTAAATTTTTACTCATGCTTCTTTTGAACGGACTGGCCATTATTGTGGTCTCCATCGGGAATATTGCCGTTGACACCGTCATGCAAACGGTTATTCCAAGAGAACTACTGGGCCGAGTGGGTACGGTCATGATGGCCGTTGGTATGGCTGCCATGCCCCTGGGACAAGGTCTCTTTGGCCTTGTCATGGACGTAGCTCCCCTATGGATTCCCTTGGCTGTTTCCGCTGTTGGACTTTTTGCCTTGGCCATTCATACCAAGCGGGTCTTCTTGTCCAAGGGACAGTCAGGTAAGGTCCATATTCATACCACTAGCGAAGTTGGCTAATCCTTGACTTTCACCAGCTGCACCCCAATATAACTCGTGGTCAAGGCCTTAGAACAGGGATTTGTTCTAAGGCCTTGTTTTTTTCATGCTGAGTTCATAAATAAGGGGTATACTAAGAAAAAAAGTGTGGGGAGGCTGGCTATGTCAGAATTGAAACAGGACAAGCGAACAGACCAAATCAAACAAATACATACTTGGATCGACAATGGGTGGACCATCGGTATGGAAAACCTGTCCCTAGTGGAAGAGGAAGCCATGCTGGCCCTCGACTTGGCTGAATCCCTGGATTACAGCCTGGGTATTGGTCTGGCCAAGCGGAACCTGGCCTACGCCAGACAGTGGAAGTCCCATACCCAAGAAGCCTTCACCTTGATCACGGACGCTATAGACCGATTTCTTCAAGTAGGAAGCCAGGATGACCTGGGCTCTGCCTATGACATCCTTGGCAATATCCACATGGCCTGGGGGTCTTATGACGACGCCCTAGAATGCTTTTACGCCAGTGGTGAGGCCTATAAAAAGACCACCAATACCCGGGGGGTGGGCTGGAGTTATATGTCCCTTGGTGGCGTCTACTTTGCTAAAAAGGACTATGAACTGTCCATAGAGTATTCCAACAAGTCCATAGACCTCTTCAGAAGCATAGGCTTCATCAATGGGGTCAATGCAGTGGGCCAACGCTTGGCTTTGATCCTCAGGAATGAGGGTAAGCTAGACGAGGCCATGGACATGGTGAAAACCATGCTGTCTGAATGTGAGTCCATCATGATGGACATTGAACGGGTCCTTCTCTATCAAATCTTGGCCTCCATCCACCGCTTGCAAGGGGACCTGGACCAGGCCCTTGTCAACGTAAAAATCGCCAAGGGTTTTGTTGACAACGGAAGTATGCTTGTGGAAAAGGGAGAGGTCTATGAAGAGTATGGCCGGGTCCTCCATGCCATGGGGCGTTACGACCAAGCAGAGACCATCTTGCTGGAGGGCCTAGCCTTTGTTGAGGCCAACGGCTTCATGCCCAAGGTCCTCAATATAGAGCTGGCCTTGGCCGACCTCTACGAGGAAATGGGTTCCATTCAAAAAGCCTTTGCCCACTACCGGGCCTATATGGAGGTCAAAGACCAGGTGGACAGCCAGGAGCGGTCCAATCGTTTTCGCAATGTCCAGTTGAGCCATGAAATGAAGTTGGTGGAAAAAGAAGCGGAAATCAACCGCCTGCGAAATGTGGAACTTCGAAAGGCCAATGAGTCCATCAGCAGGCTTCTTAACAATTCCAACCAAGGATTTTTGACCCTGGATGACCACATGCAAATCGAACCCCACCATTCCAAAGAATGCAACCGACTCTTGGGGCCTAATTTGATTGGCCTACCCATCGACGCCCTCCTACAACTGGGGGACGACCGGGACATGGTAAGGGACATTTTTCAGGAGATCACGGCGCTCATTAAGGGCCCCTCTTACGACACCTTCCGGGTCCAGGCTTTTTTAGGTCTTCTTCCGGAAGAAATCCAAGTGAATGGGATTTACTTGAACATCCAATACAAGGTCATCCAAGAGGTGGACCAACACAAGGTCATGGTCATTCTGACGGACATCACCGAGCGGGTCCACTTGGAAGACCAGATCAAACAAGAGGAAAGTACCCTGCGAATGCTGGTGGAAGTCCTGACCAATACCAATGAGTTCAAGCGGATCATGAGGGACTTCAGGTCCTATTTGACCGAGGAACTACCCTCCTTTGACCAACTCAACGAGGTGGAGAAGTTTATTGCCATAGAGAGTATGTACCGGATTATCCATACCTTTAAAGGGACTTTTTCAACCTACGCCATGGCCCGAACGACAGAAAAGCTCCACCAATTGGAGTCCGAAATCGCCCAGCTCCTGGACGGGGGAGACAATGTGGACCAGAAAATTGCCACTGTCCTGCCCAAGCTGGAATGGGATGCGCTCGTCCGTGAGGATTACGATGTGATCAAGGGCAATGTGCCCCCCATGTTCTTCGACGAAACAGAGAATCTTTTGGTGACAAGAGACCAAGTGGACCGCCTCATCCACCGCCTGAAAAAGGTAGAACGGCTAGAGGACCTGGCCCCCATATTAGCGGATATTGACCTGGTCCGCCAAACGGACTTTAAGGACCTCTTACGGGAGTACCCAGACAAGGTCTATACCATGGCGGAACGCTATGGCAAGCGAATTGAAAGCTTCCAAGTGGAAGGGGACGAGATAGCAGTCCTACCTGAGCAGTATCAGGCCTTTACAGATAGCTTGATTCACGTCTTTCGCAATGCCATAGACCATGGTATTGAGACAGAGGACCAACGAATGGATATGGACAAGCCACCTGCGGGTCGGATAACCGTAGACCTTCGCCTGGTAGGCCGGGGCCTTGAACTGAGAGTGGCCGACGATGGTGCGGGCATTGATCTTGACCGCATCCGCCATAAGGTTGTAGACCAAGGAATCATGAGCCTTGCTGATTTTGATAGCTTGTCCCGGTCAGAACAATTACAACTGATCATGACGGACCGGGTATCCACTGCCCAAACCCTTTCGGAGTTATCGGGCCGTGGGGTGGGCATGGCCGCAGTTCGGGAGGCTGTTAAGACCTTGGGCGGGCTAATGACCATAGAAAGTGAAAAAGGCAAGGGGACTGTGTTTACCTTCCGCCTCCCCTATATGTCAAGTTTGAGTCAATAGGGTGCCCTCGCTTCTAAAGCCGATTTTATGGTGGCAAGCCACATCCTTAAGTAAAATCACCCATAAGAATATGATTCAAAAGCGCTATCCAACTGGGACTAGCGCTTTTTTTTATGAAAGCGTTTCCAATATGAGGCAGATAGAGGAGGCCATTGTTAATTTGGTGTTAAGTCGGGTATAAAGACGACAGCATATAAGAAAAGGGGGTAAAAGCATGAATATCTCATTCGGTGTGATTACGAGACACTTCACGACCATGGAACCAATCGATCAATTTTTAGATAACGCAGAGAAATTCGGCCACGACATATACAGCGTTGTAGTGGCCTACGCAGAAGAGTGTGACGAGTCCGTAGTAAAAGCGCTGGAATCCCGTATTAACGTTCAACTTGTCCGAATCAATGAAACGGATGAGATGTGTCAAACCCTTCATGAAATAGGTATGACCCGGCACAGTATTGACACCTTGCTCAACTGTCCGGAACTACCACAAAAAGGTTTAGTTCCATACGGGAAAAACAGAAACAATGTCATCATGAAAGCCATGTTAACCGGATCCGACGTCCTGGTCTTTATCGACACAGACGTGTATCCGGAATTACTTGTGGAAACAGATGGTGGGGTGGTCTCAAGGGAGATCGACTTCATTGGAGAACATCTCAAGTACTTGGAGTTGGAAAAGGTCATGATTACCACCAGTGACTATTCCGGCTACTACATTATTCCGCCCATGTCCTTTGAGGGCATGGAAAAGCTGTACCGGGGCCTTCAAAAGGAAAACGTGTGTGACTTCCTGGTGAACTCCGACCAGCACAAGGGTTTTGTACCCGCCCGGTATGGCCAGGACCGGGTTCCCTTTAGGACCAACAAGATCCTGGGGGGGAATGTGGCCATCAAGCTATCGATTTTTGAAAAAGTATTACCCTTCTTTTCCTCCGTTTATGACGTGGGCGGCCATTCTGTGCTGACCCGGGGAGAAGACACCCTGCTGGGACTTGAGCTGGAGCGATCAAAGGACCTCATTTGCATGGACATCGACCTTCGGATCTTCCACAATACCTTCAGTCATTATCCCACAGTGCCAGACGTGGTCAACGACCAGAATATCAAGGACCGGTTTTATCGGGCTTGTCTGGGGTGGATTGGACGTAACCCCTTCCTCAATTGGATGAATGGGGTCAATTTGGATAAGATTCATGAATTACAGCGCAAGGCCTTGGTAGAAGGAGCACCGGCAGTGGCCAAGTATTTGAACGACGATCGTTTCCTTGTCCTGCCTGAGGCCCTGGACCTGTCTTACAATCGGGTAGAAGACATGGTACAGGAATACCACCGTTTTGCGAGAAGTTGGAAGGAGTTTATTGCTAAGTACAAGAATTGGAGGTATCGCTTTGAGAATACTCATTATGAACCACTTTCCATTGGAAGGGTCCGGCAGCGGCATCTACACGATGAATTTGGCCAAGGAGCTGAGTTCTCTGGGACACACGGTGAAAGTGGTGTATCCGGAACACAAGGAAATGACCTATGATGGCTTTGAAAGCCGTGTCTTAACCTTTAGTGACAACTGCGGCAGTACTTGTGACCTGCCCTTTAACTTTCCATGCTTTACGTCCCACCCCCGTAGCAACAATACCTACTATGCCTTAAATGACGACCAAATGAAGGCTTACATAGACTTGTTTGTACGGGTGGCCAAGGAAGAAGTGGAAAGCTTCAAGCCTGACGTAATCCATGCCCAGCACCTGTGGATCACCCCATACGCAGCAGCCCAGACCGGCGTACCCTATGTGGTAACGGCCCATGGGACAGACCTCAAGGGCTTTGTCAAAGACGAACGCTACCACCCCTATGCCCTTGAAGGGGCGGCCAAAGCCAAGAAGATCATCACCATTTCCAAGCAGGTGGACCGGGAGGTCCAAGAACTCTATGGAGAAAAACCTGAAAAGCTGGAGCTGATCATGAACGGCTATGATGAACACCTCTTCATGCCCAAGGATTTAACACCAGCCGACGTTCTTAAAACCTTTGATATTGAACAACATGCTGACCATATTGTGTCTTTTGCAGGCAAGTTGACCCACTTCAAGGGGATCGACGTCCTCCTGAAGGCAGCCAAGCACTATGAAGAAGAGTTAGACGGGGATGTGGTGACCCTGATTGCCGGAAATGGTGAGCTCTATGACGAACTTACAGGTCTGAGAGACCAACTGGGCCTAAGAAATGTTCATTTCCTAGGTCATGTCAACCAAAAGCAGTTGGTAGACCTCTACAATATTGCAGACGTGTCCACCGTTCCGTCTAGGACAGAACCCTTCGGACTTGTGGCCATAGAGGCCATGGCCTGCGGAACTCCTGTGGTGGGGACCAACCAAGGCGGTCTCCCGGACTTTGTAACCGACGACGTGGGTGCCCTGGTTCCGGTAGACGACGACCTCAGTTTATCCGATGCGATTATTGCGGAAATTCAACACCCGGACAAGGATAAACGCGCCAAACGTTGTTTCGACTATGCACTGGGGAATTTCTCCTGGAAGCGTTCCATTAAAGAAGTGGAGAAACTCTATAATAGTATATTGAAATAAACTTTTACTGTGGCAACGATCACGAAAGGAGTAGGTTCATGAATGTAACCATGGTTATTCCGACGTATTGGTCGAGGGAAAAAGCTGACCCTTGGCATGAAGGTGATGCAGTCTATGATCACCCAACACCTTTGGATGGGGATGACACATTGGGCAGAACGCTGGAGAGTATAAAGGGACTTAAAAACCAGAATTTTAAGTTGATTATTCCAGTGTGTCCAACGGCAGATGAAGTGGAGAAGCAGGCAGAAGACCGGGTACGCAAAATCGTTGAAGAGGCGGACCTGGATATCGATGTCTACTTGTTCACCCAAGAGAACCTGAGAAACATAAAAGAAATGTTGCGGGAAAAGGGCCTCAGTGAGCGGGCCAATGAGTTGCTCAACCTTAAGGGCTATTCCAACGTCCGCAATATCTGTTTATTCAGCTCCCACATCCTTGGGGCGGATGTGACCATGCTGATCGATGACGACGAAGTTTTTGAAAACACCGAATGGGTGGACATGGCAACGGAGTTTATTGGGCGACGCATTTATGGTAAGGGTGTATATGGGGTAGCGGGTTACTACCTCAATAAGTATGACGAGTTTTATGACGACGTGGATATTGTCCCTTGGATGACCTTCTGGAACCGTTTTGGCTCTAAGACCCAGGCCTTTGACAAGATCATTGCCTGCGATCCGCGGCTCAAGGTAACGCCATTTGCCTTTGGTGGTGCCATGGTCATCCATAAGAACATGTTCAAGATCGTTCCTTTTGATCCTCAGGTAACCCGGGGAGAAGATATTGATTACCTGCTCAACGCTAAGATGTTTGGTTTTGACTTCTTCCTAGACAACAAACTGGGCATTAAGCACCTGCCACCAAAGAAGAACCACCCCATTTGGAAACGGTTTAGGGAAGATATCTATCGTTTCATGTACCAACGCTATAAGATCGAGTCCCAATATGAGGTCAACAACATGAACCGGGTAACCCCCGACGATTTTGCCCCATATCCAGGGGACTTCCTCCGGGACGACCTGGAAGACAAGATCTTTAAGACCAACATGCTCCTGGCTCTGGAGTACCTGTCAGACGGCAATGTGGAAGGCTGCCGGGAATCCATACGCAACGTCTACTTGTCCAAGTATGACGCCCTGCCCAAGCAGGACCCCTTCACCGAGTTTAGGAAGCGACAGAAGGACTGGACACGGATCATTGAAATGACCATTGAAAACCGGGAGTATGCCCGCCGTGAAATGGAAAAGAACAATGTGTCCCGTGTCATCTACAAGATCGACAAGGAGAAGTACCAGCAGATTTCCAAGCGTGTCATTGTCGACAACTTAAGAAAGCTTCGCTATTTCGAGAGTTTCACAGATACAGACCTGGCCCACCTGGCCCAAGTTACCCAAATGAGTGCCTATAATGAAGACGAGATCCTCTTCAGAGAAGGTGACGACAATTTGGTTATGTACATGATCCTCAACGGTTGTGTTCGGATTATCAAACGCAATGAACAAGGGGAAGAGGTACGTCTAGGAACGGTATGCTCCAATGGTGTCATTGGGGAAACCTTCTTGGTTCGGGGCAAGGAACGATACAACTCCACGGGTATTGCCAGCGAGTTTGTTGAAGTTCTTTCCATCAAAAAAGAGGATTTGGAACAACTGATGAAGAATGAACCTGATCTGGGTAACCGTTTGCTGATGATGTTCATTGACTCCTTGTACTTCAAGCTCAATCGAACAAATATTGCCTATAAAGAACAGCAGGAGCAAGGGGCAAACCTCAGCGAAATGAATTAATGTTTGATGTGATGGGAGGAACCAAGGTGAAAGTAAGAAAGGCAGTTATTCCGGCGGCCGGGTATGGGACCCGTTTCTTGCCCGCTACAAAGGCTCAGCCAAAGGAAATGCTACCAATCGTGGACAAGCCTGCAATTCAATATATTGTAGAGGAAGCGGTTGCAGCAGGTATCGAAGAAATCCTTATTATTAATGGTCGCAACAAAGAGGCCATTGTGAATCATTTTGATAAAGCACCAGAGTTGGAAGCCAACCTACGGGACAAGGGCAAGACAGACTTTCTTGAAATCGTAGAAGGCATTTCTGGAATGGCAAACGTTCACTTTGTACGCCAGAAGGAAATGAAGGGTCTAGGACATGCCATCCATTGTGCCAAGGCCTTTGTGGGCAATGAGCCCTTTGCAGTTCTCCTGGGTGACGATATTGTCCATAACCCAGGCAAGCCCTGTCTAAAGCAGCTTGTCGACGCTTATGACCAGTATGGTTGCTCTGTGGTAGGTGTACAAACCGTTGACCCATCCCAGGTGGACAAGTACGGGATCATTGCAGGTGAAAAACTCAATGACCGCACCTATAAGCTTACAGACATGGTGGAAAAACCAGCCATCGATGAAGCACCATCCAACGCAGCTATCTTAGGTCGTTACGTCCTAACGCCGGAAGTTTTTGGTCACATTGAACAGACCCAGCCTGGCAAGGGTGGAGAAATTCAGTTGACGGACGCCATCCGTGCCCTCATGGAAGAACAAGGGGTTTACGCCTATGACTTTGAAGGCATTCGTTACGACACAGGAGACAAGTTGGGCTTCTTGAAGGCCACAGTGGAGTACGCCCTCCGCCATGACCAAGTCAAGGACGGTTTTGCAGACTACTTGAAGGACATTGTAAAGGGTCTGTAGGCAACCAGTAAAAACGTTATAGAAGGAGTGGGAAAATCACATGAGATTCCCACTCCTTTTTTCATGTTTCCTTGTTGTCTTAGGCCTTCATAAACCTAGTTTCAATCTTGTGATTCACCGGTAAGCACAGGGTGAACATGAACGTTAAAAATCCTGTGTTTTCAAATGTTAGAAGGCATTTTTCTCATGAAATTCTAATGAAAAATATGCTAACGTTTCATTGATTTAAAGACGGTTCAGGATATACTAGGCCTAGATTAAGTTTTACATGATTCAGTTTGGCATTTATACTTTTATGATCGTTTGGTGAAAGGAACGGGGAAGATATGGATTTTAGTTTGTTGAGGAACAGAAATTATGTACTACTCTGGATGGGTGGCCTAGTGTCCAACTTGGGGACGGCCCTCATGCATTTTGCACTTTCTCTCTACGTAATGAAAACCACGGGTTCAGCAGCCTTGTTTGCGTCCGTTTTAGTTGTTGGGGCCATCCCAAGACTGATCCTAGGTCCGATTGGCGGCGTCTTTGCCGACTGGATTGATCGGAAGAAGTTGATTGTAGGTCTGGACGCCATTAGCGGGATCGTCACCTTGGCCTTTGCTGGTTTATACATGGCAAAAGGCTCCTTGAGCGTTTGGGAAATTTACGCCCTAGTCATTGTCCTACAGACGGTAAACGCCTTCTTTGACCCGGCCGTGGGTGCGGTTCTTCCTTCGATCGTTGAGAAAGAACGCCTCATGTCTGCCAACGCATTCAGGTCCTCTTCCAACCAAATGCTTATGCTTTTTGCACCCATTATTGCAGGTGTTATCTATGGCTTTGCAGGGATCTTCATGGTTCTAGTGATCGACGGGATCAGCTTCCTCTTCTCCTCGATTTCTGAAGCCTTTATACAAATGCCCAAGGGCAATTTGTCCAAGACAAAACCCTCTCTTGCAGGCTTTGTAGCCGACTTTAAAGACGGCTTGTCCTTCATGATCAACAACCGATTTATGATCGCAATCATTGCCATGGCCCTAGTGGTCAACATGACCTTCGGCCCCATGTTCAGCGTAGTTATGCCTTTTGCCTTGGTACAACGTTTTGGCGTGTCCCCAGAGCAACTGGGCTTCTTCAACTTCCTACTTGGTTTTGGCATGGTATTCGGTCCCATGTTGGCCGCTCTAGTTTCCAAGAAGATTAAACCCAAGCACTTGATCAGCCTTGGCCTCCTGGCAACCTCTGCCTTTGTGGCCATTATGGGTTACTTCATGGGAATCATTGAGTCCGATGGCATTACAGGTGCCATCCAGATCATAGCCATTACAGGTGGCATTATGAGTTTTGCTGCAGTCTTTGTGGGTATGGTCAACGTGTGTGTGTCGACCATCTTCCAAAAGACTGTTCCCCTGGAAAAAATGGGCCGTGTCGGTTCTGTACTGGGCACCCTCATGATGGCCTCACAGCCCATAGGGTCCATGGTCGCCGGCGGCCTGACTGAAGTGCTCCGGACAGACGTAGTGGTCTATGTTGTCGCTATATCTGGCGTCCTAGGCGTTGCTGTTTACGCCTGGCTCATGCGGGGTGTGGATATCGATGCGCCCGCAGCTGAGGCAAGTGAACAAGTCGGCTAAATCTCACACGCTTGGGACTGGGTCGTTCCGAATCAGACCCATTGAAAGTAGAGGCCTTGTAGCTTAAAGCCATTTTAGGCTCTGATAAGAGACGCTATAAGTACCACTTTAAGGACCACAAGAGTTGTTATGACAAGTGCCTTGTTAAGAGCACAAACTATTCAAACACAAAAGACCTGAATGACAGCCCATTGGCAGCTCATTCAGGTCTTTTCTAATTTTTTCTTTGGTAAGCCTTGGGGCACTCCTCAAGGTATGTGGTGGTAGAAACCCTAGTTCTTAATCTCCTTAAAGAGTTCGTATGCCTTACTTCTGGCCTCTTTCAGCACACTTTCGCCCACTTGAGTGATGGAATAGTACTTGCGAACTTTGCCATCGACATTCTTTTCTTCCTTGGTCAACAAACCGCTTGTTTCCATGCTGTTGAGCAAGGGGTATAAAGTACCTGGAGACATGTCGTAGCCATGTTCCCGGAGTTCTTCCATCATCCAGGCCCCATAAAAGGGTTCCACTTTGGCGTGGTGGAGAATGTGGATATGGATAAAGCCTAAAAAGAGTTTTCTCAAAATTTTATCTTGCATAAAGACCACCTCTAGGGTAAACTTTGGTTATATCGAAATTCGATATCGGATAACGATATTTTAACATATTTTGGACGAAAAATCAAGTGCGAACTAGTGTTTTCAAGGGTTTAATCCGTTTTGGATTTGCATGAGCAAATCTTCAGCTAGGATCGTTTGGGCTGAAAAGGATTTTGAGTATGTAAAGGAGTGCATGTGAAAAAGCACAAGGTAAAATGGTCAAGATTTTTAAAAGATGTATTTATCTGTTCACTGGGTGCCTACGGGGGGCCAGCGGCCCATTATGGAGTCTTCACTGACCAGTTGGTAACCAAGAAGGCCTATATTCAAGAAGAAGATCTAGTTGAGCTGATTGCCCTTTGCTCAGTCCTACCAGGGCCGACCTCTACCCAGACCATCATTTCCATTGGCTATAAGACAGGAGGCCCCCTCCTGGCCTTTTTAACCATGCTGGTATGGGCCCTGCCCGTCCTGGTGGCCATGACGGGTCTTTCCTTCCTGTATCAGATTTTGGCCAGTGCCAATGTGTCTGCAGAGGGCCTGCGATTTATCGGCCCCATGGCGGTGGGCTTTATTATCTTAGCAGCCTACCGGATCGGGAAAAAGGTTGTGACGGACAGGTTAACGGTTGCCCTTTTGCTCTTCGGTGGCCTGACCACCTACTTGGTTCGAGAACCCTGGGTCTTCCCGGTGGTCCTTATCATAGGTGGGGGCGTGAGCGTTATGGCCTCCAAGGAGAAAAACCTCTGGAACCATGTGAAGTTAAACCCACCCTGGCCCTATTTCATTGCCTTTGTGGTCTTTGCCATTGGGTCCTTGACTGTAGCACTCCTTTGGGACAACCACCTGGTAGGCCTCTTTGAAAGCTTCTACCGCTATGGCTACCTGGTCTTTGGTGGTGGCCAAGTGGTCGTACCGGTCATGCACACTGAACTAGTGGAGGTCAAACAGTTTATGACCAACCAGGAATTCCTGACTGGCTATGGCCTTGTCCAAGGACTGCCGGGCCCCATGTTTAGTTTCAGTGCTTATGCGGGCGGCATGGCAGCCAGGGGCAGTGGTGTCCTCTACCAGGTCATGGGCTCCATTGCCGGAGGTGTGGGGATCTTTTTGCCCGGTCTTTTATTGATCTTCTTTGTTTTTCCCATCTGGGAAAACCTGAAAAAGATCAAGGGGATCAAGGTTTCCCTGAAGGGCATTAATGCCGTAGCAGGTGGTTTGATCACCGTGTCTGCCATCATCCTCATGCAGAAGAGTGGTTTTACATTGGAGAATCTATTGGTGACTGTCCTCACTGTAGTTGTCCTCCAATCCAAGAAGATTCCAGCTCCCTTCTTAGTGGCCGCAGTGATTGCAGCCGGATACATGCTCTAATCAAATGGATAGATGTTCTAGTCAAATAGGAACCCCCTTGCACCCATATGGGTGGGCAAGGGGGTTTTGTTGTACAGATAAAAGCCTAGGCCCATGCGCATCTGGAGGGCGCTTATCGGGTTAGCTTGTATAAGGCATTGGCGTAGATGTGGGCACAACGGACCAGGTCGTCCACGGCAATGTATTCGTTCTTTTGGTGGGCAGTTTCCTCTTGGCCGGGGAACATGGGGCCAAAGGCGACCAGGTTCTTGGCTGCCCGGGCGTAGGTGCCTCCGCCGATGGTAATGGGCTTGCTGGTGTCACCGGTGATTTCCGTGTAAACGGACATGAGGTTTTCAATCAGTGGGTGGTCTGGCTCAAGGAAGATAGGGCCCAGGTGGTCCACTTCCCGGTGGGTCCAGTTGGCGTGGAGGAGGTACTTGTCCATGCCGTCATAGACTTCTTGGAGCTTCATGGTAATGGGATAGCGAATGTTAATGCCTAGTTTGGCTTCTTTTTGGTCCATTTTGAGGACGCCTACATTGAAGACCAACTTGTTGTACTGGTCCTCAAAGCCCACGCCAATGCTCTGGCCGTTGTACTCCAGGCCGATCAGGCGGACATAGTGGCGGACAAAGTTGGTGGCGTCGCCAATTTGCAGGTCCAGGGCGTCCAGGAAGCAGAGCAAGTGGGAGACTGCATTGACACCCAGTTTTGGCATGGAGCCATGGGCTGAAACGCCAGTGGCCTTTACCAGGGTGCGGTCGCCGTCTTCCTCCAAGGTAATAATGTCGCCACGGTCTTTATTGTAGCCCTCAGCTATGTGGGCAATGGCCTTGCCGTTGGTTTTGATAACTGCTTCTGCATAGTCAGGGACCATGTTTGCTGCATGGCCGCCCTTGGCGGAAAGGATTTCAATGCCACCGTCATCAACGGTGTCCTCGAAACTGGCCTTAAAGTCGCTAACCAGAATGCCCATTTCACCATGGATGGCAGGGAAGTCTGCATCCGGGGAGAAACCCATTGTGGGGTGTTCTTCATTTTTAAAGTAGTGGGTAATGCCGGCCCAGCCAGTCTCTTCGTTGGTACCCAAAATGAGACGGATACGCTTGTTGACGTCAACACCGGCGTCTTTGAGGGCCTTCATGGCATAGAGGGCGGAAATAATAGGGCCCTTGTCGTCGTTGGCGCCTCGGCCGTATAGCTTGCCGTCCACTACCTGACCACCAAAGGGGTCGTAGTCCCAGTCCTTGCCTTCGGGTACGATGTCTACGTGGCCCAAAACACCAATGAGTTCATGGCCGGTACCCATTTCAATGTGGCCTGCTAGATTGTCCACATTCTTTGTGCCAAATCCCATGGACGCGCCCAGTGAGAGGGTTGACTCCAGTGCTTCATGGACTGCTGCACCGAAGGGCATGTCGCCTTCCTTGGCACCTTCCACGCTTCGAATTGCAATGAGTTTTTGCAAGTCTGCTACCATGGCTTCCCGGTAGCCTTCAACAATTTGCTTAAAATCCATTTTGCCTTCCTTTTATGTATGCATTGTGATTCTGTATTTCACTGGGACAGAAGTTGAGCGGGTTTTGTCGCGCTTGTGTTCCTGTTTAGAATAAAGTCAGCTGGTGGTCTTGATCAGGAAAGGTCACCCTTTCACCGTCTGTCTCCAGACCTTCCAGTCGTAGGATCTTCGTCTTTAGTTTTATGCCCCCAGGTGCCGAAAAACCTGTTAGGGCGCCATTTCCACCTACCACCCGGTGGCAGGGGACGATAATGGGAATGGGGTTGGCTCCGATGGCCCCACCACAGGCCCGTGATTTATTGGGGTCTCCCAGGGCCTTGGCTATGTCACCGTAGGTAACCAGGTGGCCATAGGCGATTTTCAGCATCTCCTCCCACACGGCCACCCTGAAGGGGGTACCGATCAAGTCGAAAGGCAAGTCGAAGTCCGTCAATTCGTGGCGGAAATAGAGGTCCAGCTGGTCTGCAGTGTCGATCAAGAGCATGTCCTGGGGATCATGGATGGCCTGGTCCAGATCAAGTTCTTCCAGAACCCGCGCCGTTTGCACCTCAACAGGGTCCACTAAGAACCGTAGGGCGCAGAGCCCCTTGTCTGTTGCTCCCAGCCAAAGAGGACCCAGGGGAGAGTCCATGGTTGTATAGTATAGGTTCATGCTTGTTCCTTTCGATTGGGGTTAGGTTTAGTATAGCATTTATTCACCAAGTGAAGCCTATCAACCTAGGTCTAACCATAAGAAAACTCCCTTCAAGAGTGTCGAAGGGAGTTACAGGTAAATCAATGGTCTTATGCACCATACATGTCAGCTGTCTAAACCTGCAGTGCTTGACTTATGTGCGCTTACTCAAACTTATCATAGAAAATCGTTCCCTCAGTAAAGCCTTTGGCTTCCAGCTCTACCACAACAGAATCGATCATCTTGGGACTACCGCACAGGTAGGCCTCTTTGTTGTCCGCATTGTCAATGTACTTTTGAATGAGGTTGGTTACCCGGCCCACATCGCCTGTCCACTGGTCTTCCTCGCTGGGGCGGGAGAGTACCGGAACCAGTTTGAAGTTGGGGAGTTGCTTTTCTAGGGCAGCCAATTCGTCCATCATGTACAAGTCCTCTGAGGTTCTGGCCCCAAAGAAGAAGGTACACTTACGGTCGATCTTTTCATCAGCCATGTGTTTCAGGATGGACATAATCGGAGCCATACCCGTACCCACGGCCACCATGACCATTTCCCGGTTGGAATGCTGGTAGTAAAAATCGCCGAAGGGCCCTACAATGGTGAGTTTGTCCTTTTCCTTCAAGTGCTGGTGGACGTAGGTAGTACAAACACCCTCTGGCACGTAACCAATGAAGAGTTCCACCGCATGGGGGTCACTGGGTGCAGAAGCAATGGAATAAGCCCGGTAGACCTCTTCGTCATTGCCCTTGTAGGTGGGTGTCAGGATCTGAATATACTGGCCTGGTTTAAACTGAATTTCCTTGTCTGCAGGAAGTTCTAAGCGCAGGTGTTTGATCTTAGGGGTGACATCCTTTAAGAGGGCCACATTATAGTCATATTGCTTGACGTTAAAGAGTTCCTCTGGAATTTGAATGTGGATGTCTTCCTTGACCTTGAGCTGGCAGGAAAGGCGGACGCCCTCTGCTTGCTCCTCCGGCGTCACATAGCCGGCTTCAGTGGGAAGAAACTGGCCACCGCCCTCGTGGACGTGGACCTTACAGTAACCACAGGACCCCTTGCCCCCGCAGGCGGAAGGAATAAAGATTTCTTCGCTGACCAGGGTGGATAGGAGGGTGTCACCACCTTCCACGGTGTACTCTTTCTCCTCGTTAATGACCATTTTCTTTTCACCATAGTTGGCTATGGTCCGGTTGGCGATGGAGAGCAGTAGGGCCAGACCGCCCGAAATGCCACTGATAATGGCAACTTGTGCAAATATGGATGTTGTCATGGCGCGTCTCCTTTCCTACTGAATTTGAACGATCCCTGAGAAACCGATAAAGGCCAGGGCCATGAGACCCGTAATGATAATGGTAATACCAGGCCCCTCTAGTCCTTTTGGAAGGGGGTTCTTTTTGATTTTCTGGCGAATACCCGCCATCATAACAATGGCCAGGGTCCAGCCAAGGCCTGATCCCACACCAAAGGCCAGGGACTGCATGAGGTCGTAGTTCCGGATCACCATGAAGAGGGACACACCCAGGATCGCGCAGTTTACGGTGATCAAGGGGAGGAAGATTCCCAGTGCATAGTAGAGGGTCTGGAAGTAGCGGTCGATGACCATTTCCACCAACTGGACAAAGGCTGCAATGACGATAATGAATACGATATAGCGGAGGTATTCAAGACCGAAAGGAACCAGAATATAGTGGTACACCAGCCAGTTGAGCAGGGTGGTGAAGGTCAGTACAAAGGTTACCGCTTGTCCCAAACTCAGAGACGTTTTGATCTCTGAAGAGATCGCAATAAAGGAACACATGCCCAAGAAGTTGGACAAAATCATATTGTTTGTAAAGATGGCCGCAAAGAAGATGACCATTGGATGAATATCAATCATGCCTTAGCGCCCCCTTTCAAGTCTTCCTCACTTGGCAGGTATCTATGGGTAATCCAGATGACAATGCCCAGCATGAAGAAGGCGCCAGGTGGCATGATCATCAGGGTCCAGTTGACCCAGCCAGCTCCCAGCACGTTAATGCCGAAGAGGGAGCCGAAACCAAGGAGTTCTCTAAAAAATGCGATAAACAGGAGTACCAGGGCGTAACCTGTGCCACTGGCAACGCCGTCTAAGAAAGAATAAAATGGGGTGTTGAACTGGGCAAAGGCTTCAGCTCGTCCCATGATAATACAGTTGGTGATAATGAGGCCAACATAAGGTCCCAGGGCCTCACTCATGGCCGGATAGTAGGCCCTTAGGAAGATATCCACGATGATTACATAACCGGCAATGATCAGGGTTTGGACCATCATCCGAATATGTTTCGGTGTGTAGTTCCTCAGGAGCGAAACGGTCAATGAGGAAAAGGCGGTAACAAATATGAGGCCCAGTCCCATGACCAGGGAGTTCATCATGAGGTTGGTCACGGCCAAAGCGGAACAAATCCCGAGGATTTGACGGTATACAGGATTGTCCTGCCAAACGCCCAGGGTAAAGATCTTTTTCGTCTTGCTAGCCATTAGATCGCCCCCTTCGTGTTGGCAAGCAGCTCACGGAGACGTTCGTCTAACATGTTTTTCACGGAAACCGAGGTCAAGGTGGCTCCGGTTACCGCGTCCACATTCCCGCCTGCTGCCGGTTTGTAGATAATAAACTCCTGCTGGGCGTCGTCAAGGCTAATGCCTCTGAACTGGTCTCTATACCAAGCTTCAGAGATACGCCCGCCCAGGCCAGGTGTTTCAGAGTGTTTAATGAAATCCACGCCCATAATCTGGTCGAATTCAGGTGTTACAGCCACGTAGCCCCAAATGGTTCCCCACAGGCCAGAGCCTTGAAACTCAAAGGCGTAACCCGTGACTTGACCCTCTACTGTCGCCATGTAATAGTCCACGTCGCCCGAGGAACCATGGGAGATCACCTCATTGTATTTGGCAACGAGCGCATCGGCGTCAGCGGGAATGGTTTGGTCGAATACGTACAAAATGGACGTTTGCTTCTTGAGTTCTTCCTGTTCGCGAATGGTGTCGATGGTCACAGCGTTAAGGGTAGCCAGAACGCCGGTGAAAACTGCGGCAACCAAGACCATGAACACTACAGGGAAGACAATGGGTTTCCCTTTCTTCTTAGCCATTAGGTCACCTCCTTCGCTGCTGCTTTTGCTTTTTGTCGACCCTTGAAGTATTTCACGGTTTCGTCAATGATCGGCGCAAAACTGTTTCCTATGAGGATGGCGAACATGACGCCACCTGCAAAGAGGGCAAAGCCCCGGATGACCACGGTGACGATACCGATTAATATCCCGTAGATCCAGCGGCCTTCCTTGGTCTTGGGTGAGGAAATAGGGTCTGTTACCATAAAGACTGCGGCGAAAAGAATACCGCCGGAGAATAGACCGAATAGTGGGTCTGGAACTTGGGTAACGCCCAGGGCGTTGAAGGTCAAGGTCATGGCCAAGAAACCGACTAGGGTTCCGAGCGTTCCTTCTTTGTTGGCCGTTTTGGTATAGACCAGGTAGATCCCTGCAAGGATAATCAAGAGGGCGCTGGTTTCACCCAAGGAACCGGATATCTGACCAAATAGGATCTTGGTGAAGTCCATGGTCTCCCCTGTGGCTCTAAAGGCCAACATAGGGGTTGCGGTGGTGACTGCATCGATCGGTTCACCTAGATAGTGGGTAAAACCCCCGAGAAGGCCTGTGAATGGCTTGGTCCATTCAATGGTCAGGAATTTCGGGAAGGAGACGTATATAAACGCACGCCCTACGAGTGCAGGGTTAAAGACATTTCGTCCGAATCCACCAAAAACTTCTTTACCGAAAACAATACCGAATACAATACCTAAAACGGCAACCCAGTATGGGGTTTGTGGTGGTAGGGTGAGTGTGAAGAGGATTGCGGTGACGAATACTGCCTCTGAAACAGGTTTGTTGCCTTTGCGCTTGAAAGCCCACTCGGTTAGGACACCTGCAACGGTGACAACGGCCATAAGTATGACAGACCGCCAACCGAAGAAGTAGACTGAAGCCAAAATAATTGGGATCAGCGAGTAGACCACCTTGCGCATGAGCACTTGTTTCATGAATTTAATGCCGAAGATGCTCATGAATGTAATTCCCCCTTTTATGTAGTCAAATGATGTCGATCAACCAGGTTCTCTTTGTGAAAGGGCAAACATGAAAACGTTACCATTGTGAATATATTGAGAAACTGTATTGATATCATTTTTATTCCCATTCGCCTAAAACCTTAAACACCACTATTGTGGTGTAAATTGAACAAGCGCTGGGAAACCGCTATAATGAAATAGATTGAATATCGAAATGTTTATACCCGATTTTTTGTGGGACTCCCGCAAAAAAGAGTAGAAATTTAAAATGTTTGGTGAAAAAAGGGAAAGGGAGACGTGACTTATGAAAATTGCAATTTTAACAGGTGCTTCCAGGGGACTTGGGGCAAAGATTTTGGACCTTTTGAGTGAAGAGGGCTGGAAGGTCAATGTGATCTCCCGCAAGGAAATGGACCCGGTACCTGCAGGAACCGATGTCTTTGTAGAAGACCTTAACAACGTCGGCCAGCTGGACAATATCATGGACGCCATTTTTGCAGACATTGATATGGAAGCCGTGAGCCAGATCGCCTTGATCAACAACGCAGGTATGATCCAACCCATCCGGGAAATGGGTAAGATGACAGCTGGCGAAATTCAGTTGTCTATGAATGTCAACGTGGTAGCGCCCATGGTCCTTTCTTCCGCCTTTATTCGGGAAGTGGCGGGGTATGAATCTAAGGCCAAGATCTTTACGGTTTCCTCTGGAGCGGGTAAACGACCTTTTTCCGGCTGGGGCCCCTACTGTACGGCAAAAGCAGGAGAGGACATGATGACCCGGAGTATTGGCCTAGAGCAGGGGGAAGAAGGCGTTCGAGCCATTTCCTTTGGCCCAGGGATCATGGACACCGGTATGCAAGCAGAAATCCGCTCGTCCAGCAAGGAAGACTTTGCGGACCTAGAGCGCTTTATAGGATTTAAAGAGGAAGGTGCCCTCAGAAAGCCTGAAGACGTGGCTGCTGTTGTGGTACAATTGTTGAACGACCCGGCTATGAAGCAAGGTGGCATTGTGGACGTTCGAGATTTTGACTAGAGTTGAGTAAAGAGGAGTTCAAACCATCATGGAAGACGTCAGTCGATTAATTCGATCTGTACTGGAGGACGAGACCATTATCTTTGCGGTCCTGTCCAATGTGAAAAAAGGGGTCGACAAGACCTTTAAGAAGGTAGACGTGAAACCGGTTTTGATCGGCGGAGAGCGAAAGATCCAGTTAGCCCTCCACTACGACAACAAGGTTCTCCACGAAAATTTAGACGCCAAAGAAGCGGGCGACCGGTTAGACGGCCTCATGGAAGACTACTTCCGCCAGGCCATGGTCTATTCCATTGACGCGGACTGGCAGGTCTTGGTGAGCAAAAATGGAAAGGTGAAAATCCTGAAAAAGCCACCAACAAGAAATTCCGTGGACTTGTCCCACAATCGCAAGAAACAGTATATCCTCGAAGAAGGCGTGGCCCATGACTTCTTGGTTCATTTGGGGGTTATGAATGCCGATGGCAAGGTTCTAGCCAAGCGCTATGATAAATTCCGCCAGCTCAATCGTTATGTGGAGATGGTGGCAGACTGCATTCCCCACCTGCCAGACGACCGGACCATTCAAATTATTGATTTTGGCTGCGGCAAGGCCTACTTGACCTTTGCCCTTTACTGGTACCTGGTGGACCAGTTGAAAATGGACGTGCAAATTGTGGGTCTTGACCTCAAAGAAGACGTCATTTCCTACTGTAACCAGGTCAGCAAGGCCCTTGGTTATACGGGACTCAAGTTCCTCAAGGGAGACATTCGGGACTACACTGGCCACGAGCAAGTGGACATGGTGGTTTCCCTCCATGCCTGCGACACGGCCACAGACGATGCGCTCGCCAAGGCCGTCAGCTGGGACGCGTCAGTGATTTTGGCCGTACCCTGCTGTCAACATGAACTCTTTAAAAAGATCAGCAATCCAGTCATGGAACCCATGGAAAAGCACGGGATTATCAAGGAAAAAATGTCCTCTCTGGTGACGGACTCCCTCCGGGGCATGGCCCTTGAAATCATGGGCTACCAGGTACAAATGCTGGAGTTCATTGACATGGAGCACACACCAAAGAATATCCTCATCCGTGCCTTTAAAAAGGACTTTGACAAGAAGGAGTCCATTGCCCAGTACAAGGCCTTTAAGCAGTTCTGGGGTGTGGAACCTTATTTGGAGCAGGCCTATGGCCATGGTTTTACCCGGGTTGTTCGGGATTATCATGGGGAGTAAGTATAATTGAAATGAGTAAAGCGTTGCGCCCGTTTGGGTGCAACGCTTTTTTTATTGTCACTAAGTTGAAATAGGTCAACTGGTTATTATGTAGACTGCTCGATAGTACTTGATTGGTGAAAGTGTTTTGTCACGTATTACGTTTTGTTTTCGTCGTGAACGACTAGAGAAAGGTAGGTGAGTAACGTAAAAACCTACGATAGGCCATCAGACATTGCCCCTTTCTCTTGGACAATGCATCTTCTGGTAAACTGATTATACCATGTTTTTCCTTATGTAAACAATAGAATGTTAGGCAATGTGAGAAGAAGGCTTCTTCTCCCCCTCACCATGAAACCGCTGCTCCCACTTGGGAAAGAGGGGGATCATAGCGTTGACCACGTCTGGATCAAATTGTGTTCCTGCATTTTTGATGACTTCTTGATAGCTGGCCTGCCAGCTATAGGCACTTCGGTAGGGTCGACAGGATGTCATGGCGTCAATGGTGTCGCAAACTGCAATGATCCGGCCACCGATGGTGATGTTTTGGCCAGACAAACCAAGGGGGTAGCCCTTGCCATCGAACCGTTCGTGGTGGTGGAGGATAATGCGGGCGATTTCTGACAGGCGTTCACACTTGGACAAGATCCCGTGGCCGATTTGGGGGTGCTTTTGAATAACAGCCCACTCCTCGTCATTGAGGGGGCCGTCTTTATGTAGGATGGAATCGGGTATACCGATTTTCCCGATGTCATGTACATGACCAGCAATGTGGATCAACTGACATTCAAATGGGGGGAGTCCCATGGCGACAGCTAGATCGTAGGACATTTCACCAACTCGATGGGAATGGCCGGAGGTATAAGGGTCTTTTGCGTCCAGTGCCTCTGTAAGGCAGTGTATAATGTCGTCTGAGATTTCTCTCAGGCAAAATGTTTTCATTGTTTTATCCTGACTGCATGTTATTGCTTTCTATTTATGTGTGTTAGAGAACCAATAGGAAAGATCGATGGGTCTTTTGGTGGCGATAACGATTATCAATACCATTTTACAGTCCTTGTGAAAGTCATGTCAAATGATTTACCCCCTTGGGACCTTGAATTTTCCTTAAAGATTAGAAGTCCATGAGAGGTCCATGAAAAGACATTGAGATCCATTGACACCAGTGGCAGGGTTTGGAACAATGGAGTTAGGATAAGGAATTGGAAAGAGGTATGAAAATGAATAGACAATATGGAATCGGGTTGGCCTTCTTGGCATTTGGTGCACTGGCACTTCTGAATAATATGGGAATCGTTTCAATCGGCCTAGGGAACTTGTGGCCCCTGATCGTTTTAGGCATAGGTGTGTATAACTTTGTACGTGATCCATTTGGAACGGGTCCTATGGTGACCATCGCAGTGGGTGCTTCATTTACCTTGGCCCATACAACACCACTGGGCATTAGCTCCGGTATTACCCTTGTTCCATTTATTCTTGTAGCTATCGGAACCAGCTTCCTTGTACATCGTAACCGGGGTCCAAGAGTTCATATCGATATGGACCGAGACGACGACCGCTATGATGATGACGAGGATTGGTCATAAGAGACACCAAAGACTGCTCTATGAATCATTTCGTGGTTCATTTGAAGAACTGATTAACCTTAAGAAGACACAGAACTACAAATACAAGGCAAGGAATAAGTAAAACCATTTAAACCAGCGGCTCGGAAATATCTCCGAACCGCTTTTCTTATGCCTACATCCATGCTTTCTGATCTTAATAGCTGGCAAATCCAAAAACCTGAACCAGGCAGTCTTCACTGACAAAGTCCGTAAACAGGCCAGACCGAACGGGATAGTGGCCTTCTTTAAAACGCTTCTTCCACACGCTATGCATGCCTTGAAAGTCGTCCGTGTTTTTTAGCAGGACAGTGAGGTTGACCACGTCGTCCAGGGTCAGGTCTATTTTGCCCAGGGCTCTTTCCAAGTTGGATAGGGTTTGGTCCATTTGTTCTTCGATAGTTGTCAGTAGATTGCCTTTCGCGTCGCAGTAACCGCCAAAGTGGCCAATGTGAACCAGGTCGCCTGTAACAACGAAGGCAGACAGGTCATAACTGTCATAGGGTGGGATGTCAATACGTTTGATCATGGGTCGCTCCTTCTAATGAGTTGTTTTTGCTATTTTAGATTAGCAAATATTAGAAGGATAAACAAAAATAGTTGGAACAAAGGCGGTTAACATGGAACACCATGCTAACCGCCTTTGTTATTCAGAGATGGTTTCAGCCGTAATATGAAAGGCCGGTGGTTGGAACATATGCTTCTTCACCGCACACAGATCCATGGACCGTAGAATGGCCTTTTCGTACTTGGCTGGAAAGTCCTTGGGAAGGTCCAGGTGCATCTTGATATCGGTGATCATCTTGGTTTCCTTATCCTTTACCAGGTCCATATGGAGTTTGAGCCCTTCCGTGGAAAGACCCTTGGACTCACAAAAACCAAGGGCGTAAATGCCAGCGCAGGTTGCAATGGAGGACAGGAATAGCTCAAAGGGTGTTGGTGCGCTACCGTCACCGCCTGCGCGGGTGGGTTGGTCAGTGGAGATGACACGGTCGCGAACGTGCGCATCTACCCGTTTGCCTCCTGGGAAATTCACTTCTATATATGCCATGACTTGTCTCCTTTCAAGTTGAACCACTTCCGTTCCAGCATAACACCCCTTGGGGGAGGGGTGAAGGTAATCTACTCATTTTCGACCGAAACTTTTTTTATTCAGTAAATAAACCAATAGGAAAATAATTGATCCTTCTATGAGCCATATATATAAAGGAAGCAATTCAACGCACTTGTGTATATTGTATACAATCAGCGGATTGGAGGTGGAATTCCACGGGTCGGAAAACGTTGTCATTTTCCTGCGTTTTCCTTGGAATGCAGGTATACAAATAGATTGACACGTTGTATACAATATACTATACTGAGCATGTACGACTATCGTCTTTTATGAAATGTCTGTTCATTTGCTTGTTTTTAGGAGAAGAAACAAGGTTGTGAACGCATTTCATCACACGAATAAGGAGGCATACAGTCAATGGGTAACAAAGTGATGAAAACCATGGACGGTAATACCGCTGCAGCATATGTTTCATATGCATTTACTGATGTAGCAGCGATTTACCCAATCACGCCATCTTCCAACATGGCAGAATTCGTAGATGAGTGGGCAGCATACGGCAAGAAGAACATCTTCGGTAACGAAGTTGTTGTGTCCGAGCTTCAATCTGAAGGCGGCGCTGCTGGTGCAGTACACGGCTCTCTACAAGCTGGTGCAATGACAACTACGTTCACTGCATCTCAGGGTCTACTACTGATGATCCCTAACATGTACAAAATCGCTGGTGAGCTTCTACCAGGCGTATTCCACGTTTCTGCACGTGCGGTTGCGTCTCACGCTCTATCTATTTTCGGCGATCACTCTGACGTTATGGCTGCACGTCAAACAGGTTTCGCAATGCTAGCATCCGGTTCCGTTCAGGAAGTTATGGATCTTGGAGGTATTGCTCACCTTGCGTCTGTGAAGACACGTGTTCCATTCCTACACTTCTTCGATGGCTTCCGTACTTCCCACGAAGTTCAGAAGATCGAAACAATCGAGTATGACGAATTCGCTCGTCTACTGGACTGGGATGCACTAAACGCTTTCCGTAACAACTCTCTTAACCCAGAGCGTCCTGTTACTCGCGGTACTGCACAAAACCCAGATATCTTCTTCCAGGCTCGTGAAGCATGTAATACATACTACGACAAGATTCCTGCAGTAGTAAATGACTACATGACTGAAATCAGCAAGATCACTGGTCGTGACTACAAGCCTTTCAACTACTACGGTGCGCCAGACGCAGACCGCATTATCGTTGCTATGGGTTCTGTTGTTGAGACAGTTGAAGAAACAATCGATTACCTGATGGCTCAAGGTGAAAAAGTTGGTATGATCAAAGTTCGTCTATACCGTCCTTTCGCTCCAGAGTACTTCTTCAACGTTCTTCCTGAATCAGTTAAGAAAATTGCGGTTCTTGACCGTACAAAAGAGCCAGGTGCTATTGGCGAGCCAATGTACCTAGATATCCGTAACATCTTCTTCGATAAGGAAGTTGCTCCTACTATCGTTGGTGGTCGTTATGGTCTTGGTTCCAAGGATACTACGCCTTCTCAAATCAAGCGTGTATTTGACGAACTAAAGAATGAAGCGCCTAAAAACAACTTTACAATCGGTATCAATGACGACGTTACTCACCTTTCTCTTGCTGTTGAAGAGAATATCGTAACTGAGCCAGAAGGCACAGTACGTTGTAAGTTCTGGGGTCTTGGTTCTGACGGTACGGTTGGTGCAAATAAATCTGCAATCAAAATCATCGGTGACAAGACGGACATGTACGCACAGGGTTACTTCTCGTATGACTCCAAGAAGTCCGGTGGTGTTACAGTTTCTCACCTACGTTTTGGTAAGTCCCCAATCCGTTCTACGTACCTAATCGACGAAGCGGATTACATTGCCTGTCACAATCAGTCTTACGTAACGCAGTACGACCTACTAAAGGGTCTGAAAAAAGGCGGTACGTTTGTACTGAACTGTCAGTGGGATATGGCTGAACTAGAAGCTAACCTACCAGGCGAAATGAAGAAGTACATTGCTGATAACGAAATCAAGTTCTACACAGTTAACGCTACAGACCTTGCTGCTGAAATCGGCCTAGGTAACCGTATTAACATGGTAATGCAGTCTGCATTCTTCAAGCTTGCAGAAGTTATTCCTATGGAAGACGCTGTTACTTACCTGAAGGAAGCAATCGAGAAGTCTTACGGCAAGAAGGGCCAGAAGATCGTAGACATGAACAATGCTGCGGTAGAAGCTGGTTCTGACAAGCTTGTAGCAATCGACGTTCCTGCTGCTTGGGGTACTGCTGCTCCAACGCTAGAAAAGAACGAAAACGAGCCAGGATTCATCAAGAATCGTCTACGTCCAATGAACGCTCAGGTTGGTGACATGCTACCTGTTTCTGAGTTCCTTGACCAGGCAGACGGTACATTCGAAAACGGTTCTTCCGCATTCGAAAAGCGTGCTATCGCTGTTACTGTACCTGAGTGGCTACCAGAAAACTGTATCCAGTGTAACCAGTGTTCATATGTTTGTCCTCACGCTGCAATTCGTCCGTTCCTACTTACAGACGAAGAAAAAGCGGGTGCTCCAGAAGGCTGCACAACGCTAAAGGCTATGGGCAAGGACATGGGCGACCTACACTACAAGATCCAGGTTTCTGCTCTTGACTGTACAGGATGTGGCAACTGTGCTGACATCTGTCCAGCAAAGAACACGGCTCTAGTTATGAAGCCTCTTGACACACAAGTGCCTCAAGAAGTAAACAACTGGAACTACATCATTGACCTACCTGTTAAGGATGACAAGATGGCACTAGGCACTGTGAAGGGTTCTCAGTTTGCTCAGCCTCTATTCGAGTTCTCCGGCGCATGTGCTGGTTGTGGTGAAACACCTTACCTAAAGGCTGTTACACAGCTTTACGGTGACCGTATGATGATCGCTAACGCTACAGGTTGTTCTTCAATCTGGGGTGGTTCTGCTCCATCTACACCATTCACTAAGAATGCGCAGGGCAAAGGTCCAGCTTGGGCGAACTCCCTATTCGAGGACAACGCTGAGTATGGCTTTGGTATGGCTCTTGCTGTGAAGACAATCCGTAACGGTATGAAGGCGCAAGCTGAAAAGCTAATTGCTGCTAACGTTGCTGACGATCTAAAGGCACCATTCCAGGCATGGGTAGAAGGTATGGACAATGCAGAAGCTTCTAAGAAGGCTACGCTTGACGTACTAGCTGCTCTTAAGTCTGACGTTGCTGACGAAACGGCTAAAGAAGTTCTAGCTCACTTCGAAAACAACAAAGATTACCTGATCAAGAAGTCCCAGTGGATCGTCGGTGGTGACGGTTGGGCTTACGATATCGGTTACGGCGGTCTTGACCACGTACTGGCATCTGGCGAAGACGTAAATGTTCTTGTATTCGATACAGAAGTTTACTCCAACACGGGTGGTCAGGCTTCCAAGGCAACACCAACTGCTGCAACTGCTAAGTTTGCTGCTGCTGGTATGCAAGTGAAGAAGAAGGACCTTGGCATGATTGCTGCTCAGTACGGTTACGTATATGTAGCACAGGCATCCATGGGCGCTAACAAGAACCACTTCATGAAGGTACTTCAGGAAGCGGAAAGCTACCCAGGTCCATCTCTAATCATCGTATACGCTCCATGTATCGCTCACGGCATCAAGACGGGTATGGGTACAACTCAGAACCGTATGAAGGAAGCTGTAGACTCAGGTTACTGGCACCTATGGAGATTCAACCCGGAGCTTAAGGCACAGGGTAAGAATCCATTCGTACTAGACTCCAAGGAGCCTACAATGGCATTCCAGGACTTCCTAATGGGCGAAACACGTTACACGACTCTAAAGAACGAGTTCCCTGCTGTTGCAGACGACCTATTTGCTAAGGCTGAAGCTGAAGCGAAGGATCGTTACGATGGTTACGTTCGCATGGCGAACATGGAATTCTAAGAACCCTTTAGATAACCAGTAACTCCATAAAAGTAATTCAACCGCCACGGACACTGCAGGTCTGTGGCGGTTTTTTTGTGCTCAAGGTCAAGTTAGGTAGCCAGAATGAGGTTTCGCACCGAAGAACATGACCGTTCAAGTCCCAATATGGCCTTTTTGAGAAATTTTCGGACATTCACAATTTCTTTACAACCTGTCTTTATTTTAGACATTTTTTCTTCGTATACTAAGAGCGTCTTAAGGATAAGGCAACCCAACCAAAACCTGATCCGTGGGAGGTTTGGTCACCTCCCACACCCCGTTATCTACTTGCTGGCCCCGATGGCTAGCAGTTGAATATAAAACCCCCTCGAAATAATCTCACACCCCCCTGTGAGAAAAATGGATTTGTAAAAAAGTGAAGTTACTCCCTCGAAAAGCCCGGCATACCCCTGCCGGGCTTTTGTTTTTTTGAATTGCAAATCATGCAAGGGAATTTGTCGTATGGGTCCAATAAGCCTAAGAGAAACCGCACTATGTGTGCGATCGAGTGACATTTTATGTAGGTAAATTCGACATAATATGCACCGAGTTCTCCATAACTGTATATTTTTGCTATCATTAAATGGGTGGAATGCATTAGGGTAATAGAAGGAAGGGTATGACATGAGTGACGTAGAACAGATTGACCTGGAAGAAAAATTACTACAATTTTTTGGTGGTGAAAAACCAAGACTTTGGTTTACCATTATCGCTTTTTTCTCAGTGTTCCTATCGCTGGCCAGTGGCCTGATCAAGGGCGGACTTGTGAAAGACTATGTTGGAACCTTGGCCACGGTTACACAGGTAGGTGCTTTTATATGGCTAGGATTTCGCTTGATACTTTACAAGCAAAAGGATCAATAAAATCTCCATGGCAGAAAGCAAAGAAGTCACAACAGCCTAAGAAAGCTGTTGTGACTTCTTTTTAATCCCATAGATCAATTTTTTCAAGGAGGTGCAAGAGTAAGTTCTTTGTTTCAGAAATGACTTGTGCTTCCAAGGCCATCCCCACTTTAATTTGTCCTTCTGTTCCCTTATAGGAGGTAAGGGGCCTATTCTCAACAGTCGACTCCACCAAATAATAGCTTCCGCCCTGGGCTTGATTAAACTGGGCGTCTACAGAAATGTTGGTGATCTTCCCTTCTAGGGTGCCATACTCCTTGTAAGGGAGTGCTTGGAATCGATATTTCACACGATCACCGATGTCTACATTGGCAATGTCCTTATTGGGTACATAGATTTGAATCTTATAGACCTCTGCAGTCTCAGGAATGATCGCCCCAATCTTGGTATTGGCAGTGACCCGGTCTCCAATGGATAGCTCGTTTACCAGCTGGATATGACCACTAATGGGAGCCACAATGGAGGCCTTGCTCATATTGTGAACCAGTGTTTTCCTTTGCTCTTTTAAGGTGCTTAGGAGTTTTCTTTGTTCAAGGAGTTGCGTGCTGTTGGCAATGGTCGTTTCGGTTTCAAATGTAGAAATGACGTTTTCCAAATCATTCTGATTCCCAAAATCTGCAGGCACCAGCTTTCTGAGTTCACTTCTGTACGTTTCCATATTCAAAGTGAGGGTGTCAATGGAACTCTTCAATGACGACTTTGTTGAACTGGTCAACTTGTTATAGGTATTTTGTGTTTGTACGACTTTTAGGTTGCTGGTGTCCATCTCTGTCTTGGAGATGCTACCCACTTCAAAGAGTTCTTTATGCCCTTGGTTTTCAACCAAAGCTTGGTCCAGAGTGACCTTAAGAGATTCAGCTTGAAGGGTGTATGAGATGTATTCCTGGTAGACATCTGAGTTTGCGGATGTACTTGAAAACTCATTGCTACCGGATTCGATGGAGCGTAAAAAGGCCTTGTTGGCTGCAATGTCCCGGGAGGCTTCATTAAGCTTTTGTCCATATAGCTGAATGTTTTCATTGATTTTCATCCGATCCAATAGGAACTTGTTGAACTTGTAGTAGTAGTTTTCCTCTGTTTCCGTATGGGTTGTAGAAAACAGATTTTCATTTGCAGATAGAGAGTTTTTGAAGAGCTCCAGCAAACGAACTTCCTCGGTAGTTTCAGCAATTTTTCTTTCTAAACTTTCTGATTCAACACTGAAATCAGCCAGGTTGCTTTGAAGGATAACACTGCCTTTTTCCACATAATCACCATTTTGAACAGAAAGGTGTTCAATGGTTCCCGACATGGTTGTGGTCAGAGTGCTGATCTTGTCCAGTGGCCGTACAGTGCCGTTTGCCTTAACAACCACATCAATTTGGCTGAATCCTGCCCAGACCAGTGCAATACAGAGTAGGGCAATCACCAAGTAAATGAAGTAAACCCTGAAGGGATGCGGTTTTGCTAAAAACAATTCACGGCTATCGGTTAACTCTGCCATGTCATGGATGACGACTCTCATGCACATACCTCCTCAACGGATACGGGTACTTCTTTTTCAGAAATCTGGTCCTTCCACATATCGAAGTACTTGCCTTCTGCTTGTAGAAGCTCATGGTGGGAACCTTGTTCAATGATTTTGCCCTTTTCCATCACGCAAATTTGATCACATCTCATAATGGTACTGAGTCGGTGGGCAATAATAAATGAAGTGACACCGTCACTCAAGTCATTTAAGGTCCGCTCGATGGCCTTCTCAGTTGTGGAGTCTAGACTTGATGTTGCCTCATCTAAGATCAAGATGTCAGGCTTTTTTAGTATGGCCCTTGTAATGGAAAGGCGCTGTCGCTGTCCACCGGATAGGTTTGAACCATTCTCTTCCAGTCTTGTATTGTAGCGTAGGGGCAAGTTGTTAATGAAGTCGTGGGCCTGAGCCATTTTCGAGGCATCGATAATAGACTCTAGGTTCACTGGACCCGCTCCCAGGCGTAAGTTTTCTTCAATGGTACCGCTAAAGAGGAAGGTTTCCTGAGGTACATAGGCAATACGACTGCGAAGGGCAGCCAGTTGAATGTCTTGGATATTGTGATCGTCAATGAGGATCTCACCCGATTCAGGTTGGTAGAAACTCATAAGCAATTTCACCAGAGTTGTTTTCCCAGAACCACTTTCACCAACAAAGGCGATTTTTTGACCGGGAGTAACCGTTAGGTTGATTCCTTCCAGTACTTTCTCACGGGTACCATATCTAAAGTCCACATTCTTAAACTCAATTTTCCCTGTTAGGGCCTTGGGTGCAATCTTTCTATGCTCATTCTCTGTTTTCTCAATTTCCAGATCCAAAATTTCACCTAGACGGTCAGATGCAACAATTGCCGTTTGCATCATGGGTTGTAAGTTGATGAGATTTTTAACAGGGTCAATAAAGTAAGCAAGCAGTGAGTTGAATACGAGTAGTTGTCCAACTGTGAGGTTGCCCTGCACGACTTGGTAGGCACCCACCCAAAGGATTACGTTGCCGCCAACGGTGCCCACAAATAGGGTCAGAGAGTTTCGTAGATTATTCATGTTGCCCATCTTAAAGGTGGTTTTTAGCAACTTAACAAATTGGGATTCTGTTTTAAACTTTGAGTCTCCTTCAGCATTGAAGGCCTTGACAGTCTCAATGCCATTGAGGCTCTCAACTAAGTAAGAAGTTAACTGAGAGTTTTCTTCCATCAGTTCTCTGTTGGTGTCTCTTAGGGGCTTGTTAAAAGCAAATACGAGGGCACAGTAAAGCAGGAGCATAAGGACTGCAATTCCAAAGAGCGTAGCGTTATAAGAGTAAAGAATGATCCCTCCGGCAAAAGCCATTAGCGTATCAATCATGATTGTCAGCGTTGCACCGGAAATGGCATCACGGATCTTTGAAGCGTCCATAAACCGGGAAATGATCTCCCCAACACGTCTTGTACCGAAAAAGTTCAGAGGCAAGTCTAAGACGTGGTTATAATAGCCAAGGATCAATGGAATATCGATTTTTTGACTCAAGTGGAGCAACAAGTTGGTTCTGAATGCATTGATAATGATCTTGAATATAGTTAATAGAACCATGCCAATGCTGATAACAAACAGCGTGTTGTTCTGGCTATAGGGAATGATGTCGTCCAAAAGGAACTTAAAATAAAAAGCTCCACCAATTCCGAGAATTGTGTAGAGGAGTGAACTGAAGAATACATGAAGGATTAGAAGACGTTGGGGTTTTAGCAAACCTAAAAAACGCTTAAAGAGGCCAGTTGTTTCATCCCCCTTTTCAAATGTTTGATTTGGAGTCATTATGATCAAGACATTTGTCCAAATCTTGAAAAACTCATCGGGGGAATATGTAACAATACCTTTTGCTGGGTCTGCAATTACCACTTCTTCTTTTGTGATCTTGTGAATGACCACATAGTGTAAAAGTTGATTATCAATAACCACGTGAGCAATTGCAGGGAGTGGAAAGTCACTGAAGAAAGCTTCGTGGCTTCCTTTAACCCCCTTTGCAGTAAAGCCAAGTTGTTCTGCAGCTTTAATGACACCAAGTGCATTGGTACCTTGCTTATCTGTACCAGCAACTTCTCGAATTCTTGAAATAGGTGTTTTAAAACCATATTGTTTTGAGATTGTAGCTAGACAAGCTGCTCCACAATCTGTGATGTCATGTTGTTTAATACAGTGATATTTTTTGAACATAGCCGTTATCCTTCACGTATATTCGCTCTTATAGAATTGATGTACTCACACCGATGTAAGTATCAATTACCATCTTGTTAAAGTCCTTGTTTGGAGGAAGCTCTTTCACGTTCACACAATAGACAGGAGTGAGTTGATGCCACTTGTTCTCATGAATTGCATGCAGTAGAGTATTGATAGTGTTCCCAAGTAGTTGTGGGTTACCATTATGTCGTGCTTTTATTGCGCCTTTTAGATGGAACAGATTCTTGCACTTATATTTTTCTGTTTCAGTAAAGTGCTCGCAGATAGGAATGAGTACTTCAGTATCAAGGAGTTGTTGGCCCTCATGGTCCTCAATAGAATAAGTTACAGTAACTGAAGGCCCGGATTTACTCAGTTTGTTTAGTTGAATGAATCTGTCAATTTCATTTAGTTCTTGTTGTACCTGGGTATGTGTCATCTTTGAGCGAAAAGATAGAATATTTTCCATTCGGAGTTCTTGATTTGTGTTCATTTTTACCTCCTAGATAGTAGCGTTATTTTCGCATTGTGGAATTCGTAATTTTCTTTTTTTCTGAGACCTTGGTAGACTTCAAGTAGATTACTTCTAATTCAGTTTCGTTAATATGTCTAATTTTGACTGGTTTCAGCTGTGCATGTTGATCCACTAGTACGAATGCATCACCTTGTTGAACAATGAACTCTTTTAAATGAGTTGCGTAGAAGAATGCAGATGCAGTTAAGCCAAGTATAAATATGTTCATTGTGCCTATTTCAGTTGGTGGTCCCCAGTTACTATAGCCAACAACAACCAAAAACCATAGTATATATGCAATGCTTTTAACATTTGACCCTTGTAACCAATACTTTGGGTAATGATCGAACTGACGTAAGAATTTATAGTGCTTTACAAGATTTGTCCCAGCGAGTGATACAAGCATAATTACCGTTACTAGCATAAAGGCAAAAAGTGAGCCGATCCAAGGATTATTTGAAATCGTTGCTTCTTTCTCAAGCAAAGGAAGTGAATAGAGCGTCAAGAACAGACAGTGAAGTGCATATACGATAAAATTCGTGGTTTTTTTCATTTGAATCTCCTTGCAAGTATAAGATGGAGTGGAAGTGACGTTAGAGTACTTCCACTCCATTCTTTTTTAGTCAAATAGCTGAGAAGCACCCCATACGATGGCACCAACTCCAATGGCTGCTAAAGCAACTCCAGCACCTGCAACTAGAACAGTCGATGCAGTAACACCAGCTACAACAGTTGTTGCAGCACCAGATGTAGCTGCAGATGTAATAAAGCCTGTTCCTACAGCGCCAATGCCAGATCCTGCGATCATAGCACCTAATCCGTCAGCAATGCCTCCGCCATTAATGGCATACAATTCACTTGTACTTAGTGCTTGCAATTGATAAGTCATTTATTTTATCCTTTTGTTAGTTTTTGATCGAGTCGTAAATACCGTAGCCAATCAAAGCTACGCCTGCTACGATTGCCACTGCGCCAAATGCAGCAGTGCCGACTACGCCAACTGCAGCAGCAACTGTTGTTGCCGCTGGTGCTGCAGCGCCGGAAGCGAACACGCCAAATCCACCGATAACACCACCAACACCGCCTGCGATATGACCTAGGTCACCACCGTTTACGTTTGATAATTCCACTGAGTTTAGTTCTTGAAATTGCTTCATTTTATCTTCCTTTCATTGAATGGCTAGATGAGATTTTCCCGGGTTATCTATCTAGAACCAAAATATATATAGGCATATTGATATGCCTGAATTGCCATAAGGCAATTACTAACTAGTTGTAGATTAAAAAAATCGCTTACTTCTTGTCAGACGATGATTGTGTGAAAAACTCAATTAGTTGTTCGATGGCAACATAGAATGACCCTCCGCCACTTGTTTTCATCAGCTCTTCTGGCTTAAGGACATCGAAAGAATTTGTAGTTGATTTCATGGAATACTCCTTTCAAGATTTGATATGTTCACTATATGGATTACATGACATGAAACCAATAGAGTTTGCATATTATGTTAGTTTTTATGACATAAAATGCAAAAAAAGAAGATATCAATAAGAATTGATATCTTCTTTTACGGTGTATGATCTTTTAGTGGGAGTGCAATAGTTAACGAAAATGTGTGATTGTCATAAGATAACTTTAAGTCACCTGAGTATCTTTCAACCGATTCTTTGACATTGTTAAGACCGTGTCCATGAGCGTATTGATCAGCCTTTTGACTCAATGGCATCTTCCTGTCTGAGAGCAAGACGTAATTAGAGGGGTTGATAATCTTATAAAGCCATAAACCATACTCGACTCTAGATATAATTTCTATTGTTCGAGTATGATCACCTTCATACCTGTCAGTTGCTTCGAGGGCATTGTCTAAAGTATTAGCAATAATTGTGCACAAATCTGTTAACTCAATAAAGGTTGAACCCGGGACATAGCCATGGAAGTGGATGTCACATTCGATTGTACTAGCTATGCTGATTTTCTCATTGAGTATGGCATCAACAATGGTGTTACCCGTCTCAATAATGGAAGAGATTGAATGAATGCGTTGCTCTACCTGATCAAGATAGTTGATTGCAGAATGATAGTCGTTGGTATCTAAAAGGTGTCGAAGGCAGATTAGATGATTGGTCATATCATGTTTAATCTTGCGTGTTTCTACAAGGACTTTTTCTAGTTGATTATAATGGTTGAGTTGACTTTCTATTTGATTTTTCAGTAAGAGATTTGATCTCGATAAATATCGCTCGCGAATATTCTTTCCTATCATGAGTACGATCCCAGTTGCGATTATGGTACTCATTAATAAGGTTAATGTGAGAAAAGATGTAGTTAGCGAATGGGTTAAAGTTTCGAGGCTTTTAAAAGAGCTATTGATTCGAATGATAAATCCCATCAGTAAAGAAGTTATTGCAATCATTGAAATCTGTGAACCGGCGCTAATTTCATCAATTCTGAGCTTGGCCGGAAGCATACTTGCTTTGACCAGCCAATAATAGATCACAACTACAATGATTTGCAAAGCACTAACGATGGAATCATATAGTCTAAAGTTAGTTTTTATGATGATCGTAAAGCCTGATTGGTTGTATAGCGAAAATGTGAGTAGCAGGATCATTTCAAAGAGATATGAAGATAGTACAACGATCAACAATGTTAAACACTTTGAGAGTAGTTTGCCCTTGAACACGCCAATAATGAGTACAGCAGATAGAAAAAGAAACAAAATACTTGTGCTCTCTTTGCTCACAATGTACCACGAGTAGGTAGACGTTGCTACAACAAACCAATAGATTCGAATGAGCGTCTTAGATTTTGATTCGTCCAGCATGATCTTTGAAACAAAGTAGACGAAACCCAAGCCGATAGACATAGAAAGAATATATAGAACGAAATCAAATGTGTTTTCAATCATATTTAGACCCTTTGTAAAGCAAATTGTTTCAAAGTAAGTTTAAAATCCTTCTCTTTTAATCTACTTAATAAAAGTTGATCCCCATTACTCATTGTAATCATTCCTTTGCCAAAGGACTTTACATGCTCAAGATTGATAAGATAACTTGTGTGTGGTCTGAAAAAATGAAGCGTCTTTGTCATTTTTTCAATCTCACTGATCTTGTCAATGACTTCATACTTAGAATCAAGGGTATGAACGAGAGCTTTCCGCTTGTGTGTTTCAATATAGATGATTTCAGAACTATGAAATTGGCGGATATGTCCTCTACGTTCTGACAGAGCTAAGTTTGGCATTTCAATGTTGCTTTGCGAGTCTAAAACTCTTTGCATTACATCTGTAAGAACACCACTTGAAATCGGCTTTACTAAATAGTCAAAAGCCTTAACTTTAAATGCTTGGAAAACCAACTCTTTGTGGGATGTAGTAAATACGATGTTACATGTAAGTCCGTTGTTGCGAAGCATGGTTGCAATATCCATACCACTGTAGTCGGGAAGGCCAATATCAAGAAAAATTAAATCAAACTTGGTTGTACTACTCAAGAGTGTATGGCCATTCGTAAAGAGTTGGACATCAAACATTACGCTATTTAACGAGGCGTATTCCTGTATCAGGTTATTTATTTGATCAGCATAGATTTTTTCATCTTCGCAGACTGCGATTTTCAGCATAATTCCCCCATGGTCGCTTTCAGTACTTTTGTACTAGTATATCCCTAATGCTTACTGTAATAAAGGAAGTTAAGGATATTATGGGAGTTAAGTGTTTTATCTGGTTATCATAAAATACCAAATTAGTGACAAAAGTCACCAACCTGCAACACAATTTCCTTCCATTCAGTCTATAATAGAAGAGATGGGAGGCTGAAATGAACCAAAAGTGGATTTCGCTCCTGGTGGCCACTGCCCTACTGGCAGGTTGTACGCCATCGGTTGAGCCAGAAGTAGAACAGAAGCCCATCGAACAAACGCAAGAGGGCACAGAAGAAAACACACAAACCGCAGAGGAAACACCTGCGGACACTCATATAGAAACCAATGAACCAGCGCAGCCGGAAGAAGAAGTTGAGGCTGTTGAACAACCAGCAGAAGAAGTAGAACAAATAGCGGAAGAACCCGTGGAAGAGGAGGAGGCCCCCAAGTTGCCCCTGCCAGACCGCAAGGTCATTGGCCAGGTAGACAGCCGGGAAAGTGCCCAGGAGGCCCTGGTCGCCGCCATTGGCATGTATCAGGAGCTTATTAAGCTGAGCCAGGACAAGGCCCAAATGGTGGACGTGGAAACCCCCTACTGGACCCAGACCTACACCCTTTTACCCACCTACTACACCTCAAAAGAGGACTTACGGCAAGACCTCATGCATTATTACTCCCCAGGGGCAGCGGATCAAATCCTGTCCCAAATTCGCGTTTTTGAAATGGGGGGACGCATAGGCCTACCAGAAATGTATAGTGCCAGCCTGTGGGACATGGAGGACCTCCGGATCGCCCCATGGGAGGCCAGTGAAAACAGCTACCTGCTCAACACCAAGGGGGCCTTTGAGGACAAAAAAACAGACTACAAAGTCCACTTTGTCTCCACTGAAGCGGGGGACCGCCTGGACACGGTTCCAGGGTCGGGCAAAACAGTGGTGGTCCGCAACAGTCTCATGATCTTGGAAAACTATAAGGCAGAACCGGGTCTTGAAATCAGAATTCCCGTATTTGTGGGACCGACCGCTGAAGAACTCAACACCAGTCTACAAGAGACCCTCACCTCCATGGAGGCCTGGCAAAACGAAGTCAAGGAGTTCAATGCCACCACGGCAACCAACCCAGAAGAGGACGTCACAGGGGTAGGTCTGCCGGCCCAAGAAGTGTGGCAAAACTGGTCCATATTAAAGCAACATGACGACATTCTGGTCTTGTCCCTGGGTGTGTCCAACTTTATTCAGGGGGCAGCCCACCCCAACCATGGGCGGACCATTATTACCCTGGACCTCAATACGGGCAACCGGGTGGCTCTAATGGAAATCTTCGACAACCAGGCCCTGGCCCGGGTGGCCATGGACCGCTTTATAGAAGAATACCTCAAGACCAACAAGGAGGGTTTCTACAACGACGCCGACAAGGTCTTTGAAGGTATTGGGGACAATCGGGGCTTTGGCTGGACAGCCGGAGGCTTGATCATCTACTTTGACCAGTATGAGATCGCCCCCTATGCAGCGGGCTTCCCGGAGATCGAGATTCCCTGGGACGTGGTCTTACCCCATATGAAAGAAGAATACAAAAAACGCCTCATTCCAGGCGCTTAACATTGGAGGACTATCATGAAGTTTGTACATCAAATGACCCGCCTGGCCTGCGACCCCGGTCGTGCCTACCGTTTCTTCACAAACCCCACCTATGCCAAGGGGTGGCTTGGGGACTTTGATCAAGTGACCAAGGCAATCGATGCGCCCTATCACTTACGATCCAAAGGGGACCCAGCCATTACCCTTGCCGGCTTGGTCAAGGAAGCGGACCATGAAAAGCTGTTGAAGATTACATGGGAAGAAGGTGGCCAGACCCATGAATGGACCCTGAACTTCATGAAGTGTCGACCGGACACAGAGTACTGTACCGAACTCCACCTCATGCATAAGATCCTTGGCCAGGACATGCCTAAGGAAGTGTACACGGCATATAATGAAAAATGGAAGTTCCTGATGGAACAGGTCCGTCAGTACCAAAATAAAGACTGGGTCATTCAAGATCGTGAATTAACCCAGTCGTGGTTGCGTGGTCGGTCTTTATAGGCGGCCAGACCACATCTTTTTACTTATCGGTGTTCCAACCAATGGACCACCTTTTTTAAGAAGTGTCGACCAAATTCTGCAGCGCTGTAGGCACTGTGGCCGGTGAGGAGTTCTCGGTCTTCCACCAGGAAGGCCTTGGCAGGTGGTCCGTAGATCAAGTGACCACCCCCGGTTTGGATATGGTCATTGAGGTGGAAGGTCAGGACGTCGTCCAGGACCCACCGTTCTAGTTTTGCGATGTACTCGTCAGAATGGGTAGTCATGTCATACCCCTCAAAGAGCCAATCGGTGTCATAACCTTCATGAAGCAAACCAGCTATTCCAAAGCCCAGGGTACCAATGGGCTTTTTATAGTGGTGAAAATGTTGCAATAGACGCTTTAAAGCGGTATGATTGGGCATATCATCAATGCAACCTAGGCCGTCAGGAATCAGGAGGCCAACGAAGGGTTGCAATTTTTCTTCTGTTAAGCTGGCCAAGTCAGTTGGCAGCAAGTAGTTAGGATTGTCTTCCACATAGGACTCGTAGTAGTCCCTGTCCACTTCACCCAGGAGGTGGAAACAGCCGTCCTGGCAGGTGGGAGTTGATCCGTGAAGTGAGGTATAGTGAATGGTCCAGCCGGCTCGGATCGCTGGATCGATGGCTTCGACCAAGGAAAAGACATTGAGCCCTGCGGGGGCGGTGCCAAATCCCGTGGACACGGTGGAGCTTCCGGTGACAAGTACTAAAATACGACCTTTCATCTACATCCCTCCTTCTTTACCAATAGTATATCAAAATGGAAATCAAAAGTGGAAAGGAAAAACAATGCCTACGTATAGACTGGATATTACCTATGACGGTGCCCGCTACAAGGGGTGGCAGCGTCTAGGACACACAGACATGACCATTCAAGGGAAAATTGAGTTGGCCATTATTACCCTGGCTGACGAACGAGTAGAGGTCCCAGGAGCTTCCCGCACAGACGCAGGGGTACACGCCTACAACCAGGTGGCCCACTTCCATTGCAAGGAGCAACTGACTTCTAAGAGTGTACAGCGCCACCTTAACCAGTACTTACCCGAAGATATTCGAATTACCCGGGTAAAGCAGGTGGATGACAAATTCCACTCCCGCTACAATGCCAAGGGCAAGACCTACCGCTACCAAGTTTGGAATGCTTCTTATGTGGACCCCTTCCAGCGGAAGACCCATGTCCTTGAGACCCGCAAGATGGACGACGAGGCTATGAAGGAAGCAGCTCAACTTTTTGTAGGTGAGCATGACTTTACCACCTTTACGACGGCCAAGTCCAAGAAGAAGTCCATGGTCCGCAAGGTAGAGTCCATTGAAATTATCCGCCAGGGAACCAAGCTTTATATCGACATTAAGGGCGAAGGTTTCCTCCACAACCAGGTCCGCCGTATGGTGGGTGTTCTTCTGGAAATTGGTGCAGGGGAACGCAAGGTGGAGTCTGTAACGGAAATGATTGCAGCCAAGGATCGGTCCAAGTGCGGGGTTACTGCAGATCCCAAGGGTCTCTTCTTGAAAGAAGTGCATTACTAAAAAGAGGTAGACTATTAAAAAGAGTACCTTACAAAACCATAAAGAAAACCCGTCAACATGACTCGAGCCTTGTTGACGGGTTTTTGTTGTTATGCTTGTGCCTTGTCCGGCTCAAGGAGGTGCATTTCCTTGCGGAGCATGAAGACACTGACAAAGGTGGACGCCACATCAGAAATGGGATAGGCGAGCCAAATACCCAAGAGTCCCAGGTCTCCAATCCTTGGCAGGATCAAGAGGAGTGGGATTAGGATAATGAACTGTCTCAACAGGGTCAAGACCATGGCTGGCATGGCCTTACCAAAGGCCTGGAAGACTGAGGAACCGATGATCTGGACACCGATGACCGGCACGGCGAAAAGAACGATCCGCATGGCCTGGGCCCCCAGGGCGATTACGTCTGGGTCAGTGGTGAAGACCCGGATGACAAAGTCTGCACCCAAGAGAATGAGGAGCCAGCCTCCCACCATGTAAACGGTGGTGTACTGCATGGATAGCTTTATGACTTCTTTCACCCGGTCAAAGAGCTTGGCCCCGTAGTTGTAGCCGGCAATGGGCTGGAAGCCTTGGACCACCCCGAAGAGTGGCATGAAGATAAACATCATAACCCGGTTGACCACCCCAAAGGCAGTAATGGCAATGTCGCCGCCATAGTAGCCCAAGGAGTTGTTTACGATAATGGCCAGGGCACTGCCGCCCACTTGGCGGGCAAAGGCTGGAGCACCCACTGCAAACATTTCCCGCATGAGTTCTCTGTGGGGAATCAGGTGGTGGGGCATGACCTTGAGGCTGGACCGACCACTGTAAATATAAATCATTACAAAGGCAAAGGACATAAACTGGGAGATAATTGTTGCCCAGGCAGCCCCCTTAATGCCCATATCAAAGACAAAGACGAAGATTGGGTCAAGGATAATATTGAGCCCTGTACCAATGAACATGGTCACCATGGCCACAATGGCATTGCCTTCAGCTCGAATAAGGCTGTTGGAGGCAACGGCAAACATGTAGAAAACACTACCAATCAAAATGACTTCCATATACTCCATGGCATAGGGTAAGAGGGTGTCCGTCGCGCCAAAAATCCGTAGCAGGGGCTCTAAGTAGTTGAGGCCCACGACCATGGTAATGACACCGAGGACAACAATGGCAATGTAGGCGTTACCGGCGGTTTGGTCGGCCTTTTCCACGTCTCCCTGGCCCAGTTGGCGGGAAATCATGGAGGCTGCCCCAATCCCGATCATCTGGGCAATGGCCATGATGAACATCTGGATGGGGAAGGAAATGGCCAGGCCACCAATGGCCAGGGCACCTACACCCCGTCCGACGACGATGGTGTCTACCAGGTTGTAAAGGGCGTTGACGATCATGGCCACAGTCGCCGGTAGGGACATGCTGACCAAGAGTTTCTTAATGGGTTCTGTGCCCAGGCGTTCACTATGGGCAGTTGCATTGGCTCTCATATATGGTCTCCTTGTAAGGTTTTTGATCACTTAGTTGCACATGCAACTAAGTATATCAAAACCCTTTCTGACCTGTAAAGGGTTTTCTTCGGAGGGCGAAGGATTAGACACGATTTGACCTGGCTGGCCCTCTTACCCCCTTCTAAATCTCAACCATTTCGTCGGCTTTCGGGATGGTTGCCTCCCAGCGGAGGTCGTGACTCATTTTTTCCTGGAGGGCCTTGGACGCGTCGGGTTCTCCATGGATGATAAAGACGTGTTTGGGCGTCTCTTTGATCCCTCGGCACCAGTCGATCAGCTGGCCGGCGTCAGCATGGCCAGAAAAGCCTGGTATGTCCACCACGTCGCTGGCAATCTTGACGGTCTCCCCGAGGATCACCACAGGGCTCTTGCCGGTTTTAATGGCCCGTCCCAGGGTCCCTTCCCCCTGATAGCCAATGAAAATTACCGTGTTATTGTCCTTCCAAAGCTGGTGCTTGAGGTGGTGCTTAATCCGCCCAGCGTCACACATGCCACTGGCACTGACCACCACCTTGGCCTTGGTGTCCTTATTAAGCATGATGGAATAGGACATGTCCCTCACAATGTGGAGGTTTGAAAACCCAATGGGGTTGTTGCCACTTTCAAATTGTTCTACAATGGTCGGTTTCAGATAGGCGTAGTTATGTTTAAAAATGGCCGTGGCGTCGATGGCCAGGGGACTGTCAATATATATGGGGATACTGGTCAATTCATGGCCGTCTGGATGGGTGGCCATGAAGTTTTTGAGTTCATAGAGGACCTCTTGGGTTCGTCCCACCGCGAAGGCTGGAATGATCACTGTTCCACCCCGGCGGACTGTCTTGAGAATGGCCTCGCCCAGCCGCTGGCCCCTGAGTTCCATGTCCTTGTGGAGCCGGTTGCCATAGGTGGACTCCACAATAAGAATGTCCGCCTTTTCAGGCCGGATGGGGGGTGGCAGGAGGGGGTTGCTTCCCGTTCCCAGGTCACCGCTAAAAACGGCCTGGCGCCATTTGCCGTTCTCTTTAAGGCGGACCTCAATGAAGGCGGATCCCAGGAGGTGGCCGGCGTCCTTAAACTGGATCAGGAGGTCATGACCAATTTCAATCCAAGTGTCATAGTCCACGGGATTTAGATAAGCCAGGGCTTCAAGCGCATCGTCCTGGGTGTAAAGGGGGCGTACTTTCTCTAGGCCTGCCCGTTCGCGTTTTTTATTTTCCCATTCGGCTTCTGCCTCACTGATCTTGCCACTGTCCTGGAGGAGAATATTGGCCAGTTCAGCAGTGGGACGGGTGCAGTAGATGCGCCCGCGAAAGCCTTCCTTTACTAACAAAGGAATCCGCCCGCTATGGTCGATGTGGGCGTGGGTCAAAATGAGGAAATCCAGGTCGCTGGGATTGTACTGGAAGGGTTCTCGGTTTTGCTTTTCCTCGAAAGTGGTTCCCTGGTAGAGGCCGCAATCCACGGCGAAGGTATGGTCGTTCACTTCCACATGATAGTTGGACCCGGTCACTTGTCCTGTTGCTCCTAAAAAACGTATACGCATATGAACCTCCTCAATGTCTTGTTACTGACACCTATACCCAAATGTCTACCAAAATGGACTATTACAAGTCGGTGACAGGACAATACTGGAAGTAGATTTCGGGTAGGTAAGTAGTAAGGCAGAACCCCAAATCTTGGTTTGGGAATAATGAACCAAAAGGAGGTTGATGTGCACCTAGAAAGAATGGAATGTAATGGAATTGTAAACGGCCTACATGAGTAAAATAGCGGTATCCTATGCTATAATGTTGCTGGAAACCTGTGCTATAATAAAGAGATAAAAAACTGGTCAACTTAGAACCAGCGGGAGGTTATTTGGATGAAAATGCTCAAAGTCTTTGAAAAGAGACGTTCAGTACGGGAGTACAAGGACAAGGCACTTAGCGCAGCACAAATTGCAACAATCATGAAATTGACGGATGAATGTCCGAAACCAGCAGATAGCATTAACGTAGATTTTATGTTTATGGAAAATGGCGAAGATGTCGCTAAGAATCTGACAGGTATCGCAGGATACAACGGCGTAATGATTGAAGCGCCACATTACTTGGTGGTAATGGCAACTGAAGGTGAAAACGGCCACAAGGTTGCTGGTTATGCTGGGGAGTGGTTAATTTTAAATCTGACCAAGGAAGAAATTGGTACATGTTGGCTAGATGGTGAACGAGGGGAAGAAATCAAGCAAAAGCTTCACATTGACTCGCCACTGAAGGTGACCGGTCTAATCGCCATCGGTATGGCAGCCTATGACCCTCGCTTGGCGAACATCTATGACACCAACATGGAAGGAAGTGTGTCTCCACTGACGGACCTGGGCTACCCGCATATTAAGCCGGAGTACTCCAGTGAGCCACAAAGTGGTCGAATTTCCATTGAGGAATTGGTATATCTTCGTAAATGGGGCGCTAGCGTCGACGCAAATGAGTTGGCCAAGCGCGGTTATAGTGACGTATTTTATTACATGCGATTGGCTCCGTCCTGGGGGAACCGCCAGCCTTGGCGCTTTATCCTAGATGGAACGAAAATTGTACTGGTTATGAAACGAGACGATCGTGTTCACGATGACATCGAAGAGATCGAAGCGGGCATTGCAATGCTTTACTTTGAAGTGGCAATGCATGGCATTGGTCTACCGGGTCACTGGAACATGGACAAGCTTGAAAACACAGACAAGTACAGTATCCCAGAAGGTCACTTCATTGGAGGGTACTATACATTCTAATCAGCCAATCTCATGTAGCCGAAGGAGCGGATAGTATGAAACGCTTATTATGGGTTTCAACGCTGGTCTTGCTACTGGTCTTTTCAAACACCGCTGTATTTGCAGTGGAGCCCATTGGGATCGATCCGGAAGAACCTGTTTCCGTAACACCCAGTGAGGACATGAAGGAAGAAGTAGAAGCCAAAAGCGTCGTTCTGAATCAGGATGGACATGAGTTACTCGTTACGTATGACATCTCGGTTCCGGAAGGAATCAAGCTAAACTTGCAGTATACCGACTACGACGTACAAAAGCACTATGTGGTTGTGTTCGGTAGTGCATTGAACATTCGATCGGGTCCGTCACTGGACTATGAGATTGTTCGCAAGGCATACTACGGCGAGAAGTTAAATCTAGTCGAAACTGTCCGTGGGGGAGCAGTACCTAACTTCGATGGAGATCAGTGGCACAAGGTCTACTACTTCCATGAGGGTGAGCAGCAATTCGGTTATGTGTTTGGAGATATTGTAAGACAACGGGAGTTCCGCCTGGACGCCATGGCTGAAAAGATAAAGAGTCTCAAGGTCGCAGTGGACAACACCAAGACAGCCTTTATTTACAACGTGGTGGACGCCAATGGTCGTGCCCCCATGTATAAGGGAAACCTGTCGGTGGACAACCACGGCATTAAGCGCTACCAATCGGCACCAGCCTATGTGGAACCCAATAGGAGTTCTGACTTCCGCTACATGCAAGACGGTCTTATGGTGACCATTTTGGATGAAGTGGGCGGTTATTATAAGGTGAATGCCTATGATTATGAGGGTATTTACTATGTACCAAAGCGATATGTGACACAACGGAATTCAATCAATACACTCAACCAGGTAGTGTCCGTCGATATCACTAATCAAAATGTTGCGGCATTTGATTATGTGGACGGCGAGTGGAACCTCATTTCTATTAGTTATGCAACTACGGGCGCGGATAATGAGTTTGCTGAACCTACCATTTCAGGTTCTTACCAAGTGATCCAGAAAGTTGATTTTTTCAGATATCGTGATGATTACACGAAAGAAATCTCAGGCTATGCTCCTTATGGCATTCGCTTTAATGGCGGGGCCTTTATCCACGGCGTGCCTGTGAACTATAAACTTGTGAGAAAGAATTTCCTCGTTTCTGACGCAGTCTATGACGAAAATGGTGAAGTGGTTCAAGAAGCGGTCTATGAGTCTCGTATTGTAGACCGAATTGACCCGGGCCATATTGAGTACTCGGCTTCCCTGGGAACCGTGCCACTCAGCCATAAGTGCGTACGAAACATCACATCCCACGCCAAATTCCTTTGGGACTGGTTGCGTTTGGGTGAGTCATCGGTAGTGATTATCGATTAAAGTTTGAGTTGAGGTGTAAAATGAAAAAACGAAGCCTTTTGATTGGTGCAGTTGCAATTGGCTTGTTATTGATCGGCGGTCGAACGCTTGCAATGTCCATGGAAGCGCAACAAGCAGCCGACGAAGCAGCTAAGGAAGCAGCTGAGCAACAAAGGTTTGCTATCGAAGTGCGGCTGGAGGAATCCAGAAGCGCTTTTGATGCGTCTTTGGAAGCGGCCATTCGGGAAAAATTGAATATGGTGCAGGCCGTGTATGCCGAGAAAAAGGCAGAGGAAATCCGAGCCAATACAATTTTTGTTGGCAAGCGTGGGGCCAAGGTCTATGCTGAGGCGAACACCGGTGCAGATAAAGTGTCCAGTTTACCAGTGGGCGACCCCCTATACATAAAAGAGCGTATACAAGACGAACAAGGTGTTGACACTTGGTACGCTGTTCAGTATGATTACGAAGATGAAAAGCCACTGGGCTGGATTCAGGCCAAGCGAGCAGTCGCCCTCCGGGTAGAACTGATCGACAAGCCCTATGATGGCGTGGACTATGACCATATCCGTCCAACTGCCAACTATGAAAGTAACCCAAGGGTCCAGGTTAAGGGCATTTACCTGACTGGTCATACCATGACCAACTCCAGGTTAGATGACCTCATTGCCTTGGCTGATCGCACAGCCATCAACGCCTTTGTCATCGACGTGAAGGACGATAACGGCACCATGCTCTTCCCAACGGAAGCGGCAGAAAAATACTCGCCAAAGGCCAACCAGAAGTCCTACTTCAAGGCTGGTGAAGTCGAAGCGGTTATCGAAAAACTGAAAGAGCATAACATTTATATGATTGCTCGGATTGTAACCTTCAAATCACCCAAGTACGCTGTGGCACACACTGACCGTGCCATTGTCTATAAAAACTCCGGGTCCTTGTTCAAGAGTGGAGACGGCATCATTTGGGCCTCCCCCCATGACAGAGACCTGTGGGACTACAATGTGTCTGTGGCCAAGGAAGCAGCGGCCAAGGGCTTTAACGAAATCCAGTTTGACTATGTGCGCTTCCCGGCAACGGGTAGCAAACTAGACAAGCAACTGGACTTCAGAAATCCTGAAGGACACAACAAGGCGCAAACCATCCACAACTTCCTCGAGTATGCCTATGATATCTTGTCTAAAGAAGAAGTGTATGTGTCCGCTGACGTATTTGGCTGGGCAGCCACATCCATTGGTGATGTAGGCATTGGACAGCACTGGGAGTCTTTGACCCACGTGGTCGACTACATGAGCCCCATGATGTACCCAAGCCACTACGGACCGGGGATCTATGGCCTTTCAGTGCCAGACGCATTCCCATATGAAACCATTGACGCCGGTATTCAAGATGCGCTCGAGCGGGACAAAAATGTGGAAACACCGTCTCAGCTTCGCCCTTGGATTCAAGACTTTACGGCAACATGGGTAAAAGGCTATATCCGTTATGGTGACAAGGAAGTGGAAGCCCAGATCCGTGCCCTGGAAGACAACGGTGTAGGTGAGTACCTCATTTGGAATCCCATTAACCGGTATTCTGAAGGCGGTATTCGATAGAACGGTGGACCTGTAGCGAGACTACAGGATCAACCACTCTTTAAAGGGGTCCAGAGAGGCCACAAAGGGCGGAGCAATGGTGCCCGCCCCCATCACTTGCTGAGGAGGGCAACATGAACAAAAAAATCGCACAACTACTATTGGAGATCAAGGCAGTTTCCTTAGTTGACGAAAACAACCTATTCACATGGGCGTCAGGTATTCAGTCACCTATTTACTGTGACAACCGTCTGACCATGAGTTACCCCAATGTGCGGGACGAGATTGCAGAAGGCTTTGCTACTCGAATTCGCGACCAGTTCGCTGACGTGGATATCATTGCAGGTACAGCTACAGCAGGAATTCCCCACGCTGCATGGGTAGCACAAAAACTAGGAAAACCAATGGTATATGTACGAGGATCCGCTAAGGGTCATGGCAAGGGCAATCAAGTTGAAGGCGTACTGCCTCAAGGTGCTAAAGTTGTATTGATCGAAGACTTGATCTCTACAGGCGGTAGCTCCCTACAAGCAGTAGAAGCCCTGCAAGAAGCTGGCGCACAAGTGGTCAAGGTACTGGCCATCTTCAGCTACAACTTCGACAAGGCTGAAAAACGTTTTGCCGATGCGCACGTGCCATACGAAACCCTAACCGACTACCAAACACTCCTCCCCATTGCCGTTGAAAATGGCGTGGTGGCACCAGACAAGGAAGAACTCCTACTCAAGTGGTGCAAGAATCCGGAGATGTTTATCAAGTAATCATTCTTGTCTACTTTGTCGACAAGATGAGTCTTGGCCCATTTGGTCCAAGACCATAGAATGAATAAGAGGTTCGTGAGTGTAACTCACGGACCTTTATTTTATGTGGTTTTTCCCTCGTTTAAAAAGCTGTCAAAACCTTGAAATAGCAAGGGCTACCAAAGACGCAATAAACTGAATAATTTAGATTTTTGCGAATGTTTGTCAAGGGGTTTACATTGACAGTTTTCTGTGTTAGTATTATCAAGTCATTGCGAACAACATAAGCCAACTTGTCCCGTTAGCTCAGTCGGTAGAGCATCTGACTTTTAATCAGAGGGTCCAGCGTTCGAGTCGCTGACGGGACACCAATGACTGAAAAGCCACTTCATTTGAAGTGGCTTTTTTGTTATTTTTTTCTAATAGCATTTAATAATTCGCTACTATTCCATATTCGGAATGTTTGGTTATTGATAAATACTGTTTCACCATCAACAATTACCAAGCCTGCATGCTCGCTATTTAACTGAATAATATAGTAGTCACTTCTGTCAAATCGCCTTTGGGAAAAAAGCGGTGGTGTTGCAAGAGTCTGACGAAGCATGTGCTTTAGGTTCATGCTTGTCAAAGAAGTTTCAACTAGCCTATTATTGTGATCATAAACAGCGATAGTTGTATTGTCTAGTACTGACCGTTTGATTGTGTGTTGGTAATTGAGTTGATATAACAATAAGATGATAAAAAGGAATGCAACAGTATATTTAGCGAATTTGGCCATCAATTAGATCCTTGAAATTGAAAGCTTGAACAGTGTCAATGTAGACCGATCCATCAGAAATATACCTCTGATAAGCTTGAGAAGTTAAGTGATTGAGGTCATAATAATAGTTTGGGTAACTCCATTTCTGAACTTGTTGAGGAGGAACAGCTTTTTGAGCGATTTGAGTGCTAATATCACATACATACCATGCTTTTATTGATGTAGCAGTCCAAATGTACTCAGAATTGCTATTTGGATATCTTTTATCCTTATCTTCAATTCCAATAATTCTCTTGTAGTAATCTGTTTGAGGGATGAGTGTAATCCGATCATTCCTCCCGAAATTTGTGGTTTCAATACTGATTCCAAGAACCTGAGCAGGCACCCAAGCCCATGTGGATGCAAGACCTATAGGAATATTTATAATTCGCTCAAGTGCTTTCGCAACTTCCCGCCCCTCACTAACTACAATTGGTTCATACTTGCGAGAATCTAAAACAATTGTTTGTTGAACCTTGTAACCATTGTACGAAGGAAGATCATCAACTATTGGATAACTCATTAGCATCTTTAGACCAGTTTCTGCCTGCGTATTCGGTTCAATTTCATAAATGGTTCTTTTGACGAGGGTACCCCCAGCACTTGAAGTTACATTATCAGTAGCATTAATTGCAGCAGTCAAACTACCTGCTTGTTGATGTTCTGATTGTGCATCTAGAGCAGTGCCTTCAAGGACAGTTTTTTTGGCTCTTATCCACTCATTTCCAATTCTGTGGTATTGATATGAACTATCAGCCTGATATCCCTCATACTTGGATAATGAGTTGAGTTCCTTGTTTCCTGCAAACGAAAATGTACCAAAGATAGTTGAAGCCAATAATGTCACAGCGATTAGTCGTTTTAGCATAACTTCTCCTTTAATATAGTGTTTTTGCCTATAAATGTATATTACGATAAAACACAAGTATTTCAATAAATGTTACATGTTTGACCCTTGAACGTGTATATTTGGAATTGCACGATACATTTTGATTTCCCCCACCAGTCGGGTATAATAATTTGAGAACAATTCATAACGAGGAAGGAACTATGAGAAGAAGAAAAAAGCCGGGTTCAAAAGAAAGATTATTGAGTTTCAAAGAGTATATTACGGAGCATCCACAGGCCTATCGTGGTGCTTGGGGAGGCAAGTGGTTTGGAAACGATAATCCCATCCACTTGGAGCTGGGAGCAGGACGGGCCAAGTTTTCTGTGGAATTGGCCAAGCGCAACCCAGACATTAACTTCATTGCCATTGAACGTAAGGAAGAAGTACTGGTTTATGGGGCGAAGATGGCCCACGAACTGGGACTCACCAATATTGCATTTGGTTGGTTTGACATCATGAATATTGAAGAGGTCTTTGCCCCCATGGAGATCAATCAGATCTACCTGAATTTCTCAGACCCATGGCCAAAGAACCGTCACCTTAAGCGCCGTCTGACCTACCGGGGCTTCCTTAAGCACTATGCCAATATCACGGCACCTGGCAGCTGGGTTCACTTTAAGACGGACAACTCTATCTTGTTTGAGTTCACCCTTAACGAAACAGCTGAACTGAGACTTCGCCAGCAGGCCATTACCTTGGACTTGCATGGCCGTGGGAACACAAGTGACATTGTAACAACCGATTATGAAGACAAGTACGTAGCCAATGGATTGAACATTTATCGGATGGAATTTGACCTGGACGGACTAAGAGATTAGGAAGTGCGCAATGGATAAATGGATCAAGCGTTTGATCTACCTGGGGCTCATGTTCACCATCGTTTTGGTGGTGTCGGGTTCTTATATGCAGTTGGTACAAATGCACATCCTCCCAATTTTGACCTGGGGGACCATTCAACAAGCTTTCCAGAGCTTCTTTGCCCTGTATATCTTTCTGATCATGGTTTTTATCTTCTTCGAGCACCGTGATCCCCATAGAATGATATCTTGGTTGGTGGTCCTTGCATTGGTTCCTGTGGTGGGCTTTGTCTTTTATATCCTCTTTGGTCGCAATATCGCTAAAAAGCGTCGGACCAAACGTAAGCGGATTTCGGACATGGACCGGATGGAACAGGCAGCTTCCTTCCAAATGGAGTCAGTGGACATTATACCGGTCTTTACACAGACCGACCGTCCCTTGAACCGCCGCCTGGTCAGATTGTTGATGGAGAATGCTTCAGCCCCATTTTTTATCCGTAATCAAGTGGAAGTTCTCACCAATGGTGTGGAGACCTTCCAGAGTATTCTGGAGGCCCTGGAAGAGGCACAGGAGTACATACATTTGCAGTACTTTATTATTCGCGATGACGTCATTGGGAATCAAGTGAAGAACCTTTTGATTAAGAAGGCCCAAGAAGGTGTTAAGGTACGCATTATCTATGATAGTGTTGGGTGCTGGAAGCTGGGCAAAAAGTACAAGGAGGCCCTGCGTCATGCAGGCATAGAAATCCATGCCTTTTTCCCGGTGGCTTTTCCCATCCTATCCAGAGAGCTTAACTACCGGAACCACCGGAAGATCATTGTGATCGATGGTAAGACGGGTTTCCTAGGCGGCTTGAATATTGGTGACGAGTACCTGGGGGCCAACAAGCACCTGGGCTTCTGGCGGGATACCCACATGAAGATCTGTGGGGAGGCCGTCTATGGCCTTCAGAATAGTTTCCTGGACGACTGGAAGTTTGTCTCTGGTGAAGCCCTGGACTCTGAAGAGTACTTCCCCAAGGTATGTGCCGAGGGCACAACCATCATGCAGGTGGTGTCTTCAGGGCCAGACTCTGAATGGAAGGCCATTTTACAGGCCTACTTCTTAATGATTTCTGGGGCCCAGGAACGGGTTTGGATTGCTTCACCCTACTTGGTGCCGGAAGACAGCCTAATGACAGCCCTAAAAGCCAGTGCCTTAAGTGGTGTAGACGTGCGGATTGTTATCCCCAGTAAGCCCGACCATTTCTTTGTCTACTGGGCGTCAAGGGACAACATAGAAGAACTCCTTGAGGCAGGTGTGAAAATCTACGAATATGAAAAGGGCTTTATCCATAGCAAGGTCATTATTGTGGACGACCAATGCGGGACAGTGGGTACAGCCAACTTAGACATACGGAGTCTGGAAATCAACTTTGAAGCCAATGCCTTTTTGTATGATCAGGAAGTGATCCGGCGGCTAGAAGTGGACTTTCTCCAGGATTTTGAGGACTCCCGTCAACTTCAACTCCGTACCCACATGGAGCGACCACGATACCAGCGCTTGCTAGAATCCCTTGGGCGTTTGGTGTCCCCCCTACAATAAGAGGAGTCGATCATGTATTATATCCTATCTATTCTGCTGATCATTGGATTGGACCAGTGGAGTAAATACTTAGCAGTGACCAAGTTACAACCCATTGGCAGCTACCATTTGTGGCCAGGGGTTTTCCACTTAACCTACGCAAAAAATACAGGTGCAGCCTTTAGTATTTTCAGGGGCAAACAGACCTTTTTGATCCTATTAACCGCAGCCATAATCATCGTGATCTGTGGCATGCTCTACAAGAACATTCAAGACAAGGGGCCCTTCCTTTTGAACGTGGCCCTGGTGTCCGTCATTGGTGGTGCCATCGGCAACCTCATTGACCGGGTCCGCCTCAACTATGTCATTGACTACTTTGACTTCACCCTGATCAACTTCGCCATTTTCAACGTGGCAGACATCTTTGTGGTCTGCGGGTCCATTTTGCTAGCCCTGCTGATTATTTTTGGGGTTGTGAAGACTTAGAGGTAATAAGGCCAGGTATCAAGAAAATCAAGTGTTCAAATTCGAGCCATTACAGGTGAGTTGTTTCCCCGCAATGGCTTTTGTATTGTAGAACGCTTGTAGCCAGCTGGTTTGTCCATAACAAAAGAGACTGTACAGCCTTAACGCCGAACAGTCCCCGTGCTAAACATGTATTCAATGGTTGGAAAACATAACCCTACTGGGCCTGCTTAAAGTTCCCATAGGTATTAATCAAAGACGCCGTAATGATAATTCCTGCCCCGGCCAGGGTCCACAGGTCCGGGATTTCCGCCCATAAGACAATGCCAAAGAAAATGGAGAAGACCACATTGGCATAGGTATAGATGGCCAGCTGGGAGGCCGGTGCATGGCGGTAGGCGTTGGTCATGGCGATCTGTGCCATCAGGGCAGCAAGGCCAATAATCAACAAGAAGCCAAGTTCTGTCCATGTGGGAACCACGAATTGGCCTGCGACTATAAAGGGAATGGTGGCCAGGGTAGACAGGAGGCAAAAGTAAAATACAATCACCTGGGGCTTGTCAAAAGCACTGAGTTTACGAATGGTGGTATAGGCTGAACCTGCGAAAAAGGCACCGGTAATGCCAATAACAGCCGGTAGCAGGTCGAAGTTGAAGCCAGGCTTAACCACCAACATGGCCCCCGCAATGGCCAGTACCAAGGCCCCAATCTGGTATTGTTTGATCTTTTCCTTGAGGAAAATCACCGAAAGGATCAAGACAAAGAAGGGGGACAGCTTGTTAATGATCACTGCGTCAGACAACTGGAGCATACTAATGGATTGGTAGTACATAGCCACACCAGACAAACCCAAAACGAACCGCAAGAGGACCAGCTTGGTGTTGTTGGGTTTAAAGGAAATGCCCTGTCTGGCCATGGGAATGCCGACTGCTACCAGTCCAATGACATTTCGGAAGAAAATTTTCTCTGGTAAGGGAATGTTGGGCACGGCCTTTACTGCCGCTGCCATAATGGCGAAAAATAAGGAAGAAACAAGGATTAAGAGTATTCCTTGACGTTTATTTTGCATGTTGACCTCGATTCTTATTCTGTATAAACACTGACAGTATAACGCAAAAAAACACCCATGCAAAGCCTATGTACCGACGACCATTCCTATACTATAATGGAAGAGGTAACGGGTTGCATGGTTAACGTCTAGTAGGAGGAATCATGTCGGGTAAAACATTAGAACGAATTTTGACAGGCTTTTTTAAGGGTCTCCAGTACAGCGTCTTGTTTGGCTTATTGGGACTCCCTATGGGTTGGCTATTGAAATGGCCCTTCCCTATGGGTTCGTATTGGGCAATTCTAGCATCCGGAACGGTTTCCATGTTTGTTGCCGTAGTCGGGTTTGTGGGAACACCTAAAATCCGCTACGAGTTTTTCACCCGTAGAAGGTTCACCAAGGAAGAACAACAACGCAAGCGGTTTGAACAGCTCTCCAAAGAGGAAGTAGAGGAACTGGGCAGTGCGGGAATCTCTCCTGCGGCTGTAGGCATAACCATGATGGTGATTGGTTTTGCCATTGAAGCGTTGACACATTAAGGTTAAAGGGTTTGGTATACATAGAAGGAGGCCGTCATGGAGCTACAGAATATTGTACTGGAGCAACAAGATGACATTGCCATCGTGAAGTTTAATCGTCCTAAGACACTCAATGCCTTGAACAGCACAACCCTAAAAGAGTTGTCTGTGGTCTGCGACGAGCTAGAGTCCAATGGAGACATCCGCATGGCGATTTTCACTGGAGAAGGCAAGGGTTTTATTGCCGGTGCTGATATTTCAGAAATGGCAGAAATGAATGCCGAGCAGGGTCGAGTGTTCGGTGCTTTGGGTCAAAAAGTATTCCGCCGGATCGAATTGCTGGAAAAACCAACAATTGCTGCAGTCAACGGATTTGCCCTAGGGGGCGGATGCGAGTTTGCCATGTCTTGCGATATCCGGATTGCCAGTCAAAAAGCGCGGTTTGGTCAACCGGAAGTGGGCCTAGGTATCACACCAGGCTTCTCTGGTACCCAGCGTCTTCCTAAGCTTGTTGGGGTCGGCAAGGCTAAGGAAATGATTTTCACAGGTGACATGGTAGGAGCTGACGAAGCCTTGGCCATCGGTCTAGTGAACAAGGTGACTGCACCGGAAGAACTCATGGAAGCAGCGATGGAAATGGCTAAGAAGATAGCTGCCAACGCACCACTGGCGGTCAAGTACTCGAAGTTAGCCATTGATCGTGGAAGCGAAGAAACCCTGGAAGTGGGCAATGAAATTGAAGCTGCTTACTTCGGTCTATGTTTTGCTTCTAAGGACCAAAAAACAGGAATGACTGCATTCCTACAAAAGGAAAAGGCACAGTTTACAGGAAAATAAGTGGAGGACCAATATGAAGATAGCAGTTCTAGGTTCAGGCACCATGGGTGTTGGAATCGTACAGGTATGCGCACAAGCGGGTTACACCGTTTTTATGAGAGACATTAACCAAGACGCCCTAGACCGTGGTATGAAGACAATCACTAAGGGTCTAGACCGTATGGTGAAAAAAGAAAAAATCACTGAAGAAGTAAAAAATGAAATCCTCGGCCGTGTTACAGCAACGGTTGCAATCGAAGATATCAAGGAAGTGGACTTGGTTATCGAAGCGGCGACTGAGAACATGGACCTGAAGAAGAAGATCTTCCAAGAGCTTGACCAAGTTGTTCAGCCAGAAGCTGTTTTGGCAACAAATACGTCTTCTCTTTCCATCACAGAGATCGCTGCTGCAACTAACCGTCCACATAAGGTAATTGGTATGCACTTCTTTAACCCAGTTCCAGTAATGAAGCTAGTTGAAATCATTAATGGTCTGGCGACAGATCCTTCTACATATGACTGCGTAAAGAGCATGTCCGAGAAGTTGGGTAAAACACCTGTGAAGGTGGAAGAAGCCCCTGGTTTTGTTGTAAACCGGATTCTGATTCCTATGATCAATGAAGCCATTGGTATTCTAGCTGACGGTGTGGCTTCAGCAGAAGACATCGACAATGCCATGAAACTAGGTGCCAACCACCCAATCGGTCCACTGGCCCTAGCAGACCTGGTGGGTAATGATGTAAACTTGGCTATCATGGAAGTCCTTTATGAGGAGTTTGGTGATCCTAAGTACCGACCACACCCACTTCTAAGAAAAATGGTTCGTGGGGGTCTGTTGGGTCGTAAGTCTGGTAAAGGCTTCTACGACTATAGTAAATAAGACTGTTCAAAACGGCTTTCCAACTGGTCTGAGGCCCAATGGGAAAGCCGTTTTTTTCGACATTTTTTGGAGCGTTTGTCTCCAGTTCAGTAAGGGCAAGGGGTTGACCATTTCCTATTGTAATTGAATTGTAAATGCTACCCCTTGACGGTATGTGGTAGAATAAGACGTAGTTTTACAGGCCTCTGACAATGGTGTCACTTTTTAGAATGGCAAACTTGTCAAAGGCCTGCAATATGTGAAAAAGAATGTGAATGAAAAAGGGGTTTTCAGATTGAAATACTATTTGAAGATCTTTCTGCTTTCTTTCGTATGTTTTGCCTTTTTACTGGGTGGCGTCCTATTTGCCTTCACCAGTATGCGGCCGGATGCCGAAGTGGTAGCCGTACAGCCTGATCCTCCTGCACCAACGGAGACAGTTGGCAATACAGTCCAAGAAGGCGGAGAGGTAGAACCATCTGAACCAGTGGACACACGGACGGAGCTACAAAAAATGATTGATTCAACCAATCGGATCAATGTCCTGGTCTTTGGAACCGATGGCGCTCGGGCAGATATGATCATGTTGGTCAGCTATGATCCAGACAACAAGTTGGTTGACGCAATTAGCGTTCCCCGTGACACCTACCACTATGTGCCGGGTCACGAACGAAAGGACCAAAAGAAAATCAATGCAGTGTATGGTTTGGGTAAAACAGGCGGTGGCTCTCTAGGCATGAAGAAGGAAGTAGCCAACCTATTGCAACTTCCAATCCACTACTATGTAAAAGTAAACTACAATGGTGTGGCAGAAATCATTGACCTCATTGGGGGCGTGGAAGTAAATGTACCCTTCCACATGCTCTATGACGATGAGTACAGTGATCCGCCTCTACACATTGATATTCCAGCAGGCAAGCAAGTACTCAATGGCTCCAATAGTGTGAAGTACCTCCGCTGGAGACAAAACAACGACGGGTCCTACCAAGACGGTGACATTGGTCGAATTAACCGCCAGCAGCAGTTTATGATCTTGGCTGCCCAAAAAGCCATTGGCCCCAAACTACCTGCAGTGGTCAACACAGCCTTTAACTATGTAAAGACGGATATGGGGCTGAGCGATATGGTCTACTATGCCAATACCATTATTGGTTTTGACTTTAATAATATCGAAACCCACCGCCTACCCGGCGAATGGACAGGTTTCTACTATGTCCACGATCCAGCGGCGACTGAGGAAATCCTTGAAAACTTCTACAAAAAATCCGTAGAGGCCAACGAGGCAAAAACAAATAATTAAAGGTATAGCCCTTCTTTGATCATTTTCTTCATGGAAAGGGCTTTTCTTTTGCTTTGACTTTGGTAAATCCTGAAATTGTGGTAGGTTTATCATAAGGGGGCAGGAATGGACGGGAAAAAGAAGAGACAAAAACAAACGCGGATCGGTAAACACTTGCTTCTAGCCATCATGGTTGGAGTGCTCACCGGTCTGATTGGATTCATGTTTAATGAAAGTGTGCGGGGTTTCATACGTTTGACCATGATCTATCATCCTCTGCCCTTTCGATTTAGAATGCTGATTGTGCCCATTACTGGCGGCTTGATCATCGGCTGGCTCAATAAGAAATGGGTATCAAAAGATGACGCAGGCTTTGGTGTTTCCTGGGTTCGGGAAGAAATGCAGCAAATCAGCCGTTATCTCATGAAGCCAACCAGTGTACTCATCAAAACAGTCATGAATATGTTGACCATGGCCATAGGTTGGTCCGCGGGCAGGCATGGCCCCATCGTCCACTTGGGCGGAGCCATCGGGTCTTGGTTCGGCTATAACTGGAAACTCAACAAGGAGCAAACAAAAACCCTGATCGCCTGCGGGGCGGCTGGGGCCATGGCAGGTGTTTTTAAGGAACCCCTCTTTGCCACCTTGTTTGTATTGGAAGTCCTCTTACATAAGGACTACTTAAAGTACTTTACACCGGTCATTGTGTCGGCTGTGTCGGCCTCTACTGTGGCCTATCTTATCAGTGGACCTGCCAATAATATACCTGTTTTTGGAGAGTTTGAGTTGGTCCAGTCCTCCCACCTCATTGCCCTGGCCCTTGTTGGCGGGAGCATGGGTTTGGTGGCCCTGGTCTATATCAGAACTATCCGTTTCAGTAGACGACAATTTGGTAAGGTGGGAGACCCCATGCTGCGGGCCCTCATTGGAGGTGTCCTGATCGCTG
>CAYFHQ010000009.1:0-72756 GCA_964342805.1 uncultured Peptostreptococcaceae bacterium | reverse complement strand
AAATAAATGAACATTTTGTGGCCAAAGTTGTACATTTTACTTGACCGCTTACACTTGTTGACCAAACTATTGATTATTCTGTCAATCGAAACAGCTTTGGTACATGCATTGAGAGAATTGAGCACATCGACTTCCAAAAAATTGATATCGTGTTAACAACACCTAAATTTGAATCATTACCGAAATCGGTCAGTATGAGATTGAATAGTTTGGCAGATGAATTTGAATGCAATGTCATAAAGGCATGTGAGTTCAATAAAGATTGGTCTAAGGGTGTAAAACTCTTTTCAGGAAAAGCTATATCAGAGAGTGAGTTGCTATATTACAAAGCTAATGATGGAAGTCGAGAACTTTATTCGTCCCAAGTTCCAATTATATTTAGCGGTGGATTATTCCCGGTACTAGATAACTCTCTAATGGCCTTAAAAATTAAGTCTCAGTTTGACAATAATTGTTTCAATACTCTCATAATCAGCAATAGATATGAACTTCAAATAGCTGGTGGTATACCGTACCCAAGTTCGTTGTTTAGCAACAAAATATCGACAGAACACCAATTGCTCCTAATGAATCGTTTTCTAGAGGACGTTGAAGGAATGGGATACGATGCAATCATTTTTGATTTCCCAAAACCAATAATGAAGTTTAATTCACTAGTTCACAATGGATATGGAATTTATTATCAAATGCTCATGAATGTATTAGTACCTGATTTTACTGTAGTCTCAGTACCGTTTGACTGTGCATCTTTGGATAACTTTGAATTAATTAACAAGTATCATTTGAATCACACAGGTAATACAGTTGATTTATTCAACTTAACTAATGAACTGCACTTGTTAACTCCAGAACAGAACGAAATCATGGAACAGACGATGTTTGCCAATCCAGCTTCTGAGAAGTTTTCGAGTGTTCATGAGTTAGTGAATGATAAGAATGTCTTAGCTTATTGTTATGAGGATAACTTTGATGAAAAGTTAGCATGTAACCTCACTGCAGCATTCAGTTAATTTTGGATTGTTACGCTACGCAAAGCAAATGAATGGAGATGGACATGAATTTAAATAAAAGAAATCAAAACGGGGAAGATTTTGAAATTAAGCCAATGAGCAGAACCTGTTCTTGTGCATATGCATGTGGTTTTACAGGAACACCTGAATATGCAGATGTTATGACCTCATATCAAGAAAGTGGTGAATGGGAAAGCTCAAACAAACTGCCTGTGTAATTAAATAGTACTATGTATATATATACTTAACTGATGTATAGCTTTGCGTAGCTTAACATATATGGAGAAATCAGTTTGAAGATAATGAAAACTATAAAAAAAACTTGGGAATTAATTTCTCATGTCTCAAAAATAGATAAGAAAGGCACAGGGGTGCTGATTGGATACTCCATTTTAGAAGGTGTGTATCCTTCGATATCAATATTGATAACCAAAGAGTTTGTTAGCTCCTTAGAACTTTCATTAAATAGTAACCGTATTCAAGTAACGACTGCTTTAATTGTACTTCTTTTCTTACAGCTGTTGTTTGAGTTTTTGATGTTGAGTTCTAGTTTTCATGGTAAAACTCATAAACTCAAAATTGAAAAGCAGTTGTCCTTAAATGTAATCAATGCTACAGCACAATTGAAGGTGGACGACTTTGAAAACAGTGAAACGTATGACTTAATAATGAGAGCAGACAGGGATGGGAAATCAAGAATATACTTGGTTTTTGATCGATTAAGAGCGTTATTACGAGTGCTCATAACCATGTCTGTAGTGTCATTTATTGTGATTCAAATGAATATTGTTTTAGGAATAATTGTTTTGATACCTCCGCTTGTAAGTGTTGCAATAGAAAGTAAAATTGGGAGGATAGGCTATAAGAATAGTATTGAGAAAACACCACTTGACAGAAGAAAACATTATCTGAACTTTTTAATGACTAATGATATTGCGTGTAAGGAAATTAAGTTAAACAATGCAAGCGGATATTTGATAGGTAAATATGAAGAACTTGCAGATAAGTTGTTCATTCTTGATAACAAAGTGAATAAAAAAAGAAGAAACCTTTCCCAGCGCGAGGCTGTTTTGAATTTTATGGTTTTTTCTGGTTTGATTGCATATATAGTGATGCAAGCAAGTAAAGGGGTAGGTGATATTGCAGAGTTCTTGGTGTTGTTTAACAGTGTTAAACTTATCCAATCTAATCTAGGGTCTATTTTGCTGATTAGTACTGAAACAAGGAATAATTTACTGTACACAACTTTGTATTTTCAATTGCTAAAACGGTCAGTTTCAAGTAAAAAACATCATGAAAAATCGATTGGCAGTATCAAATCACTAGAGTTTAAAGACGTGAGCTTTACGTATAGAAATTCACAAACTGAGATCATAAAAAATGTGAGTTTCAAGTTTGAAGCAGGTGATAAAGTTATAATAATGGGGAACAACGGAAGTGGAAAAACGACGTTGATTAAACTAATTTGCGGATTTTATGATAGCTTTGAGGGAGAAATACTTGTCAATGGTCTTAACGTTAATGAAATCGACAAAAACCAGTTGTTTGGTTTGTTATCATGCACTTTTCAAGACTATAACCGATATGAGATGAGTATAAGAGAGAACTTAACAATTAGTAAGTTTGAAGATTCAAATAATAATCAAAAAATCAAATCATGTTTGGAAGTTGTGTCGTTAGATAAGTTTGTAGAAGGTTTAGAGGACGGTGTTGACACACAGTTAGGAAGTTGGTTTGATGGTATTCATCTTTCAATTGGTCAGTATCAAAAGTTGGCGTTATCTAGAAATATGTTCAAGGACGTGTCAGTTAAAATATTTGATGAGCCAACGGCCTCGCTTGACTCTAAGTCAACTCAGAATTTCTGCAACTATTTTTCAAAGGATCGGTCAACAATCGACATTGTAGTTACTCATAAAGACAGAGATTTTATCGGTGTTAGCGCTAAAAGGTATATGATGGAGGATGGGTATTTAACATTAATTGATCAACCACTAAGAATGGATAATCAGATTCACAATCAGACAAGTTAAGTAAGGAGAAAATATGTTAAATTATCTGTGGCATGAATACAAACGCAATATAAAAAGTACAATGACACTAATGTTTGTTTTTGGACTTTTGTTCGTTAGCGTAGTGGATATTGGCATAACTAATGAGCAAAAGAAACTTCGGAATTTTGAAGGCCATAATTATTTAACAACTGCTCTTGATTTTGTTCGACTTTATCCAAGTGGGGTAAGTAATGAAACTAAATCGTATAGATCATTGGCTATGATTGACAGCAATATTGAGAGTATAATTGAGCAACATTATTTAGATAATCAAAGAGATGTCATTCGTAGATTGAGTTTCAATAGTTTTCTTATTTCAAAAAAAAATAGATATCAGACTGATGAAGTGGCGAATCTAGTGTATAAGAATCGTATTCTACCTCACTGGGAAAATGTCTCAGGAGGTATTGCTTTTGATGATGTTGATTTTAGACCACATTCAGGCTCAGGTACGACTTACCATTTTTACCACAATGGAAAACTGTATGAACGTTTCTATTCAGAACACCTATTTCCAGTATATACAGATGAAGTAGATCCAGTTCAGTGGTTGTACACATATTACCTCTCTGAAACAAAAATGCTCTTGATTTACTTAGTTACACTAATTGTCGGTGTTTTAAGTGTTTCCCAGGATGATAGTTCTGGTGTTCTTAAAACATTAATTAATAGTGGATTATCAAGAAGAAAGTACTTTTTTGGTAAGTGGCTGAGTCTCACCTTTTATTGTTTAACAATTGGTCTGATTTTCCCCATAGCTTCTGCATCGTGGATGATTGTTTCCAAGGGAGTAAAGTACTTTAATTATCCAATGTTATTCCCTGATTATATGTGGAGTCTCTTTTCTGGAGGGCCAAATGGTAGTAGCCCTTATGTTCCAATTATTGGTGGTGGTTATGTTGTTGGAGATCGAATAATGCCGCAAGGTCTCCACCTAGAAACTTTGGGAGTTTATTTGCTTTGGGCTAGTTTTTTGTTATTACTGTTCATTGGATTTCTAACGGCTCTCACCATGTTTGTTTCTACCTTACAAAAACAAGGAACGTTCGCTGCGCTCTTGGTTGGAGGAATCGTAGTAATAGGCGCTGGGGTATCGCGACTTAATCAATCGAGTGTTATTGATGCTTATAATCCATTTTTAGCATATAAGCCTGGTGCCTATCTACTTGGTTTTTCAAGTCTCTCCATTGCAACAGCGCTAGTCTCATTATTTATTGGAACCCTAGCTCTTTTATTGGTTGGTAATTTGCTATTCTCAAAGAAAGCGATATGAGGTGAAACATGGTTAACTTGCTTGACGTGAAAAATCTGAGTAAGTCTTTTAACAATAGATCAGTTCTGAAATCAATTTCATTTCATGTGGGACAAGGTGAAATCGTTGGTTTTATAGGTCCCAATGGAGCGGGTAAATCTACAACCATGAAATGTATAGGAAACCTGTTTTTTTCAGATGAAGGTACTATTGAAATATGTGGATATGATCTAAATAGAGAAACTAGTAATGCACTAAGTAAGATTGGAACATTGATTGAAGAACCAGGACTATATAATGATTTGTCTGGGATGGAACATATTAAGTTGTTTGCTGGGCTTAGAGGGTGTTCGAAGGAAAAACAGGCCGAAATTATTTCTTTTATGGATCTTGGAGATGGTGTTAATCGAAAAGTAAATGAGTATTCAGTTGGTATGCGTCAGCGACTGGGTTTAGGATTGGCTTTGTTGGGCGACCCTGAAATTCTCATACTTGATGAACCAATGAGTGGTCTTGATCCGACAGGTGTATTCGAATTAAGGAAAAAGCTGCGCTACTTGTGTGATAAAAAGGGTATTTCAATATTGCTTTCATCTCATCAACTAAGTGAGGTAGATAAGATGGCAGACCGTATTTTAATGATAAATGAAGGCGTAGTGTTTACACCGGCTGATGAATTGCAAGAGCTACGTCAATATGAAGTGACTTTGAAAAATGATTGGAAGGAGCTAAAAGAAAAAAGCAATATTAACTTGCCTTTTATGGCTGAGTCGATTGGTAACGAGAAAGTACGAGTTACAGTGGAAAACAACATGAGTTTGAGCAAGGTATTGGATGAATTTCATCAGATGGGCAGTGTCATTCAAGACGTTGAAAGAGTAACCATAGACACAGAAACACTGTATAAGATATACATTGGAGAAGCTGATGAATAGATGTACTGTATATGAACTCAAAAGATTTTTAATGAGCAAAAGAGCATTGATCTTGCTAGGGTTGATAATGCTAGTAGTCTTAGTTGTCATTGGGTGGATGCATTATCAAGAGAAGAATTTTCTGTCAAATCGAGTAGCTCAGATTGATTCTTGGGTCAGGTTATCCACGCGCCAACAGGGAAATCACAAGAGGCTTGCGGATAAATTTGAGGAATCAGACCCAGAGATTGCTGAAAATCACGTACGTTTAGCTAATTACTATCAGAAGGACATTTCCAACTTGATGAGTTTAAAGTATGCCTATACTGGAAAGCCAGAAGAGTTAAACAGCTCACTTCCAATGTTACTAGAAAAATACTACCGTCATTTAATGATGGGTTATCAGAGTGGGGAACTAGATCCATCTACTATATCGATTAGGGATTTAGACTTAGATTCCCTAGCATCGAATATCCATTTTATGCAATATATCACTGGAGCAGGCATACAGTATGAACATAACCCCTATGAACTAAATACTATTAATGCATTACAGACATTGCTAACAGGTAGCATATTACTGTCGGTTAGTGCCTTAACTATGTTCTTGCTCTTAGACATGTTGATGGGTGAAATGCGTAGTGGTGCATTTAAAAGTCTGGCTTCATATGGAGTTAGTCGCAGAGAAATCATTATTGGAAAAGTGCTTGCAAGTATAATTGTAATGGTAATTTCAATCCTGCTTGCAGTCGCTATAATAAGCATGATATCTTTTTTATTTGGTGGCTTTGGGAGTCCTGATTACCCATTAGCCTCAAGAGCAAATTTACACATGCTTTCACTTGATAGTGAGAAATATGACATTATTTATATATCCAAATTAGAATGGATAGGGCGTAGTTTTTTAGGCGTAATTTTTCCGTCTATTACATTACTTGGTTGTGCACTATTTTTAGCTATCTGCTGCAATAGTAGTAGAACTTCAATTCATACTATGGGGATATTAATTCTAGTAACATACATGTATAATGTATTACTAACCATGGAGAGCTTAATTCAGCTTGTTTTCCCTCTTTCCTATTTCTATCAAGAGTTAGTTATTGGAGCACATTCATGGTCGAATTATTACTTAGGTATAATGATCAATGTGGTTATTAGTATTGCATTATTGATCTGGGGAGTGCGTATCTATGAAAGGAAAGACTTGGTGAAGGCATATGAATAGGTTTAGAGCATATCTTGGTTTATGTATCCTACTAACAATAGCCTATATTGCCAGTGGTTGTAGCATTGGTGATAAGAACTTAGCAGATCAGGTTAAACCGCCAGAAATCGGGGAAGAAATTCTAGTCATTGAAACAGAATATGGGGTGATAAAAGCCAGAATGTTCAACGAACTTGCACCTCAGGCCTGCCAAGGAGTTAAGAGACTCGTGCAGGCGGGATTCTATAAGAATAAGTCTATTGATCGTCTTGAGAAAGACTTTCTTTTCCAGGTGAATCAAAAGGATCAAAGTGAATATCAAGAAACTCCACTTGTTTTAGAATCGACAAAAGAGCTTAAGCATTATAAAGGAGCCCTTGGTCTTGCGAGAACAAGGGACAGTAATGTGGAGGGGTTTGATAATCTTGTACACTCTTTTTACATTATTGCACCATCCCAAATTGAAGATGAATATCTTAGTGCTCTAAAGAACTTGAATGATGATACATTGACAGACCTTCAGTTAGCTACCTATAAAGAAATGGGTGGTGTCCCTAGATTAGATGGCGAATACACAATATTTGGTCAAGTGTTTGAAGGGTTAGAGGTGCTTGATCGAATTAATGACATGGTTGCAAACGCAAGTATTGATCATTCGATTTGGGATGAAGGGATATTACTTAAGTCAATTGAAATTGTACAATACGACAAATAGAAAACACCCCACTTCATTGTTGATGGGGTGTTTTGTATATAAATCCCACACACAGTTAGTTAAGAATAGGGAGATTTAATCAAAATAACGGGTAACAACACTGTAGCACTTATTTAAAACCAGGAGGATCAACATGCTAAACAACAAAAACATCGTCGTATGCGTAACCGGCGGAATTGCCGTATATAAAGTAGTGGACATGGTCAGCAGGCTAAAGAAAGCGGGAGCCCAGGTCCAAGTAGCCATGACCAAGGGGGCCCAGGAGTTTGTATCTCCAATCACCTTCCAGGCTATTTCCAACAACCGGGTCTATACCAAGCTCTTTGACGAGACGGACAACCACGAAATTCCCCATATTATCCTGGCTCAAAAGCCAGACTTAATTGTCATTGCGCCGGCAACTGCCAATATCATTGGTAAGGTGTCCCATGGTATTGCGGATGATTTGGTATCGACTATTATCATGGCAGCCAAGGTGCCAGTCCTCTTTGTCCCAGCCATGAACACAGCCATGTATGAAAACCCCATTGTGCAGGGCAATATCAACTTTCTTAAAGGGCATGGGTACACCTTCTTAGACCCAGAAGTGGGGACCATGGCCATGAAGGCTGAAGGGGTGGGGGTTGGACGTCTGCCTGAACCTCCGGTGATTGTGGAAGCTATTGAGGAATTGTACTTCTCTGAGTAGTATAGGATAGCCGGAGGATCAAAGCCACAAAGCTTGTCCTACAAAAGCACTCCCAAGGCTTTGATCTGATATACTATTCCCAAAGAGAATCGAGGCCCACCCATGCTCAACCTAGTGAAAAAAGACCTAAAACTCATGCCCTTCGGCAGAAAAATGTTATTTACAGTACTGGTCCTCTGGACGGTACTGGCTTTTTTCACGTTCTTTTTTTCCAATGACATGACGGAAAACCGGGTCCTAGAGCGTATTCACATTGGGGTGGTGGACGGAGAGCAGTCGGACCTCAGTGCCATGCTCATTAACTCCTTCCATACCAACCCGTCTTTTTCGGCTATGATCTCCATAGAAGAGGGGGACTTGGCTACCTTGACAGCCCGGTACGAAACCGGGGACCTGACGGCCCTGGTGCAAATTCCTGAGGGCTTTACCCGGAGCCTCTTGTACTATGAAAACAAACCCCTTACCCTATGGCTCAATCCCGACCAGCCCCTGAAAATGCAGGTCTTTCGGGAAATGATGGCCTCCTACTCTGACTATATTGCCTCGGTGGACGCTGCCACCTTTGCCTTTTACAATACCCTGCAAGATGCGGGTCTGCCCCAGGACCAACTGGACCAAATTAATGACCTTTTCTCAGTGGAAATGATCTCAACGGCCCTGGGACGAAACCGTCTTTTTGTCTATGATCCGGTGGATACCTTTCCAGTGGTTTCCTCCCTGGAATACTTCCTCTGGTCGGTCCTGATTGGAGCCAGTATGCTCCTGTCCACAGCCAGTGCAACTGCGGTGGCCCTGGAACGGCAACATAAAAGTTTGGAAAGACTCCTGACCATCGATGGGGCATGGATTAAGCCCCTAGTCTCTAAAATACTTGTCGGCACGGTCTACCAGCTGGTCTTAATCGCATGCACCCTAGGCCCCCTCTTGTTCTTTGAACCTGTGCGGTCCTTGTTAAGTCTAGAAAGAATGGCCCTTTTAGTCACAGCCATAGTCTTCTTCAACGGCCTAGCTGTCGCCCTGGGCGCCTTGGTAACAAGCCAAGAAAGCGCCCTACTCACAGGCACCTTGGGCAGTTTTGTCCTCATGATCATGGGCGGCCACTTCTTGCCCCTGCCCCTCTTACCCCTGTCCCTGCAAAGGCTTGCCACGTGGACACCCAACTACTGGTTCCTTCGGCAGGTAACCCTGGGCCAGTGGTCTTGGCACCTTGCCCTTGTGGTGGGTGTCAGCCTGACAGTGGCGCTAGCCCTGTCTGGCCACCTCCTGCGAAAACGCATGGAAGGGGGCAGGTCATGAAAAACCTACTTTTGTTAATGAAACTTCGGTGGAAACTATTGGCTCAAAACAAGCGGCTGCTTGTCCTGAGCATCCTTGGACCCATTTTGATCACCCTGGCCCTGTCCTTGGTGTTCAGGGACGTGGGTCAACTCCAAGGGGTGCCTGTGGCTGTGGTGGACCTGGACCAATCGGACTTGTCCAGGGCGGTCATGGCTGCCTTAGAAGAGACCCCAGCCCTAGACATTGTCACCCGGGACTCTGACCAGGCCCAGGCCCTGCTGGAAAGCAGCGACCTGGAAGCCATTTTCACCTTAGAGCCTGGCTTTGGCCAGTCTGTGGAAGAAGGCAAGGCCAAGGAAGTGGTGGGCCTTCGCTATATCGATAAAAACTACGTGGCAGCCGCCTTGGGAGACATTGTCGCCCGGGAGGTCATGCCCTATGTGGCCAGGTACAAGGCGGCCAACCGGGCCAGTTCCCTTGTTGGTCAGACCTATGAAGGCCAGGTCATTGAGGAGGTCAAGGTCCTTCAAGACAGTGGACGCTTTGCCCTCCACAGGGAGGAGTCCCTACGAACGGCCAAGGGTGCCACACGGGACCAGGGCCTAAGTCGAAGTCTCTTGGGTATTCGTTTGTCCTTGGGCTTTACTCTTTCGGTCACTGCCTTTGTCATGCTGTACGGAGCCGTATCCATGATCCAGGCCAGGCAAAACGGGACCTATGACCGAATGAAGGTGGTGGGACTCCCCGTCTTCACCGGTTGGTGGACCACCCAGTGGCTCTTTGCCAGTGCCTTGCTTGTCATGCAGGCAGGACTCTTCACCCTCTTCACTCCTGTTTTTACATTGACCATGGACGTCGCCCTCCATTTGATAACCTTTGGAGCGGTCCTAGCAGGAGTTTCAGTCCTTCTAGGCATGGGTCTCAACAATACCCTGGTCTGCCAGAGTGTTCTAGCCCCCGGCGTCTTCTTCATGGGTTTGATTGGAGGGACCTACTGGAGTTTAGAAGTCATCCCCCCATCCTTGGCTTGGGTGGCCAAATTGTCGCCCTTTTCCTGGGCCATGGAGGGTCTTTTGGCTTCTGGCTTGTTTAATGAAGGGAACGGATTTGGTCTTGTGGTCCTTGTGGGCATGGGTCTAGTCCTCTATATGATTGGACGGAGGCTTGAAGTCTACCGCTCAAGGGCATAGTCCGCTAGTGAAATAATGTTGAGTAAAAAGGAACCCCTGCCAGTGCGCATCTTAACCAGAGCACTTGCAGGGGTTTGTTCTTATTCCAGTATATCCAGGCGACCAATGGTCTTGGCCAACTTCTTATAGGTAAAGGGCTTGGTCATAAAGCCGTCCATGCCTGCGCGGCGGGCCTGGGACCGATCGTCGTCGGTGTCGTTGGCTGTCAGGGCCACAATGGGGAAGGGCACCTTGCCATACCAGTGCTCGCGAATGGCCTGGGTGGCTTCATAGCCGTCCATGTCTGGCATATTAATGTCCATGAGGAGGAGGTCAAAGTCGGCTGACTTGGCGGCTTCCACCACGTCACCTCCACTGGCCACCAGGGTATAGTCACAACCGATTTTTTTGAAGAGGAGTTTGAGGAACTCCCGGTTCATCCGGTTGTCTTCAGCAATAAGGATGTTGAGCTTTTTCAAGGACTCTAGGTCCACCTCTTTTTCCACCGGTTCTTCTGTTAGGAAGGGGAGGGTGAAGTGGAGGTCAAACTTTGTTCCTACACCAACGGCACTGGTAAACTCAATGGAACCTTCCATCTTGTCCACGAGTTGTTGGGTCAGGTTGAGGCCCAGGCCTGCCCCGTGGGCGCCCCGGGTGTTGCTGTGGTCCACCTGGTAAAAGAGGTCAAATAGACGGAGTTGGTGCTGGGTGTCTATGCCGATCCCCGTGTCTTCCACGGTGATGGTGAACTTGACAGACTGGTCCACAATTTCGTCTATTGCCAGACGACAGTAGATGAACCCCTCGTCCGTATATTTAACGGAATTGGTTAGAAGGTTAATGACCACCTGTTTGAGTCTCAGGTTGTCGCCAACTACATAGTCCGGCATGCCGTCGTCATATTCAGTGATCAGTTCAATGGGCCGGTTGAGCATCATGGGCCGGATGATCTGCTCCACTTCCTCCATTTGCTGCTTCATGGCAAAGGGCCGGTTGACCAGTTCAAACTTGCCGGCTTCAATCTTAGACAAGTCCAATAGGTCGTTTACGATTTGCAATAACAACTGGGTGGAGGTGGCTATGGTCTGCAGGTTCTGGTTTTGGGTGTCGCTCAGGTCCGTGTTTTTTAGCATGTCCACCGTACCAATAATGGCGGTCATGGGGGTCCGGATTTCGTGGGACACGTTGGCCAGAAAACGGGTTTTTGCGTCGGTGGCTTCTTCGGCCAGGTCCTTGGCAATCCGTAGGGACTCCATGGTCTCCGTCAGGGAGGTAATGTCTTGGAAGACTAGGGCACGCCCCACAGGCAGGCCACGTCGGTTCATGAGGGCCCGGTCCTTGAGCATGAAGTGCTTGAGTTTGGGTTCCTCAACGGTTACGGTGGTCCGGTCGATCTTCCGGTGCAAGAAGGCGTCGTACTGGAGGCCCAGACTGCCTAAGAAGGGACGGATGGGTTCTCCTTGAACGTCAAAGTGTTTCTTGGCACCCAGGAGCTTGAGGCCAATGCTGTTGGCCTCCAATATGTAATGGCGTTTGTCCAAGATAATAACCCCGTCGGCCAGGTTGTTGATGATGGTCTCGTGGGCCTCGGGGAGGATATCCAGAAAGCCGAACTTTCGCATGGATAGGTACATGAGGGTGACGGTGACTACGAAAAGTTGTGGTGTGTAGTCGATGGCTGCAATGTTTTCCTCCAAAACAAAGAAGAGGACATTCCCGGCAAAGGGGATCATGACACAGGGGATTAGGAGCAGGGCCTGGGCCCGTAAAAATCCCTTGAGTTTTACAGCAGACATGAGGAGTAGAACAATACCTACCCCTACATAAACATAGGCTGAGGGCAGGTAGATGTTCAGGTAGTACCAGCCGTAGAGACTTCTGACATAATGGATGTTTTGGTAAAATACAACAAAGCGCCCTGCCCAAAAGAGGTTGTGAAAATCATTGGTCAGCATAACGATTATCGAAAGGGTAGGCAGGACAAAAAGAATTCGTTTCCACCACTTGGGTAGGTCCTTTTGCAAGTAAAAGTGCCATATAAATAAAAGGGTAGCTGCGGGCACGTATGTAATGCCAAAGTACCTGGCAGCGTCCGCTATGAGCTTGGCAGAGTTGTTATGGAGCAAGTAATAAAGGGTCTCCGCCAGGAGCCAAATATCCAGGAAAAGCATGAGCATGGTCAGGGATTGGGTATAGTATTGTTTTTTCGATTGGGACAGTATGACGGTCATGGAAGCGGTAATCACAAACCCGATGAGGGAGACGATACCATAAATATTGAGTTCCATAGAGCCCTCCAACTTTCAGCAATGGTCTTAAGGTCGACGGTTGTATGTATTCTTGCGTCGTACAATATTTGATAAAAGGAAAGGATGGCGAAACACCATCCTTTCTAAGCCTGTAGCTTACCTTTCATTTATGCCCATTCTCCCTTACGGAAAACAGGAACCGTGGTGCCGTCAGCCAGGACAGCGTCCACATTGAGGGAGTCGCTGCCGATCATGAAGTCCACATGTGTCAAACTATGGTTGGCTCCTCGCTCTAATAGGGCTTCCTTTTCCAGCTTGGTTCCGCCCTTGAGGCACATGGGGTAGGCCGTACCAATAGCCAGGTGGCTGGAGGCATTTTCATCATAGAGAGTGTTATAGAAGACTCTGTTGGTCTGGTTGATTGGAGAGGACTCTGGAACCAGGGCCACTTCACCAATGTAACGAGCCCCTTCGTCTGTATCCAGAAGCTTGGTCAAGACCTCTTCACCAACTCGGGCTTCATGGGCAACGATCTTGCCGTCCTTTAGGGTCAGGGTGAAGTCTTCTATTAGTGCACCGCCCCAGTTGAGTGGCTTGGTGGACGTTACGGTTCCGTTTACCCCATTTCGGTGGGGCAGGGAGAAGCACTCTTCGGTAGGCAGGTTGGGCACATAGTAAATGTCCTGCTTGTCCGTGATCCCGCCACCGATCCAAAGGTGGTCCTTGGGCATGTCCATGGTCAAGTCGCAAGTGTCTGACTTGAAGATCAGCTTTTCCGGCTGCATGTCTGTCAGCCATTGGTGTTTTTCTCTGATCTGGTCAATGTGGGCCTGCCACGCCGCAACCGGGTCAGCCTGGTCCGTACGGACAATTTTAAATATGTCAGTCCAAAGCGCATCGATAGCCGCCTGTCCTTCCAGTTCTGGATAGACTTTCTCCGCCCATTCCAGGGAAGGAGCAGCGATAATGCACCAGCGGGACCCGCCTGTTTGCTGTTCTTTTCTGTAAGAAGCCAGGGCCTTGGCAGCGGACTTGTTGGCCGTACTCATACGAGTGGGGTCAATGCCCTTAAGTAGGTCTGGGTTACCGCCCACAATCCGTAGGAAGGCAGCACCCCGTTCAGCTGCACCATTCATGGCGTCAGCCTTCCACTGGGGGTAGTTTCCAAAGACTTCGAAGGCTGCATGCTCGTACTTTTGTCGGGTCACCAGGTCGTCGTCCCAGAACATAACTACTTCTTTTGCGCCCATGGCATAGGCTTCTTTAACCAGGGCACGACCCAGGTCAGCGTTGTTAATGGGGCAAGTGATAAAGAGCTCTTGGTCCTTCTGCAGGTTCAGACCCACAGCCAGGGTGAGCTTGGCGTATTGCATGAATTGTTTTTCCATCATTTCCTCCTGATTTTCTCTTCTCAAATATTGTAACATTTTAAAGAACACTTTAAAGGTTTTCTGAATGGAGCCGACGAAATCAGGTATAATGAAGGGGACGTAAATGACTACAATGAACCACATTTCATTGGATAGATTGAAAGGAGCACCATTATGAAAGAAATCCATGGCGGCGGCGGATGCTGCAGCAAACACGACCATAAAGAAGAAAAGGGCTGCGGTTGCGACGGCCAGCACCATATGCATGACCACGACCATGACCATGGCCATCACCACCATGACCATGACCACAAGATCCCAGCAGTGATCTATCTGGAAATGGAAGACGGTTCTGAATTGGCTTGTGACGTTCTAGCTATTTTCGAGCTGGGTGACAAGGAGTACATTGCTGTACTACCTCAAGAAACGGAAACAGCTTACCTATACGGGTATACTGAAAATGAAGAAGGTCCTGCCCTTCACAACATCGAAGACGACGACGAGTACGAGCGCGTGTCCAATGCTTTTGCAGACATGATCGAGTCCGTTGAAGAAGACGAAGAGGAAGAAGAGGCCTAATGAAGGACCTGATCGCAGTTTTCGGCGCAATTTTGGCCATAGGAGCGGCGATCCTACTTAACGTTTCATTATTGGTTGGATTTGTGGCGGCTATCCTTTGGGTAGCTGCCTTATTCTATGGCACGAAATTCTCCCTGTGGCCGGAGGTAAAGAAATACGTCCAGCTGTACGGGATCATATTATTGATTGGGGCCTCGGTGTCAGCCTGGCTGATCTCCGGGATCGTCCAAACCTTTACATACTACGGGATACGCTTTTTACATCCTTCTTTTATCCTACCCCTGATCTTCCTTATGACAGCTGTGGTCGGCTATTTTATGGGCACTGCTGTGGGGACCATTTCCACCTTGGGGATCGCGGTCATTGGTGTGGGAGTAGCCTTCGGTATACCAGCCCCTTACCTGGTGGCTGCTGCTGTGTCTGGGGCTTTTATATCTGACAAGTTGTCCCCCCTATCGGGACTACTCAACTTGACTATTGCCACATCTGGCTCGTCCTATAAGGCCTTGGTCAAGAAAATGCTGGCCACCATACTGCCGGTGGTTGGGATCACGACGGTCTTATACGGACTATTGGGTTTTACTATTAATGCAAGGACTGGTGTAGTCAATGAAAGGGGCTTGATCGCCCTCCTGGAGACCCATTACGTGGTCCATCCCCTCTTGTTCTTAGTACCAGTGGGGATTGTCATCCTGGCCCTCATGGGCAGGCCCACCTTGCAAATCCTCTTGGCGGGGGTTGCCGGAGGCGGTCTGATTGGCATTACAGTGGCAGGTCACGACTTGCTTTGGGTATTGAATGCCATCATCTTTGGCTATCAGGACCCAACAGGGGTCCGTCAACTCCAAGGCCTTTTCAGGTCCGGAGGTGTTGTCGGCATGGTGGAAGTCCTCTTTATCGTAATGGCAGCCATTGTCCTAGCGGCCTGTCTAGAGCAAAGCGGGGTGACCACCCGGCTCATCCAGCGGTATATCAAGCCCCAAGACAAGGCGTCCACCCTGGTGGCCAAGACCGGCATACTCAGCATGGTTTTGACCATCCTGACCTGTGACCAGACCGTGGGTATTGTTATGCCCCTGAAGTCTGTGGAGGCCCATGCCAAGGACAAGGGTCTTTCTCCCGAGGTTTTGGCCCGAACGGTGTCGGACACGGGGACCATCATTGCCCCCCTCATGCCCTGGAACGTCAACGGCTTGATCATTCTGTCCGTGACGGGGATCTCAGCAGTGGCTTATGCACCCTATGCCTTTTTATGCTGGCTCATGCCCCTGACCCTGGTGGCCGTAGTGGCAAAGATGAACCGGACCCAGGAGGTCCCGGACTACGTTTAAATTAATTGAATGTACAACAAAATTAGTATACAATAGAGGCAATTGATAGGAATGAAAAGTAACCAGGAGGAAACTGAATGAAATTTTCAGAGTATTTGTACGAACGTCCCAATATGGACGAGGCAAAATCTATTTTTGCCGACCAACTAGCTAAATTTGAAGCAGCCACTTCTGCTGAAGAGCAAAATACTGTCATCGCTGAAATCAATAAAGTTCGGTCCAAGTTTGAGTCCCTGGGCGCCATTGCCCAAATCCGTCACACCATTGACACACGAGACGGCTTCTACGAAAAAGAGCAGGCCTTCCTAGACGAGCAAATGCCCCACTATGAAAAGCTGATCAGTGATTTTTACAAGGCCTTAATCGGTTCCAAGTTCCGCAGTGAACTGGAAGCCCAGTGGGGAGAGCAACTCTTCAACCTGGCTGAAATGCAGATCAAGTCCTTCGATGAAAAAATCATTGGAGACCTGCAAAATGAAAACAAGCTGGCAACTGAGTACCAAAAGCTCATGGCAGCTGCGAAAATTCCTTTCCAAGGGGAGGAAAGAACCCTGGCACAGATGGTTCCCTTCATGAAGGACAAGGACCGTGAAGTCCGCAAGGCAGCCTCCCTGGCTTACTTCGGCTACTTTGAAGAAAATGAAGCCAAGTTTGACGACCTTTATGACCAGTTGGTGAAAATCCGCCATGAAATCGCCCTCAAGCTGGGTTATGACAACTTTGTGCCCCTGGGCTACATGCGGATGATGCGGTCTGACTACGGTGCCCCAGAAGTGGCCAACTACCGCAAGCAGGTCCTGGAGTCCCTTGTGCCTCTCAGCCAAGAACTCCGCCAGCGCCAGCAGAAGCGTCTGGGTCTGGACGAACTCCAGTACTTCGACGAGCAATTGGTCTTCACCAGTGGCAACCCAGTGCCAAAGGGTGAGCCAGACTGGATCGTGGACCAGGGTCGACAAATGTACAAGGAAATGTCCCCTGAAACCCATGAGTTCTTCTCTTTCATGTACGACAACGAGCTACTGGACCTTGTGGCCAAAGAAGGCAAGGCTCCAGGTGGCTACTGCTCCTATATCTCGACGGAAAAAGCACCCTTTATCTTCTCCAACTTCAACGGGACGTCAGGTGACGTAGACGTACTGACCCACGAAGCGGGACACGCCTTCCAGGGCTACTCCAGCCGTGAGCTGACAGTGCCTGAATATGCCTTCCCAACGTATGAAGCTTGCGAGATCCACTCCATGTCCATGGAATTCTTTGCATGGCCTTGGATGGAAAACTTCTTTAAAGAAGACACGGACAAGTACAAGTTTGAGCACCTGTCTGAAGCCCTCCTCTTTATCCCATACGGCGTTACCGTGGACGAGTTCCAGCACTTTGTTTATGAGAACCCAAATGCAACGCCTGACGAGCGTAAGGTCAAGTGGAGAGAGATCGAGAAGAAGTACCTGCCCCACCGTGACTACACAGACGTGCCATTCCTAGAAAAGGGGACCTTCTGGTACAAGCAAATGCACATTTTCGGTATGCCTTTCTACTATATCGACTACACCCTAGCCCAAGTTTGCGCCCTCCAGTTCTGGGTAAAATCCAGAGAGGACAAGGAAACTGCATGGGCAGACTACCTACGTCTATGCCAGGCCGGTGGTAGCCAGTCCTTCGTGAACTTGGTGGACTATGCCAACCTACAAAATCCATTTGTGGACGGTACCATTAAGTCTGTTGTGGAACCTGTAAAGCAGTGGTTGGACAAGGTAGACGATACAAAGCTATAGGAGAAGGTTATGGATTATGTAATGGGTGGACTACAGCCAGAAGCTGTATTCAGACACTTTGAAAAGCTGACAACCATTCCCCGGGAGTCAGGCAACGAGCAAGCAGTAAGCGACTATCTGGCGTCATTTGGTAGAGACCTGGGTCTAGAAGTGATCCAGGAGGACTGCCTCAACGTCATTATTAAAAAGCCGGGCACTCCAGGCAAGGAAAGTGCACCAACCGTGATCCTCCAGGGTCACATGGACATGGTGTGCACCAAGCTGGAAGGCATGGACTTCGATTTTGAAAAGGACGCCATTCCCGTAGTGGTAGACGGCGACTATGTCCGTACCAACGGAACGACCCTCGGCGCTGACAACGGCATTGCCGTAGCCATGGCCATGGCAGTTCTGGAGTCCAAGGACCTGGCCCACCCCCCTGTGACAGCCCTCTTTACGGTGGCTGAAGAAACAGGTATGGACGGGGCCATGGGCCTGCAGCCAGAAAACATTTCTGGTGACATCCTAATCAATATCGATTCAGAAGAAGAGGGCACCCTCTTGGCGTCTTGCGCCGGCGGTGTAAACTCCTTGATCCACCTGCCTTTGACCTATGAGAAGGCCGAGTATACCAAGGCCTTTAAGCTGGGTATCCGGGGCCTACAAGGGGGTCACTCCGGCATTGAAATCAATAAGAACAGGGCCAATGGCCTAAAACTTCTGGGTCGACTCCTGGAATATGTGGACCGGGCCTTTGACGTGGAAGTGTCTGACATTGGTGGTGGCGAAAAAATGAACGCCATTGCCAAGTTTGGTGACGTCATTGTCCATGTCCATGAAGACGTGGTGGAAGACTTCAAAAAAGAAGTGTCTTGCTTCGAAGAAGCCCTGCAAAATGAGTACCAGACGGCTGATCCGTCACTACATGTGGACATCCAAGCAATGGATGCGCCCGCAGACCGCTTCAACGACGTGACCAAGCACGCAATTATCACGATCCTGCGTCTCATTCCCAACGGCGTTCAGTCCATGAGCAACGATGTGGAAGGCCTCGTGGAAAGTTCCACAAACTTAGGCGTTTTGACCAGAGACGACAAGACCCTGACCTTCTCCAGTGCCATCCGGTCTTCTGTTCGGTCACTGAAGACGGAAATTGCCCTTCGAATCCAGACCATTTGTGAACTGTTGGAAGCCGAGCATGAGCTGGTAGCCGATTATCCTGAATGGGAATACAAGGTGGACAGCCCCATCCGTGACCTCATGGCGAAAATCTGGGAAGAAAAGTACGGTGCCTCCATTAAGGTAGACGCCATCCACGCCGGCCTAGAGTGTGGCCTACTCAAAGAAAAAGTGGGCGACATCGACATGGTCTCCATGGGTCCAAACCTCTATGAGGTCCACACCCCAGGTGAGAAAATGTCCATTGGGTCCGTTCAACGGATTTATGAGTTCTTGGTGGATGTTTTGGGTGCGATTGAGTAATTTGTCAATCCTGACAAAGGTTCATCACAAAGTATTGAAGCTACTACGACTTTTAGTTGTAGTAGCTTTTTCTTTTGTTCCATTGTACTAAAAATCAATTATTGGAAATTAGTTCGAAATATTGTATACTCTTATCAGGCTTTGGATCAGGTAAAGGGGCTATAAAATGTTTGAAAATTATTTTAGCGAAATGTTCACTATGCAGGGTAGAATCAACCGTGCAAAATATTGGGGATACTCAATTCTGACAGGAATTATTTTTGGTATTCCTGCTGCTATTGCAACGTCAGTTTTTCAGAATGGACTTGGGTTGTCTATCTACATCGTATTGTCATTGGTATCAACATATGTTGGTATTTGCCAATCGGTTAAACGTGCCCATGACCTGGATAAGTCAGGCCTGTTTATTTTGTTGATGCTCGTTCCACTTGTGAATTTGTATCCAGCAATTCTTTTGGCCTTTGTGAAGGGAACAGACGGGCAAAACAGCTATGGACTTGATCCATTGGCTGCGTATAACCTTAACGAAGCGTAAAACGAGACCAAACTAAAGTGTAAGTTCAAAGCCAAAGGCACCCATGGATGACTCATATCCATGTGGTGCCTTTTTACTTGCATAGTTTAGTAGGACCTATTCCTCTAGTGGAATCTCCATATAAATTCGAATGCCTTCCCCGATCCGGCTATCCAGCTGAATACTGCCTTCCAGGGCCTCTGTCACCAGGTCGTGGATGATATGCATGACCAGGCCTGTATTGCCGTCCTCTCGCTTGGTGGTGTAGAAGGGGTCAAAGGCTTGGCGCCGGGTTTCTTCATCCATCCCTTGGCCGTTGTCCTTGTATTCCACCATGAGGTGGGTGCCCTTGATATCCACATTAATGTCCACCTCGCAGGTGTAGTCACCAATGAGCCCGTGCTGGAGGGAGTTGATAATGAGGTTGGTGAAAATCTGAGAGTAAATCCCTGGCACCGACCGGATATTCAGGGCCTCAGGACAGTCGATCCGGATTTGACAGTTGTACTTTTTCGTTTCCGAGTGGAGGCTCAAGATTAAGTCCTCAAGATATTCCCGGAAGTTAAAGAGACGCTTGATATCACTGACCTGGTCAGTGGAAATGTTTTTAATACTAAAGACCATCCGTGCCGCCCGGTCCAGGTTGGTCAACATGGCCTTGGAAGCCTCCAAAGTGTCGGCAACAAACCGATCGAAATCCGTTTTGGTCAGTTCGCCAGCCCGCATCTTCCGGTCGATCCTGGAAACCGAGTCATGGATAAAGGAGGCAGTTGTCACGCTGACCCCCATGGGGGTGTTGAGTTCGTGGCTAAAGCCTGGCATGAGGGAGCCCAGGGCAGCCAGCTTTTCTGAGTGGGCCAGTTGTTCTATGGAGGACTCGAGTATGTCCGTTGCCTGTTCCAACTCGTTAGCGGTTGCTTTTACCTTCCTACGAAGTTCCTCATTGAGTGATCGAATTTCGGCTTCCTGTTGTTTTTGCTCTGTGATATCCCTGAGAATAACATGGAGAACCCGATGGACTGGGTCTGGTATGGCGGTAATGGATAACTCCACAGGGACAATAATACCTTCTGAATTCTTAAGGTACATTTCACCCCGCCCCCGTCCTCGAACATAAGCGCTTTCCATAAAAGCATGGCAGTAATCGCTGGATGCCTGGCCACCCGGTTGCTGTAAGGGGGTCAAGTCTGTCAACTGAGATCCGATTAGGTCCTGGGTTGTAGACAAGCCAAGGAGAAGGGCTGCAGCCTCGTTACATTCTTGGATATGTTCATTCTGAAGGATAAGAATGGGATCGGAGGATTGCTCAAACAGGGTTTTATACTTTTTTTCGCTGATTTCGAAGGCTTTGCGCGCTTGACGGAGTTCGGTAATATTACGGCCTTCAGGAACCAACCATTTGAGTGTGCCATTGTCGTCATAGATGGGGCTTAATGTAAAGTCGATGATTAAGGGTGTACCGTCTGGGTTCACATGTTTGGTAATAAAATGGGAGGATTCACCTCTTGCAGCCTTAAAAACAGCCTGCTTTAGCTTCTCCTGCTCGTTGGGCGTACTGGACCACCACGGGGTTTCCCAAAAAAGTTGTCCCTTGACGTCCTCCATGGTACACCCAATAAAATTCAATGAAGAAGGATTGGCTTCCAGTAGGATTCCCTTTGGGTCAAGGAGACCAATAAATTCGTCCATATGATTGAATATTGCCTTGTAGTATTCCATGATTTCTAGATCTGTTTTCATAGTCTTCCCCCTATAGACGTTCTTCAAAATTAATTACCCTTTGGGTGGGGCTTGAAACAGCCTTTTCCCGCCACTGGCATTGCTTTCAAATTGCATGAAAGTGTGATACCATATCAGAATGAGAAATCGACCAAAGGAGGACGAGAACATGGCTAACGAGGAATTTGTATCCCGTCACTTTATTCAGCAGATCATAGATCAAGACATGGAATCGGGTGCATACAATGGAAAGGTGCAGACCCGTTTCCCACCGGAACCAAACGGCTACCTGCACATTGGTCACGCCAAGGCCATTTGTATTGATTTTGGCATGGCTCAGGAATATGGTGGCAAGTGCAACCTGCGCTTTGACGACACCAACCCGGTGAAAGAAGACACAGAATACGTAGAAGCAATCAAAAAGGACGTCCAGTGGTTGGGCTTCCAGTGGGACGCACTCTTTTTTGCGTCGGATTACTTCGACGAAATGTATAACCACGCCGTGACCCTGATCCAAAAGGGCAAGGCCTATGTGGACGACCTCACACCGGAAGAGATGCGGGAATACCGAGGCGACTTTACAACGCCAGGTAAAGCGTCTCCCTACCGTGACCGTACGGTAGAGGAAAATCTGGAATTGTTCGAGCAAATGAAGGACGGCAAGTTTGATGATGGTGCCCGTGTCCTACGTGCAAAAATTGACATGACGTCACCCAACCTCAACATGCGTGATCCTGTACTCTATAGAATCGCCCGCAGTCACCACCACAATACAGGTGACAAGTGGTGCATTTATCCTATGTATGATTATGCCCACCCCATTGAGGACGCCATTGAAGGGGTAACTCACTCCCTTTGTACCATTGAGTTTGAGAACCACCGTCCGCTCTATGACTGGGTTCTACGGGAAATTGGTGCATGGCAAACGCCACCACAGCAGATTGAGTTTGCACCCCTGGACATAGAAAATGTCCTATTGTCCAAGCGCTTTATCCGTGCCCTTGTGGAAGAAGGAAAGATTGACGGATGGGACGATCCCCGTCTTCATACCCTCCAGGGTCTCCGTCGTCGAGGGGTTACACCAAAGGCCATCCGCGATTTCGTGGACATGGTAGGTGTGTCCAAGTCCAACTCCACAGTGGACGCTGAAATGTTAGACTACTGTATTCGTGAAGACTTGAAACTGTCTGCACCTCGTCAAATGGCTGTTCTTGACCCTCTTAAAGTGGTCATTACCAACTGGCCAGAGGACAAGGTGGAGTATGTAGAAGGTGACCTCAATACAGAAAGCCCTGAAATGGGTGGTCGGTCCATGCCATTTGGTCGCGTGGTCTACATTGACCGCGAAGACTTTATGGAAAACCCACCTAAGAAATTCTTCCGCCTCTTCCCAGGCAAGGAAGTCCGTCTGCGTCATGCTTACGCCATTACTTGTAATGAAGTGATCAAGGACGAAAAGGGTGAAATCGTTGAACTTCACTGTACCTACGATCCCGCAACCAAGTCTGGTCTAGACTTCACAGAGCGTAAGATCAAGGGTGTACTCCACTGGGTAAGTGCTGACCATGCAGTAGACGCAGAAGTCCGCATTTACGAAGACCTCATGATCACCAACGAAGAAACCGGTGAAAAAGAGTTCAACAACAACTCCCTAAAAGTCCTAAAGGGCTGCAAGGTTGAGCCCCACTTCGCTGAGGCCAACAAGGGAGACAAGTTCCAATTCCTACGCCACGGCTACTTCAGCGTGGACACCAAGGACACAAGCGAAGACCTCCTGGTCTTCAACCGCATTGTAAACTTGAAGTCTTCTTGGAAGAAGAAGTAGGGAACAAGACACAAAAATGAAGAGCCATTACGGAATGAGATCATTCTGTAGTGGCTCTTTTTGATTTGATTGGTACAGACAACTACCTACTCATGCACCTTAACCTCAGGAAGCGGCTCCAAAGCCGCAATATCCCAAGCTGGTTCGTGGTCCAAGAAGTACATGGGAAACTTACCCTTGCCCTTGACTTCAATGGGTTTCCGTTCTTCAAAGGGGTACTTGTCCTTAAGCAGTTCCTGCATATCTCCTGACACATTAATCCGCATGGGGGCCCCGTTGGACTCCATCCGTGAGGCGGTATTAATGGTGTCTCCAAAAACGTCATAAATGTACTTTTTCAGGCCAACCACACCGCCAACTACGGTACCGCTGTGGAGGCCAATCCGAATCCGCCAGGTTTGGTCAGCGGTTTGATTCCGTTCTTCCAGAGCGTTTCTCAGTTCCATGGAGGCCTTGAGCATTCTTTCTGCATGGTCTTCATAGGCCACGGGCATGCCGCAGACAGCCAGGTAGGCGTCTCCTATGGTCTTGATCCGCTCGCACCCATACTTCTCCATGATGTTGTCAAAGGTGGTGAACATGTCGTTGAGTTCAGAAATGAGGAACTTGACGTCCATATCCTTGGATGTACTGGTAAAGCCCACAATGTCTGAAAAGTAGACCGTCACATTTTGGAAGCGTTCTGGTTCTGTAGTTCCTGTTTTCTTCAGGTCCGAGGCCACTTTCTTTGGCAGGATGTTTAGAAGGAGGCCCTCTGATTTCTGACGTTCCCTGAAAATCCATACGGACAAGATGGCCACTGAAATGAGGCCCACTGCAATAATGATCAGAATAAAAGTAATGAGCTGGAGGCGTAGGGACTGTAGGTTCAGCTCTACTTTTTGGGCTTCGATTTCTTGGTCCTTCTTACCGGTTTCATAGGAGGTTTGGGACTCAGCAAAACTCCGCTCCAGGTCCTCGTCCCGGAGTTGGTCCTTATAAGCATTGTGGAGGGACATATAGTAATAGGCCCGGTCAAACTGCTGGAGGGCTTCATAGTCTTGGGCCAGATTGCCCATGGCTGACAGGACCACTTCTGGATAGTTGAGTCCAGCCGCCATCTGCAGGGCGTTTTCGTGCTCCCGGGCAGCAGACTCATAGTCGCCCATGCGGGCATAGGCCGTTCCCACATTGTTAAAGACCGAGCTGACCCCCTTTTGGTCTCCCAGTTCTTCAAATAGGATCAGGGCTTCTCCATAGTTTTGGAAGGCAGCGTCAAAGTCGTCTCTTTGTTCGTATATGGAAGCCCTGTTAAAGAGCAGTTCGGACTGGAGGCCGGTAGCTTCCGTAGCCAGAGCAATGTCATAGGCCTCGTCATAGAAAACCAGGGCCTGGTCGATCAGGTCTTGACGGTTATAAACCACCCCAATATTCATAAGGATGTTGGCGGTTTGGACCTGCTTGTTAAGGGACTGGCTGATTTCTAGGGCTTGTTCATAGTATTCTAGGGCTCCTTGGAGGTTGCCCAGTTTGAAGTTGACAGACCCCATGTTGTTGTAGGTGACCAACTGCTCGTCGATCATGTTTTCGGCTTCATATACAGCTAGGGCCAGCAGGTATTCTTCCAGGGCCTTTTCAAAGCTACCCAGCTCCTCAAAGGTAGCCCCCCGGTTGTTGTGGGTAAAGGCAGTACCCCGCTCATACTGGGCCTGGTCAAAGAGTTCCAGGGCCTTGTCATAATGCTCCTGGGCCTTACCGAACTCACCAATGTTACTGTTGACCACCCCGTAGCCATTTTGGGCAAAGGCAGCCCCTTTGAAGTAGTCCATTAAGAGGGCTTCCTCATAGGATTTTTGGAAGGCTTCTAGAGCCTGGGCTGTATTCTCCTGTTCCACATAGACATAGCCCATTTGGTTGCGGGCGTCTATGATCCATTCAGCCTCGCCCAGCTGGTCAGCAATAATCAGGGCTTCCTCTGCATAGGACAGGGCCTGGTTTTTATTGTCGATACTCAGGGCCTCAGACAGGTCGATAAGGACCTGTATACGGTTTACACCTTCCACGTCTTTGAGTTGGTCTTCAAGGATTTCAACCGTATCAGTACGCAAGGAGGAAAAACCAAAACCCATTGGGCTAAGGCATAGGAGGACCGTTAGGAGTAGACTCAGGGCAAGGCGCATCTTATAAGCTTGGGTCATAGGGAGAACACCATTCCTTCCTTGGCCAAGACCACCTGGTCGGAGAGTTTGGCTAACTCCTCTTCGAGGATTTGCAGGTCTACCTGGGTCCGGTGGATACCATGGTGGAAGATCACCAGTTGCTTGACCTTAGCTTTTTGTTGGAACTCAACAGCCTTTTCCCATGTACTGTGACCCCAACCCTTATAGCGCTTTTGCTCATATTCTGACTGGGTGAAGTTGGCGTCGTAGATCATGAGGTCGGTATGGTCAATAAAGGCCAATAGGGCCTCTTGGTCCGTGTCCTTGTGGTCCAGGTCGGTCATGTAAACAAAGGACTTGCCATGGCAGGTAACCTTATAGGCCAGGTTGCCCCCGGGGTGGCTGGTGGGGAAGGTATGGACCTGGCAGGCCTCTGACAGGAAGACGGATTCCGTGGGTTCAAGTTCCTGGAAGGAAATGTCCGCATTAACCGCTTCCCAACCCACGGGGAAGTAGGGGTAACCCATCAGTCCCTTAAATATAGCTTCAAGACTGGTATCTTCACGGTGGAGGCCATAAACTGTAAACTGGTTTCCAGGCCGGAAAATCAGGCCAAAGAAGGGGAACCCTTGAATGTGGTCCCAGTGGGTGTGGGTAATGAAGAGGTGGAATTTTAGGGGTTCCAGCTTTTCCAGAGACTTGCCTAAGCCCACGATCCCTGACCCGCTGTCAAAGACCAACAAGTGGCCGTCCACCCGGACCTCTATACAGGGGGTGGCAATTCCGTAGGAGGCAATGTCTTGGTTGGCACCGGCGCAGGAGCCGACAACCCCCCAAAGCTTTACAGTGAATCCGCTCATTGGTCCTCCTCCTTGTCTTCAACCTTGTTCATAACCCGTTCGTAGGTCTTCTCTTCTATGAAAATCTGAACCAACTCGTCATCCAAGTGGCCCTTTTCAGCTTCCTCCTGGAGGATGGCCAGGGTCTTGGGTACCGGTATGGCTGGCTTGTAGGGCCGGTCCTTGGCAGTCAAGGCGTCGAAAATGTCTGCAATAGCCAAGACCCGAGACTGGAGGGGCATGTCTGTGCCCAGGAGTCCTTTGGGATACCCCTTCCCATTGAGTTTCTCGTGGTGGGAGGCTGCGTAAAGGGGAATCCGGGACAACTCTGGCGTCCAGTTAACCTGGGACAGAATATTAAAGCTAAAGAGGGCGTGGGACTGGATCATTTTCCGCTCTTCGTCAGTTAGGGTTCCCCGTTTTATGCTGAGTGATTCATATTCATGGGGGGTTAAGAGGGGAATTTCGATCCCGTCGTCATTGACCACGGAGCATTCAGCAATTACGTCCAGGATCAGCTTGTCTTCGTCAGGCAAGAACCCTTTTTGGTTGAGGGCCTTGATAAAGTCCCAGTAATCCAGGAGTTTGTCTGCCAGGTCCACCTCCTTGCTTGTGGCTTCTTTTAGTTCTTTGCGCATGGACAGGAGCTCGTGCATCCACTTGAGCTTGTACTCTATGGCTTCCATTTCCGAGTCCAGTAGCTTGTTTTCCTTCATAAGGACAAACTCCCGTACACCAATTTTCCCCACGTCATGGAGGAGGCCGGCATAGTAGAGTTCCTTATATTCGTCTGCAGTCAGTTCAATATCTCTATACTTGCCAATCTTGGATTTAGATGCGTCTTCAGCCAAGGCAATTCCATAGTCCGCTACCCTTTTGGAGTGGCCGGCGGTGATGGGGTCCCGGGAGTCCAGGGCGGTTACCAGGGTCTCTGTGAAGGATTTGATCATGTCTTCAATGGACTGGAAAAGCAGGCCCCGTTCAATCAAGATCGCAGCTTGGGCAGCCAGGGATTCCACAATCCTGGCCTCGTCGTCTGTGTAGGGGACAATGTGGTTGGGGATGTCTTCAGGTTGGCCCAAGATGATTTCGGGAGCTCGTTTTTTATTGATGAGTTGCAAGACGCCAATCACTTCATTGTCGTAGTTCTTCATGGGTATGACCAACATGTTGACTGTGTTATAGCCATAACTTTCGTCAAAGCTCTTATTGTGGGTGATACCGATCTTGTCCTGGGTCTCGTCCATGGATTTAAAGTTGTAGGTTTTCCCATGGTAGGCAGCAGCACCTGCAATACTCTTGGTATTAATGGGCATAACAAAAGAACTGAAGGGGAAGACCTTGGAACGGTTTTCCGTATAGGTAAATCGAATGGAGGGGACGTCGTCGACAACTTCCTTGATATAGAGGCTGCCTGCGTCACTGGTGGTAATGTTCATACATTCATTGAGGATCAACTGAAGGAGGGAGTCCACATCCTTTTCTGCGGTGAGCTTGATTCCGATTTCAGTTAGATCCCACACAATATTGGATAGGTCAGTCATGGGCGTCTCCTTATGCTTCCTTCTGGGTGTAGACGGTTTTATCTACTTAACCAGTACCCCTGTTCGGTTGGAATATGCATGGGATTGGTATAGGAATGGATTAATGGCAATTCTGTGAGAGTCTGCAAGGCAAGTCGGGTAGATACCTCTTGATACCATAGTCAAAAGGGGGATGAGACATGTCAAAGACCAAAAGGAAGCATACATACAAACTTACTGGGAGCCGATTACTCCTGATCCTGCTAGTTATGAGCCTAGTCTACCCAGGTGTGGCCAGCTTTGCCTCGCCAAACGTAACTGATCCCTACAGCTCCAATATTGGCACAACCACTACAGACATTGTTGTCCAAGCCAATGAACAAGGGACCCTGTTTACCGTCCTCACCACGGGCCAAGGGGCCAATACCTTGACGCCTGCCCAAGTGGAGGCCGGCAATGACTGGCTGGACGGGTCTGGCAACGTCCACGACTCCGGCAGTATCTCCATTACCTCAGGTATGGAAAACACCAATCAGACCATTTCCTTGGGCTCCCCTGCCCTGACGCCAGGCACCACCTATACCTTCAATGTGGTATTGAAGAACACGTCTTCCGCCTATTCAACTGTTAAAAAATACAGCTTTACACCGGGTACTGGCCAAACCTTTACGGTGGCTCCGGCCTTTACCAAGCAGTATGCCAATGACACCATCGTGCAAGCGACCACGGACGCCAATGGGTCTCTTTACGTGAGTGTTTTTCCCGACGGGACCAACAATGTGACCTTTGAGGAGGTCTTGAAACAGGGGTCAACGACTATTCCTGGTTATGTGACAGGGGGGTCCGAGGCCAACTCCTCAGGTGTAGCCGAGACTGTTGCCCTTTCTGGCTTGACCATTGACACAGCCTATGATGTTTATGTGGTTGCCTATGATGGCCAAGGGGCTCCAGCAGGTCCAGTAAAATTGGACTTGACCGCTCAGGGTCTCAAACTCTTATCAGCAACCTATGACAAGGGGTCGGTTTTGTCGACCTCAGACGACTCAATTACCCTGTCTTGGAATATCGCAACAAGTTTTTCCGGATCAGACACCTCCTTTGCTGTCCGTTTTGACGGCGATGCTTCAGGGGGCTTCTCCACTGCGGATTTGACCTTGGTAGACGCTGATTACACGGTCTCTGCCATGAGTGGAACCGACCAAACCATTACCTTTACCGCTGCTGGAGCGGCTAAGCTAGACGCTTACTCCCGCGGTTACTTCCAAGTGGAACTGCTGAACCTGACGGACTTTGATGTCCATGTAAAAAGTACGGACAACAAAAAAGATATTGGGGTCACTGGTTATAATGCCAAGCTGTCAGCCTTATCTTTACAGGGAACCAGTGTACCTTCATTTAGTTCAAGTAACTTGACGTATTCTATCGTGACCACGGCTGCCAATACGGCTACCTTGCAGGGTGACACATCTGCCCTCTTGATCTCTGCAACAAAGGAGGACAGTGCAGCTTCTGTTACTACAACTTTGGAAACCTCCCCCAATGACCACTACAAGGTCCGAGTCACTGCAGAAAATGGACTGTTCCAAGACTACTTGGTCAACTTCTCAGCAGACGACTATGAGTTGACTGACTTAACCGTGGGTGGGTCACAAATTCAAGGCTTTGACCCCCTCAAGAAAGACTACAACATTATGCTGACTCCATTGGGGACCACAACGGTGCCTACCATAGTGCTTGACGCAGAAAATGGGTCGGTAAGCCCCAATGTCATCACCTCACCACCGGACTCTCCCCTGTCTACCAGTGGCAGTCTACCGGGGATTTTGACCCATACCTACCAGCACCAAATACCATCAACAAGTACCCAGAACTTTGTCATCAATATGAGTGCAACAGAGAATACCATTTCCAATGTCAGCTACAACCTTCAAGGGACCGCTTCAAAAACCGATGACACCTTTGGCATACAGTTTAGTCTGGACGTTATACAAGCAGGGACTTCATCGGACTATCAGTTGGAAATCGACGAAAATGCGACCAGTACCTTTTCCAGTGCCACAACGACCTTGACGGGTTCAGATTTTTCCATAGACGATGTTTCCGGGGACACGGTTCTGTTTGTGTTGACCTCCTCAGGACAAAGTAAACTAAGCAACCTGAAGGGCGGCGTTGGCCGGGTTACTGTGACCAATCCTTCTAACTTGTTCCCTGTGGTTTCTTCCTCTGGGAACACGGCGACGGTGACCGTACCGTCTTCCAACGCAGACCTGAGCGCGATTGCCATCAGTAACAGACCTGTGAAGAACTTTTCTCCATCCACAACCTCCTATACGGTGCCGGTTCACCTGAATGAAGGCTATGAAATTTTTATGTCCAACTATTCAGCGGTGACCTACTCCAAGGCCCACTCAGGAGCCAATGTGGTTATGGGGACCAGCTCACCGGTTCTTAATTTAACGGTGACTGCCCAGGACTCACTCACCACAAAGACCTATGGGCTCACCATCAATGAAGACCAGTATGGCATGGATGATATTAAAGTGAATGGAACAACCATCTCTGGCTTTGACCCCTTTGTGAAGAGTTACTCAGTGACCCTTCCTACGGGGACGTCTGGACTGCCCAATATTCAGTTCACCCCCCACAACGAGAGTGGACCCATTGACATTCAAGAGGTTGGCGCCCAGTCGCCACCCCTATTTACCATGTCGACACCGACGGTGTCGGGTAGTCTACCTGGGACCATGAATGTGTCCATAACAGTGACCAAGATGGATACCAGTCCTCAAGTGTTCAGCTTTGTCTTTACAGCTGCATCGGCTTCCAGTTCCAGTGGGTCGAGTGACGATGGTACGACCTCCAGTAACCAAGAGGAAAGCACAGGCAGTGACGGCCTGTCCTCTACCCTAGACACCCTGACCAATATCTCCAATCCAGATCCCGAGATCGTGGACAAGGTGATTGAGTTCCTAATTGAAGGAGTGGACGAGGCCGCCAACCAGGACCTCCTAGTCAACAACATGGAGAACCTGGCCACTACCCTGGGCAACCTGGATGAGTTGCAAAATAAGAATGAGGAAGAGGGCTGGGCCCAAAAACAACTGGAAACCGTAACAGAGACCTTCGACAAGAACATCGCCCGGGTGGAAGACGAGGAAAAGGCAGTCCAACTGACTCTGGACTACATTGACGCTGTAGGCCAACTCCACGAGGACTCACAAGTCCAGAAAACTGCAGGTGTCAGTGGCCAACTGGAGTCCGTAGCCAACCGGGTGTCAGAGAATATTGGTAAGACCAAGCCGGCCTTTACAGAGGAAAAAGAAGACGACCAGACGATCCTGACCCCAGATCCTGACCAGTTGGTCAAGGACGTCGAAGAAAAGGCCAAGCTCTTTAAGCAAGTGGAAGACAAGCTGACAGGTTACTTTGGCGAGGACAATGTCAGGGACCTGGCCTTCCAGGTGACCATTGAAGCACCAAAGGTGGAAGACCAAATTGCCGTGATTTTAGACCCAGCGGTCGTAACCAATATTGAAGAACAAGGGGTTGCCCAGTTGGGTGTTGATGTGGACGGAACCCGGATATCCGTGGACACCAAGGACCTGCCCAAAACCCAGATCGCCCAAGTCCAACTGCGGTTTGACGACAAACCTACCAATGTGCCCACCAATGCCTATAAGTCTGGCCATGTGATCGACGTCAACTACTATGTGGGTAGCGAGGAGAAGTCCACCCTGGACGCGCCTGCTTCCTTGCAATTTGACCTGTCCAAGTTTGAGTTCGATGAAGAACTCAACGCCGACAAAGTAAGTATCTTTAGGCTCAACGAAGAGACCGGCATTTGGGAACCTGTTGGGGGTGTCTATGACCCAGTAACCAAGACCATCAAAACCCGCCGGATCACCCTCAGCCAATACACCGTTATGCAGACCAACAAGACCTATAACGATGTGGAAAACTCCTGGGCGCAAAAAGAAATCAATGCCCTCCTCAACAAGGGTGTCCTGGAACAAACCGCATCCTTTACACCGGAAGAAGGGGTGACCCGTAAGGAATTTGCCACCTGGATGACTCGGGCTTACGGAGTAACCAAACCTGGGGCTGAGTTACCTTTTGAAGACATTGAGGAAAATGACCAGAACTACTCCGAACTGGCCAGCGGCTATGAAGCGGGTATTTTCAGTGGTCGGTCAGCCGAAACCTTTGACCCGGACTCGGTCATGACCCGGGAGGAACTGGCGGCCATGTTGGGTAACGCCATGATCAATTACGACCAAAAGAAACTCAACTTCAGCCTCCAGGCCAAGCTCAATAAATTTGTAGATAATGGGGATAACGCCGACTGGTCAGAGGACTACCTGGCTCTTGTTGTGGAGCTGGACCTGCTCCCTACGGACGGAGAAGAACTGGATCCAGACGGTGCGGTCTCCAAGGAACTGGCGGCCAGTATTCTCAAGAAGATCTACGGCTAATTCTGAAGTTACACCCAGAAAGGGTGTGGACTTGTGGACAAGTTGCTTTGGCCTCAAAAAGTTAACTGTGGACAAAGTTAAAGCGGAAAGCTAGATCGCTTTCCGCTTGCTATACACCAGACAGAGTCCCCAAATCATGTATCCCATGCCTAGGACAAAGAGGACACCGAACTCTACAGAAACAGGACCACCAGAACCTGGCCATTCGCCAAGGCGAAAGACCCTGAAGTCAGCTCCAAAGGAGACAAGAATCCACAGGAGGGGCTCCAATAAAAAGTGTAACAAGAGGATCAATCCGCCCCGCCCTAAATAATGAAGGGCGGTTCTTTTATGGGCCCCAAGGGCTATACCGACCCCCATCAAAAACAAGAAGCCTGTGGGTGCCGGGTAGGTAACAAAGCGGGTCAGGAACTCTGCCCAGCCTTCATAGGCAGGTATGGGCAAGCCCCAGCCTTCTGTGAAATGAACTTTTCGTATAAAAAAACTGGCGTGGTCGATGGCCATAACAGCCATGAGCACCCCTCTGGTTCGGTCAATGGACACAATTCTCATACCAACCTCCACTGGTCTAGTTTTACCCCTGGCCTGCAGGTTTAACCATGGGGAGACGTCTTGCCCATTTACAAGGGCTGGCCCCTCATGTATAATGGGCGTAACTTCATACGAAAGACGTGAGTCTTTTGAAGCAGGGGGTGCCGCTAGGCGGCTGAGAGGGATGAAAATCCTAACCCTTTGAACCTGATTTCGTTAACGCGAACGTAGGGATGCTGGATACCATTCACAACGTGAATCCAATGCGCATGTTCTACGGAACATGTGCTTTTTTTATGCATCCCCTTTCACAAGGAGGACCTATGATTATCAACGGAAAGCCAATGGACTTGGCCCCAGGAACCAGTATTGCCAGCCTGATTCACCATTTGAACCTGCAACCAGAAAAGGTGGTTGTGGAGGTCAACGAAGTTATTGTTACAAGCAACTTATGGCTGGACCACGAGTTGTCCACTGGGGACAAGGTGGAAATCGTCGCCTTTGTGGGTGGTGGCTAATGCGGATTTATCTCAATGAAAAACCCATTGAAATCGATGCGCCCGCAACCACCTTCACCCTTTGCCAGGCCTTTAAGCCCCTAGCGGACGTGGTCGTGCTGAATAGCTTCATCGTAAAAGAAGAGATGGACTTAAAGGAGGATGACCGGGTGACCCTGATTGAGCGGGGAGAAATGCCCTCGCAAGAGGACCTGGAAGCCCTAATGGTCTCCAGACACACAGTGGGTGTCCACCAAAAGGTCAAAAACGCCACGGTAGCCATTGCCGGCCTTGGTGGCCTGGGTTCCACCTGTGCTGTTTCCTTGGCCCGTATGGGGGTGGGCAAGCTTATCCTCGTGGACTTTGACGTGGTGGAACCGTCCAACCTAAACCGCCAGCAGTACTTTATCCGCCATATTGGCATGGACAAAACCCAGGCCCTTAGGGGCCTACTGGCAGACATTAACCCCTTTATTGAAGTCGTCACTGAGACGGCTCTGGTTACAGAGGCCAATGTGTCCAGCCTCTTTGGTCAGGCGGATATACTGGTAGAAGCCTTTGACAACCCCGTGGCCAAGGCCATGCTCCTGTCCACTTGGTTACAGGAACAAGCAGGCAAGCCCATCGTCACGGGATCAGGTATGGCCGGGTCCTATTCCAGCAATACGGTAGTCACCCGCAAGGTCATGAAAAATGCCTATGTGGTCGGCGACGGCCACCAAGAAGCCCGCCAGGGTTGCGGCCTCATGGCCCCCCGGGTAGGTGTTGCAGCCAACCACCAGGCCAACATGGTCCTCAGACTCATCCTCGGAGAATCTGATGTATAAAGGAGAAGACAAATGAGCAAATTGATTATCGGCGGCAAGGAATTAAACAGCCGCTTATTCATAGGTACGGGTAAGTTCCCAGCCAAACAAATGATTCCCCAGGTCATCGACGCCTGTGGTACAAACGTGGTCACCATGGCCCTGCGCCGGGTAGACCTCAGCCAGCCCCAAGAAAACATCCTCAACTATATCCCAGACCACATCACCCTCCTGCCCAACACCTCCGGCGCACGTACGGCAGAAGAAGCCGTTCGCATTGCCCGCCTGGCCAAGGCCATGGGTGCAGGCAACTGGGTCAAACTCGAAATCATTTCCGATATGAAGTACCTTTTGCCGGACAACTACGAAACCATCAAGGCCATCGATATCCTGGCCAAAGAAGGTTTTGTCTGCCTGCCCTACATGAACCCAGACCTAATGGACGCCAAGCGCATGGTAGACGCTGGGGCAGCAACGGTTATGCCCCTGGGTTCACCCATCGGAACCAACCGGGGGATCAGGACCAAGGAACTGACCCAAATCCTCATTGACGAGATTGATATTCCTATCATTGTGGACGCAGGAATTGGTAAACCTTCTGAGGCAGCGGAAGCCATGGAGATGGGGGCTGACGCTGTCCTGGTCAACACAGCCATAGCCACAGCCCAGGACCCCATTGCCATGGGCTGGGCCTTTTCCATGGCGGTGGAGGCTGGGCGGATTGCCTATGAAGCCAAGCTTGGCGCCCAGTTTAAGACGGCGCAAGCCTCTTCGCCCCTGACTGGATTCCTTCGTAAAGACAGCGGGACTATTCAGCAAGCACCGACTTCCTTAGAGGGTGGCGCATAAATGGAGACCTTTCAAAGCTACCTGGCTTCCTTGGACTTGGACTACCTGTCTCAAATGACCAAGACCAGGGACCTCAAGCGAGTGGAGGAAGCCCTGGCTGCCAGACGTCTGTCTCCTGAAGACTTGGCGGTTCTCTTGTCTCCAGCTGCAATGGGCTACTTGGAAGACATGGCCCTCCGCAGTCGTAGTGGAACCTTGAAACATTTTGGCAAGGCGGTCCACCTATATACTCCTCTCTACCTGTCCAATTATTGCGTCAACCATTGTGCCTATTGTGGCTACAGTCCGACCAATGCCATCAGACGACACATGTTGACCATGGAGGATATTGAGGCGGAGGCCAAGGCCATTGCTGCCACAGGCCTGCGGCATATCCTGGTCCTGACAGGGGAGTCCAGGGTCCACACCTCTGTGGACTATATCCTCCAGGCAGTGACTATTTTGAAGAAGTATTTTGACAGTATTTCCATTGAAATATATCCCCTGGAAGAAGAAGAATACAGGGCGGTCATTGAAGCAGGGGTGGATGGCCTGACCATCTACCAGGAAACCTATGACCCCGACCGGTATGACCAAGTCCATATAGCTGGGCCCAAAAAAGACTATGCCTACCGACTGGCTGCCCCCGAACGGGCCGCCCGAGCAGGCATGCGAAGCGTCAATGTAGGAGCCCTGTTGGGCCTGTCAGACTACCGGATGGACGCCCTGTTAACCGGTTTACACGCCGCGTTTTTACAGAAAAACCACCCAGAATTAGAACTGGGTGTATCTTTTCCAAGACTTCGACCTACGGCAGGTCATTTTGAGCCTCAGAGTTTGGTGGACGACCCCACCTTTGTTCAGGTCATACTCGCCATACGGAACTTTATCCCTGAAGCTGGGACGACCCTTTCCACTCGGGAGTCGGCAGACCTAAGGAACAACCTCATTCCACTGGGGATCACCAAGCTTTCTGCCGGGGTAACCACAGCAGTGGGTGGCCATGACCAGGAAGCAGAAGGAGATGCCCAGTTCGAAATCGCCGACGGCCGGTCAGTGGAAGACATGGCCAACTATCTTAGGGCCATAGGCTATCAACCAGTATTTAAGGACTGGATGGCCTTTTAGGAGGGGACATGGACATCGTTTTTGTGACCGATCGACACCTGATTCCAGTCAACATCTTAAGTGACCAAACCCCTGAAGACCAAGGGTTTGACCTCCTGGAAGGTCTTGTTGGCCAAGCTTTTGACCATGGGGTCGACCGGGTCATTCTCCGGGAAAAAGACTTGGATAAGACAGCCTATGAGCACCTTCTGAGGAGGATATTGAAGACGACCAGCGACCGGACCCAGGTCAGTGTCCACACCCATGTGGACCTGGCCATTGCCCATGGGGTGTCCTTGCATATGACCTACCAGGATTACATAGCCCTGCCCACAGAGAGCGTTGAGGCAGTTCGACAAAATGGTGGGGTAGTGGGCTGTAGCATACACAAGCCCTCCGAACTCAGCTTGCTACAAAACATGGTTCAAGCTGCAGAAAAAGCAAGCGGGGCTATGTCACCGGACTACTTGCTCCTGGGAACCCTCTTTGAAACCACCTGCAAGCCGGGCATAGAGGGAGGAGGACTCTCTCTTGTAGAGGCTTTTACAACACGGACTCAGATTCCACTTATAGGGATTGGTGGTATTCAGCCAGAGCATGTGTCTCAGTTAGGTGAAGCTGGCTTAAAAGGTGTCGCTGTCCGTAGTGGTTTTATGGTAAATCCAGGCCGGGTTTTGGACTATAAAGCGTATCTGTAGGGAGCAATAGTCTATTGGAAGGCCTTAAAAGGTTGGTGGGCGGCATTAAGCGCCCGCCTGAGCCAAAAGACCAACCCTACCCGAAGGTGCGTCCACCAAGCGGTCCCGGACAACAAGGAATTCATTGAGGTGGTCAAAGAAGAGGTCCACCAAGTTGGGATCAAACTGACCGCCCCTTTCCTTGCGGATCAAGGCCAATATATCCTCCAGGGGCCAGGCCTTCTTATAAACCCTGTCGGTTCCCAGGGCGTCGAAGACGTCTGCCAGGGCCACGATCCGGGCTTCAATGGGGATTTGTTCACCCTGTATGTTTTAAGGATAGCCCCCCCACTGTAGCGTTCATGGTGGTAGAGACAAATGGTCGCCGCCTGCTTCAATATGGCCTGGTTGGAGTCTCGGAGGAGTTCATAGCCAATCTGTGTATGGCCCTGGATCAAGAGGAACTCCTGGTCTGTTAGGCGGCCTGGCTTGAGTAGGATCTTGTCAGGTATCCCGATCTTGCCAATGTCATGGAGGGTGGAGGCGATTTTGAGGTTTTCCGCCTCCGTGTGGCTAAAACCAGAGTAGAGGGCCAAGAGTTTGGAGTACTCTGCAACCCGCTTGACGTGGTAACCGGTCTCCCTGGACCGGGTTTCTGCGATTTCACCCAGCTTGTAAACCAAGTCTTTTTGGGTCCTGACCATGTCGGCATGCATTTTTTCCATTTCACCTATTTTGTTGTTGAGTGGGTGGATGGGTAGTAGGTCCATAGGGTCTCCTCGTCTAGGTTCATGGTTTTTCGGTGTCAGTGTATCAAGGCCATGTGTAGAAGGCGTTAGGGCCGGGTTAAGTAGAGGTAAAACCAGTCGAAGTCAGGGGTGGGCGCATCTGCACAAAAAAAGTATAGTTTTGCCCTTGACAATAATACTAACTCGTACTAAAATAAGATCATGAAGAACAAACGACCACACTACGGGGATGAAAACGAACTGAATTTCAAGCTGGTCCTGTCCTTGCACAAGGGCACCCAGTGCATGCAACGGCGGGAGGCTGCTTACATTAAGGAACTCACTGGACTATCCATGATGCAGTTCTTTGTACTGGAAGCCCTCTATCATAAGGGAGACCTCTGTGTCAAAGACATCAAGGAGATCACCAACGCCACTGGCGGAAATTTGACGGTTGTAATCAAGAACCTGGAACGAGACGGTTTGATCGACAGAGTGGAGGACCCTGCTGACCGCAGGCGGTTAGCCCTGAGTCTGACTGACCAAGGTCGAGAGTTGATCAAAGAACTCTTTGAAAAGCATGTGGTCCATTTAGCAGAATTGACATCGGTGCTTACGACAGATGAAAAGCAAGAACTGATCCGGATCATGAAGAAGTTGGGTCGGTATAATGAACGATAGGTAGTGGTAACGTAGGGGATGAGCGCATCCTCTACTTTTACCCCAAATAGTACGAATTAGTATTAATGATGAGGTGACGAAATGAAAAAAGTATTGGTAGTTGTTGCGAATCCAAAGCCAGAAGAACATTCAGTAAGTCGAAAAGCAGGAAGCGCATTCCTGAAAGCATATCAAGAAAAATATCCCAACCATGAAGTTAAGGTCTTAGACCTATTCGAAAACCCGATTCAAGGCCTGGACGGAGACGTTCTTGGTGCTTGGGGCGTTCTGGGCGGAGGCGGTGCTTTTGAAGATTTAACGCCAGCCCAGCAAAAGAAGGTGGCAGAGCATGGCCAAGTGACAGAGGAATTTATGGCAGCAGACGTTTATGTCTTTGTGAACCCCCTTTGGAACTTCACCGTTCCAGCGGAACTCAAGCAATATGTTGACGCCATGATGATCGCCGGCAAGACCTTCCAGTACACTGAACAAGGCCCCCAGGGCATGTTGGAAAACAAGAAGGCTGTTCATATTCAAGCGGCAGGCGGTTTCTACAGCCAGGGACCTGCAGCTGACTTGGAAATGGGCCACCGCTACATGAAGAACATCCTTGGTTTTATCGGTGTTTCTGACGTGACCCCGATCCTGATCGAAGGCACCAATGCTGGCCGTACCCCAGAAGAGTTGGCGGCGGATATTGACCAACAAGTGGTTAAAGTGGCAGCAGCCATTTAACAATAGACAATTACAAAGTAGACGTGAATAGCAGGTGAGCCACACCGCTGGAGTCCCTTTCCTTACAGGGTTTCAGTGAGTGTGGCTCATCTTTTTCTTTGGGTTTTTGACCAAAAGGCTAGGTGAAATATGTTACCATTGAACCATGTGACCACAGGTGAATCCTGTGACTGAGGATCAAAACCGAGGAGACAATCATGAAGAAAACAGCCCTGATTTTAGAAGGCGGTGGCTTTCGCGGCGTATGGACCAGCGGGGTCCTGGACGCACTCATGGAAGAAAATATAGAATTCCCCTATGGCATCGGTGTGTCCATGGGTGCTTGTAATGGCGCTTCCTACGTGACCAAACAAATTGGACGAAATAAAGTAGTCAATATCGCATTTTTAGACGATTCTCGATATAAGAGCTGGCGACGGTGGTTCTTGGAAGGGGAACTTTTTGGTATGGACTTTATCTTTAGGGAGATTCCTGAACATATTGTCCCCTTCGACTTTGAAGCCTTTGCCCAGTCTCCCATGGAGTATGAAGTGGTGGGGACCAACTGTGAAAGTGGCCTGGCGGAGTACTATCCCAAGAATGGGCGAGTGTCTATTATGGAGTCCTTGACGGCTTCTGTGAGCCTGCCCCTGATTTCCAATGTCAAATGGATTGACGGCAAGCCCTGTCTAGACGGTGGCATAGCCGACCCCATTCCCCTGCAGAGGGCCCTGGACCAGGGGAATGACCGGGTGGTGGTGGTTTTGACCCAGACTCGGGACTACGAAAAGAAGCAGATTTCCATGAAGCGTTTACTCAAGTGGAAGTATCGCAAGTACCCCAAGTTGGTTGACCTCCTCTTGACCCGTCATGAGCGTTATAACGAGACTAGGGGCCGCTTGTTTGAACTGGAAAAGCAAGGGAGGGCCTTTATTATTGCCCCACAGACTCCCATTGCAGCCAGTCGCTTGGAGCGGAGTGCTGACAAGTTGGAACTGGTCTTTGACCAGGGCTATGGGGACATGAAGAGGCAAATGGCAGACCTGAAAACATTCTTGTATAATGAAAGCGGCCCTGTGAGGCCAGGTCAAAGCGTGGAAGAGGTCAAAATGGACCAGTCCTCCTAGGCCAGTCTTCACGGGCATAGAAGGATATACACCAACCAATGACGGTTATTCCTAGCAATTACTTGTACACAAGCGACCTGGAGGTCAGCCCCTGGAGGATCCATGTTTTCATTATTTACCGCCATTGTCTGTAGTGCTGCAATCGCCCTGATCTTCAAATACACTGAAGGCCAGCGATTGAATCGATACGTGGTGACGACCATGAACTATGCCACTGCAACCCTGGTCAGTCTAGCCCTAGGCGGCAGTGGCCAATTTCAAAACCTCAATGCCTGGGTTCTTTGGATCGGCATACCAGCAGGCATCTTTTTCTTTCTGAGTTTTGTCTGGTACCAAATTTCTGTCAACCGTTATGGGGCAGGCCTGTCGGGTATGTTTGGTAAGCTTGGCATACTCATGCCCATGCTCCTGTCCTTGATCATTTGGCAGGAATGGCCCAGTGGCCTTCAAACCCTTGGGATCCTTTTAGCCCTCTTGGCCATAGTCATGGTCCAGAGTGGCAACATCCAAAAGGGGGAGAGGGTGAAGGCCGGACTCCTGCTCTTGTTCTTATTCGGAGGGTTAGCGGAGTTCTCCAACAAGCTCTTTCAACAGTTCGGGGGCGCAGAAGCCAAGGCTGGTTTCCTCATGGTGGTTTTCGCCACAGCGGGCCTTCTGAGCTTGATCATGGCCATAAGGAAGGCAGAGGCCTGGTCCTCAAGAGACCTTATGGCAGGGGTGGCTGTTGGCATCCCCAACCTCTTTTCTTCCTGGTTTTTAATCCAGGCCCTTGTGACAGTGCCCACCGCTGTAGCCTTTCCCGTATATAGCGCCGGGTCCATGGCCTTAATTATTCTCTTGGGACGCCTGATCTACAAGGAAGTCCTAAGCCGGCGGGCGGGACTTGCCTTGGTTTTCACCTGTCTTGCCCTGGTCCTCTTAAACCTATAATAAATGAAAATGAGAAAAACATAAGCTTACGATTTGAAAATGCCTTCAGATTGTAAGCTTATTTTAAATTACCGGTGATGTACGTGTGATATACTAGCTGTAAAAGAAAATGGAAGGAAGTGTCAAAAATATGAAAAAGACCTTTGTCTGGTGGCTGGTCCTCCTCCTTGCAATGTTGGCTATGGCCGGCTGTACACCAGAAGAAAATACCAATACAAATGATCCAGGGACAAGTGACCCGGTTACAGAGACTACAGAAAATTCTGGGGAGCAAGGGGAAGCGAGCCCTGAAACACCCACTGAAGAAGATGCGCCCCAGCCGACCATCACTCAGGCCGACTTTCAAATCTCGGACCTCTATGACTTGTCTGTGGGCAATTCCTGGACCTATAGGGGCATGCTGGAGTATCAGCGGATGGAAACCCTGGTCAACATGGAAACAGATATGCAAACCGGCGTGAAGACCTACTTCATAGAAGGTGAAGTGGAAGACATGTCCGACGCTGAAGGGGGAGACACCAGTTTCCTCAAGGTCTATGCCGTGGGTCCAGACCAACTTGTGGAAAAGCTAACGGACCAAGACCAGGTGGTCAGGCTCCAAGGTCCCTTGGTGGTTGGGCAGACTTGGTCAACCCAGTGGTACGACGCCAGCCTATCAGGCTTAATTGACGTCCAAGGAACCATTACAGAAATTACAGCAGACGAGATTGAAGTGACCATGGTTGCCAAAGGAGACCTTGTTCCACAGTGGCGCAAGGGCTTTAGACAAGTCACCCAGTGGAAGGTGGGACAGGGGATTGTCAAAGAAACCAACCACATAGGCTACCAGGATGGCCAGGGATTTGACCTGGTCGTTGATAAAGCTACCGTGTCAGAAATCCCATACGACGGCTTTGTGTCCAGGTATGTGAAGCCTTCCCAGACCCTCAAACTCCTCTATCCGCGGACCTCAGGCCAAGTCCAGGTCATGATGGCAAGGGCCTTGACAGACCTCTATGGAGCCACCACTGACGCAGGAATAGAAAGAGTATACACGAACTTCGTAAACCAGTTTACAGACCTTGATTTACAAGGCTTTAACCATGGCTTACGCCTGGCGACTACCATGAAAAACTACCATGGGGAAGACGGGACGGCCTTTATCCAGCCCTTGAGCCAACTCCTGGAAAAGCAGGCAGGTCTTCTGGATGGCTTGACCTGGGAGCAACCAGACTTAGACATGGTTTTCGGTGGCCTATTTGAGTTTGAGGACTACACCCAAACCTTGGAGCCCCAGCTCTACAGGGACACCTACACTGACGAGGAAAAGGCCATTGCTAGAATGATGAAAATTGGCCGAATCCAGCTATTTTATGACGAAGGCTACCCAACCTATATGGTGTCACCTAGGGCTTATGAGGCCATGGAACGTTTGACAGACGACCCGGCAACCCTAGCTTGGCTCAAGGCAGTGCGGGAAGAAAGAAAGATTGGATTTTACTTTGTTGACGCTGGCCTAGCCATGGGCTGGAATACCTTTGGTGAGCGCCTGGGTCAAATGGACCGGTTGATCACTTCCTATCCAGAACATTGGGGGACACCGGCCTTTGTGGACCGTTACAACCAGGTCATAGGATTTTTTGTTGACCCCAACATGGAACTGGACAATACGCCTAAGTTTTTTAATGGTGTTATGGGGTCTGAAGTGATTCAGGCCTATGAGCAAACTATTGAAACCTATCCAAGGGCGACATTCACGCCCATGCTACGGGAGTTCCTGGCTGCGGTGAAGAAGGCCCAGGGGGTCATGAACCTAGACCTCAATGAGGTCTATCAAAAATACGGTTATGGCCTTTCGGACAGTGATCCCAAAATCCAAGCTCTCAAGGAAAAGCAGCAGCAACTGGTGGAACGCAGCTTCTTGAAAAGCCGTGGAGACTTTGACACAGAAGGATACACGATAAAGCGGGTCTCTACCCCAGAAGACTTTATACAAGCCATTGGAAATGACACCCACATTATTGTGGAAGCTCCTTCCTTGGTTTTCACCTATATCCCTGAAACAGACTTCGTCAAGCCCGGTGAATTTGGAGGCATCGAAATCAGTGGTGTGAAAAACCTCCTCATCCAAGGGGCCGATGTGTCAGACATCCTCACCAATGACTATGGCCTGGTGCTGACCCTAAAGGACAGCGAAAATGTTATGCTCCAAAATGTCCGCATGGGCCACCTCAACCTCTTTTGCAGGGACGGTGTGATCCTCCTGGATAATGTGAACCAGTTCCATATGGACAAGTCCATATTATTTGGCTGTGGTTGGTATGGACTCCAAGGCCGGTCGACGGAAGGGGTACGCATTACGGGGTCTCTGATCTCTGATTGTGAGACCTATGCCCTTCGCTTTGAAGACAGCAAGGACATTTACGTCAAAAACACAGCCATGATCCGCAACGGTCGTACAGGCTTAGAACTTCAAGATAGCACGGGTGTTGTTTTTGAAGAAAGCCGCATAGCAGGTGGGTCCTACGCCATGTTCCCCGACCGAGGCTTGGTCCATGTTACGGGCCAGTCGGAAGTCATGTTTGACAAGGTAACCCTAGAGCCCTATGAGGACAAGGTGACCTTCACTGGAAATGTGGAACCTACCATACAGAAATAGTGGAAAAATTGTCGGAATGTGAATTCGTTTTACCTTTGTAGCTAAATTCGATACAATAAAGTGATAAAACGTGTGGAGGCAGCCGATGAGAGGTCGAAGTGGTAAAAAACAACCCGATAAGAGACGTTTCGGATTCCAAAAACGTGGTGTCCGGAGGGACATGTCTGAGTCCATGGTGTCAAAAGATCGCATTATGGAGACATTTGAAAATTTAATGGAGTCTGGCACCTGGGAGTGGGACATGGCTACAGACACGTCTAGCTTTTCTAAGAATGCCATGAAACTCTTTGGTTTTACACCCTTTGACGACGACGGCACCCTTCACCAGCAAATCTTTGAACGCCTGGACGCCCACAACCAAAAGTTGGTCATGGAAGCCTATGCTGGCGTATTAAAGCAGGGCACCACCCAGAAGATCATGGTCAAAATGGAGACACCGGACCACCAAGTCCGGCGCTTATTTGTCAGCATGTTTAAGGGCAAGTTGACCCAAATCCATGGTGTGGTCCAGGACATTTCCGAATGGACTGAAAAGACCCGGGAGATTGCTGAACAGCTGAAGTTCACCGAAGAAATATTTGACGCAGTACCAGACCCCATCTTTTTTAAGGACCTGGATGACCGATATATCCACTGTAATGAAGCCATGTTGAAGTTCCTTGGCCTTCGACGAAGTGAGTTGATTGGCCGTACCATGGAAGAAGTCTTCAGAGAAGACCTGGCCAGTGCCTATCATGTGGTCGACAGTGCCCTCCTGGCTTCTGGTGAAATCATCCAAGCGGAGACCACCATGCGCCACCATGACGGAACTGACCACCATATCTTTTCGTCAAAGACCCTGATCCACAACTTGGACGGGTCTCCCAAGGGGATTGTGGGCACCTTTAGAGACATCAACAAGGAAAAGGAAAACAAGGCAACCCTGGAACGGATGAGTGAGCTTCAGCAATCCATGATCTGGATTACCCACTCGGCCATGGAAAACATTGACCCTGTTCTTCTGTACAACCACATCCTTGGCATGGGCCTGGAAGCAGTCCAGGGGGCTGACCATGGGTCTGTCCTCATAAAGGACGAGGATGGCAAGTTCAGAGCAGCGGCCTGGCGGGGTTATGTGGACGAGGAAATCAAAACCTTTGAGTTGGACCTGGAGGACTCCTTCCTCTGGCATGAAACCGAAGGGAAGATGGATCAGACCATCATGATCAATGACCTCCAAGAGAAGCTGCGGCCCACCATGCCAGACCTGGTGGATTCCCATGAAGGATTTGCCTTAAAAGCTTCCCTCTGTGCACCCTTACAGGTGGGGGGAGAAATATATGGTCTACTCAATTTAGACTCCTCCCAGGTGAACTCCTTTGACGAAACCGACCTTATGATGGCGGAGTACATGCGAGAGCACCTGCAAATGGCCTTGTCCAAGCGCCATCTTTATGACCGTGTGGTCTACCTGTCCAGGCATGATAGCCTAACAGGGGTTTTCAACCGGGCACATTTTGAGGAACTGGCTGGCCGTATGCTTAAGTCAGCAACCCGATATGGCCGTACCCTGACCCTGGCCTTGTTTGATATGAATGACCTCAAGCGGGTCAATGACACCCTGGGCCATGCCAATGGTGACGTCCTGATTAAGGAGTTTGCCCGGGCCATGCAGGCCAGCATTCGGGACACCGATATTTTTGGCCGTTATGGGGGCGACGAGTTTGTCGTTATCATGGAAGAAGCCGATCCAGACCAACTCAAACAACGGTTTAACCAAATGTTAGACACCTTTAAGGCTTCACCCATTTTGCTGGAAGAAAAGCCCTACCCCATTAGTTTTTCCTATGGGATTGCCCAGTGGCCAATCGATGCCCAGAATTTCAAAAACCTCACCAAGGTGGCTGACGAGCGTATGTACGCCCATAAAACCCTAATGAAAAAGCAAAAGTCCCCAAAGGGGAATCAATAGAGCAAACCCAATGCCCATGAGTGCCTTAGACAAGGATCATTCATGGGTTTTTTATGTTTTTGACAGAAAAAGAGAAGCGTGATATGTTGTATGTGACCAGAATATAAAAATGGTCACAGGAGGTGAACATGCCCAAAGGATTTACGGATCAAGAAAAAATAGATATAGACAAGGCCCTACGTATGGAGGGCAAACAACTTTTCGAAACTCAAGGTTTTAGGAAGACGTCCGTCCAGGACATTACAGAAGCTGTGGGGATTGCAAAGGGGTCTTTTTATCTCTTTTATGGCTCCAAGGAGGAGCTCTTTCTCACCATACTTGAGCACATTGAAAGTCACATGCATGGACAAATCGCCAACCAGCTCATGGAAGCCAGCCTGCCCATGGCAGACCGTATGAAGCAAATGTGGCGGACCCAGTTCCAGGTCATGGCCAAGGAGCCTATCCTAAGGCAAACGCTGGAACCGGGCTTGATGGAAAGGATATGGCGGAAAATATCCAAGGAAAAGCAGGCAGATAACATCCAGAAGGACGTTGACTTTGTTGACCAATTAAAGCAGTTGGCCCCACCGGGCAGCCTCATGGCCAAGATGGCTCCAGAGACCCTGGCCGGCCTCTTTCGCAGCCTGGTCTTTCTCCAACTCCACGAGGCTGAAATCGGCCAAGAAGCCTACCCCCAGGTACTGGATTTTCATATAGAGGCCATGGTGGATCGTTTGTTTGGCCCCATGTCGTCAGAACCACCCGGAAGACAGGATTAAAGGTGATGGAATGATAGAGCTAACGGAACTAACCAAATACTATGGCAACCACCGAGGAATAGAAGGGGTTAATTTAACCGTTCCAAAGGGGGCCCTTTTTGGCTTCATCGGACCTAATGGGGCAGGGAAGTCCACAACCATTCGGACCCTGATGGGTCTTTTGAAACCCACTTCTGGCCAAGGCCTGGTTTTTGGCCAGGACATGGTTAAACATGGACAGGCCATTCGCAAGCGCATTGGCTACCTGCCCTCTGAGGTGGCCTACTATGAGCGGATGAATAGCAGGGACCTCCTGGAGTATAGCGGTCGCTTCTATGGCAAGGTGGACCAAGACCGGCTTAAGTACTTAATAGACTGGTTTGACCTGGACGCCACCAAGTCAGTGGAGGATCTGTCCTTTGGTAATCGAAAAAAGGTGGGGATTATCCAAGCCCTCCTCCACCGGCCAGAACTCCTCATATTGGACGAGCCTACCACCGGCCTTGATCCCCTCATGCAGGCCCGTTTCTTCCAGTTGCTCAAAGAGGAAAACAAGGCGGGGACGACTGTATTCTTCTCCTCCCATACCCTGAGCGAGGTCCAGCAGTTTTGTGAAACCGTTGCTGTGATCCGGGAAGGTGAAATCCTGGAAGTCTCCCCAGTGGACGAGTTACGAAAGAAACACCTTAAACAGGTTACCGTGAGACTGGCAACTGGCGGTCAGTCAACTCAAACACAGGGGAATGACCTTGAAGGCCTCCAGGACGTGATCGACTTACACCAGGAAGGCCACAAGATCACCTTCCAGTATGCCGGTCAATTACAGGCCTTATTTTCCAAGCTGGCAAGCCTGGATATCGACGATTTTTCCATGGCGGAACCCAGCCTAGAAGATATATTCATGCACTACTACGAGACAGGAGAGGAGGTCTAAGATGGGAAACTTGTTCAAAATGGAATGGAGACGGAGTCTCAGGTCAACCCTTCTATGGTCCTTGACCCTAACGGGTCTGGTGGCCCTGGGTATGATGTTTTATCCCATGATTGCAGAAAATATGCATGCCTTTGAAGGCATACTCAATTCTCCCATGATGAAGACCCTGCTAAAGGCCATCAGCACCGATGTATCAGCCTTGACCGCTTTAGAAGGCTACTTCTCCACCTATGCAGGGATCTATCTCCTCCTCATTGGGTCAGTCTTTGCAGTGACTTCGGCCGTCCAGCTCCTGGCAGGAGAACAGCGGGACGGAACCTTGGAGTTTTTGCGTACCCGCCCTGTCAACCGGGGCATGATCTACATTCAAAAAAATAGTGTCCTCCTGATCCAAATTGTCATTGTCAACCTGTGTGTTCTCCTGGGGGCCTTTGCAGCCTTCCAGGTCTTGACCCCCCAAGCCTCTGTCCGCTATGTTGAAAAAGAAGCTCCTCTCACAGCCCTGAAACAAGCGGTTCGGACCCACCCCTCCAAGCTGGACCAGGTCTTCACCTGGAACGACGACTTACTCATGGGTTGGGTAGCGGCTACGGTTGAGGGCCAGCTTCCAGACGCCCAGGACCAACTGACAGACATGGGTATGGACGACAAAGAACTCCAAGACCTCATGGAGCAAATGTTAGAAGACCCTGAGGGTCTCTTGCAAGACGTCCTCAACAACCCCCAGGCCTGGATGGACCGTTTTCAGATTCCAGAAGACCAAAAGGAAAACTTCCTTTCGGAAGTGGAGGCCACCCGGACGGAGTTTGAAAACCTAAAGACCTCCTTTTATGAGGACCCTGCCTTCCGGGGAGAACTCTTTTCCCAAACCCCACAAGTCTTTCTTGGCCAATTGACCAGTCATGGGGACAAGGGCAAGTTGGCCGGGGCGTATCCCCAGGTGGAAGAGGAGATCAACCAACTACTGATCACCTATGATCCTGTGGTCCTGGTCCATATGATCCTTTTTGGCATTCTACTCATGTGGACTTTTGCGGCCATTGCCATGGCCATATCCCAGTACTCAAAAAACACCAGGGGCCATAACAGCCTGGTCATGGGTGTCGTCATGGGCCTATACTTTGTGGACACCATTTCTCAAGTGTCTCCCCAACTGACCTGGTTGGGACGGTTGAGCCCCTTCCACTATGTGGATTGGGGAGCCATACAAGCCCGGGGGTCTGGGCGGATTTCAGACGCCTTGGTCCTCTTGGCAATCGCCCTGGTTTTCCATGGTCTTGCCTACTACCGATTTGTGAATAAAGATATTCCGTCCTAATGTATGGCGGAGGGCCATGGTGAGTGATATACTGGTCGCAATATGAAAACAAAGGAGAAGGCACATGTTGGGACCTATTGTTAACGGTCTAGCCATCATAGCGGGTGGCTTGATCGGCTTATTGCTCCGAAAGGGCATAAAGGAAAGTTATAAGGAAACGGTTATGCAGGGCCTAGGCCTGGCAGTTATAGTAATCGGCTTGTCAACGGCCCTCAAGTCTGCAGACTTGCTTGTTGTGATCGGTGCCATGGCCATAGGGAGTGTCCTGGGCGAATGGTGGAATATCCAAGGGGGCCTAGAGCATGTTGGCGACCTCATGGAGAGGCGACTGGGCAAGGCGGGTCAAGGCTTTACCAAGGGTTTTGTCACGGCGTCGGTGATATACTGTAGCGGTGCCATGGCCATCCTTGGAGCCATGGAAAGTGGCCTAACAGGCACCCACTCTACCCTCTTTACCAAGTCCATTTTGGATGGTGTTTCAGCCATTGTTTTTGCCTCTAGCTTAGGTATAGGGGTAATCGCCTCAGCCATCCCCGTAACCCTCTATGAAGGCCTGATCGCCCTGGCGTCCATGGGGGTCAAGGACATTCTCACTGAGGTGGCCATAGCCGACATGTCAGCTGTTGGCGGTATGATCATCATGGGGATAGGCCTCAACGTCATGGGCGTCACCAAAATTCGGGTGGCCAACATGATCCCGGCCATCTTTTTGCCCTTGTTGTACTATGGACTCTTGAGTTTGTTCTAGGGCCAAAGAATCATGGAAGATAGGGTTGCAAAGCCTTACATAGACTTAAATCAAGCTTCAGGTGTTTATACAGGAAAAGACTGGGTAAAATGCTATTGTTCCAGTCGGGTATTGACCTGAAGCATTTTTTTTTGATAAATAATTGGATATCAAATCATTTTTCGCTGCAATGGAGGCATTCATGTTTGAGTTTTTAGGACGGGTGTTCAACCTGATCGTTGAACGGCAGGACTTTTTTATCCGCATTACCCTGGAGCACTTGGGGATTTCCCTCCAAGCTATCTTTTGGGTCATTGCCATTGGGGTTCCTGTCGGCGTTTTGGTGTCAAAATACCCGAAGGCAGCACAAAAAGTCATGGCCCTGGTCAATTTCCTGTATACCATCCCCGTAATCGCCATGTTTGGTTTGCTTCTTCCCTTTGTGGGGATTGGTGAACGGAATGCCATGGTGGCTCTGGTGATCTACGGTCTATTACCGGTTATACGAAATACCTATGTTGGACTGGATGAAGTAGACAAGTTTGTCATCGAGTCGGCAAGGGGCATGGGCAGTTCCGAAATGGAATTGCTCCTGAACATTAAGTTACCGCTCGCCATGCCGGTAATCTTTGCAGGCGTACGTACCATGATTGTCATGACCATCGCCCTGACGGCCATCGCGACATTCATTGGTGCAGGCGGACTGGGAAGTGCAATTTATCGTGGGATCACGATGAACTTCCAAGAAATGATCTTCGCAGGCAGTATTATGGTGGCACTGCTGGCAGTTATCGCAGACTTCGGCCTGGAACGGGTTGAACGGATGATGATCAGCCGGACAAGTGGAAAAAAGAATTAGTGTGAGATGGAGGGGAAGTATGAAAAAGGTACTGAGTTTGGCATTGGTAGCAGTCCTTGTTGTAGCCTTGTTTGCAGGATGTGCACCCAACGAGCCAAAAAAGGTCGTGATTGGTTCCAAGCCAATGACGGAGCAGTTTATTATTGTTGAAATGATGAAGCTGCTCATTGAAAAAGAAACAGACATTGAAGTTGAACTAAAGACGGGTATTGCAGGTGGTACTTCTAACATCCACCCAGCCATGATCAATGGTGAAATCGACATGTATCCTGAGTATTCCGGTACAGGTTGGATGTTCGTACTTAAGCAGGACCTGATCAATGATCCTGAAGAACTTTATGCCAAGACCCAAGAACAATACATGTCAGAGTTTAACTTTGTGTGGATGAACCCATACGGGTTCAACAATACATACGCCCTAGCCGTACGTAAGGAAGACCCAAAGATGGCAGCGGTAGACTCCTATACGGACCTGGCCAATGCCAGTGGTCAGTTACGCTTGGGTGCGGAATATGACTTCTATGAGCGTGAAGACGGCTATCCAGCCCTATCCAAAGAGTATGGCTTTGCCTTTGGTGATCAAGTGGAACTGGAAATCGGCCTCAAGTATGCAGCCATTGGCGAAGGGGAAGTTGACGTTATCAACGCCTTCTCTACAGACGGTCTACTCAAGGAGTACAACTTGAAGGTCTTGAATGACGACAAGTACTTCTTCCCGTCTTATCATGCATCAACAGTTGTTCGTCAAGAGACACTGGACAAGTATCCAGAGCTTAAGGACGTGCTAGAAAAGCTAACAAACGCCATTAGCGACGATGATATGATTGAACTGAATTACCGAGTTGACTTTATGAAGGAAGATCCAAAGGCAGTTGCTGAAGACTTCCTCACGCAGAAGGGACTGTACTAAGATATGGCCATTGTTGAATTTCAAAACGTGGTAAAGACCTATGATGGTGAAACCCGCGTTTTGGACGAACTGAACCTGTCCATCGAAGCAGGAGAATTTGTAACGTTGATCGGACCCTCCGGGTGCGGGAAAACGACATCACTAAAAATGATCAATGGGTTGATTGAACCCTCAGACGGCCTTGTGATGATCAAGGGCAAGGCCCAGCGAGACTGGGAGCAAAAATCCCTACGGCGGGGGATCGGTTATGTGATTCAGCAGGTTGGCCTCTTTCCCCATATGACCATAGCGGACAATATTAGCTATGTCCTCCGCCTCAACAAGGTGGACAAGGCTGTCCGCAGAGCAAGGGCAGAGGAACTAATTCAGCTGGTGGGCCTGGATGTGGAGCATCTTGACCGGTATCCAGTGGAATTGTCCGGTGGCCAGCAACAACGGGTAGGCGTAGCCAGAGCCCTGGCGGCAGACCCGGAAATTATCCTTATGGACGAGCCCTTTGGCGCAGTTGACGAGATCAACCGCCGGGTCCTGCAAGACGAAATTGCCAGGATCCACCGGGAGTTGGGCAAGACCATCATCTTTGTGACCCACGACATTGAAGAAGCCATTAAGTTGGGGACGAAAATGGTCCTCCTCAAGGATGGTAAGGTCCATGAAGCGGGTTCCAGGGAAGACATTCTCTTCAACGCCAAACGGGAGTTTACCAAGGAGTTCTTTGGCATTAAGCGGTTCACGTCCTACATGAATACGACCAGTATCCGTGAGGCCATGACACCCGGTGACGGCCAGGCGGTCCAGGGGGGCATAGATCAAGACCAAACCCTTATGGACGCAGTCTTCCACATGTTTAGGGAGGGTACATCCTCCGTGGACATCGTCGACCAGGACCAGGCCCGTGTGGGCACCCTGACCTTCTCAGAAGCCTATGCCAAGCTCTATGACCAAGTGGACAAAAGTTCCTAACAAGAGCATACTGTAAGAAGAACCTAGGAGCTGCCATAGCTTGACTCAAGTCAACCTGTCGCAGCTCCTTTTATCAGCCCCTCTCCTTGGGGTGATTCAGTAGACAAGATTTCGGGCATAAATACAGCAAAGAAAAGGAGGGCGCTCCCATGAAAGAAACCGCCTATATCATAACCGATGACAAGGGTGTTGTCATAAGAGCCCTAGAAACCTGTAGCTTCCTCTCGGACACTGTGGGCTTTCCCATTGTGAAAATGTTCAATGCAGAAGACCACTACCATGTGAACAGCGCCATGCAAAAGGCCCTACAGCACCATTACGCAGCCCAAGAACCCGTTCAAGCCTTCCGGTGGCCTGGCTTTATGTCCGTAGTCCGCATTGGGGAGGAACTCCACTGGACCTTTTCCTTTTCCGATGCGCTCGCACCCGAGGTGGACCAGATCCGGTCCTCTCTATCCACGTGTGAACATGAGTTGACCGTCCTCAGGGATGACTTATTGACACGGGAACGGAGCGAACAAGACCTGGTCGCCCGCTTGGACGATATGACTGGCATGTTGAGCAGGCAAAGACGACGCCTGGAAACGGCAGAAGTGGACAGCATTCCAGAAACCAATAAGGACCCCTTGACCGGGGCCCTGCGCAAGGAAGTCCTGGAAGGGGAGCTGGACCGGATTATGCAAGAAGCGGCCATGGCCTCCGAGACCATAGTGGTGGTCCGGATTGATCTCAATGACTTCCGCCGGGTCAGGGACAAACAGGGCCAGGAGGCCTGCAACCGAATTTTGCGCCTGGTTTCCAAGTCCTTAATCCGCAATACCCGGGGAAGAGACCGGCTCATTCGCTTCAGTCCGGACGAGTTTGTCCTCCTCATGGTGGGCATAACGGAGAATGAAGCAGACACCGTTATTACCCGTCTGGAGAAGGAGTCCCGACTGGTTCACACCCAAGGCTTTAGCTGGGGCCTGTCTGAATGGGACCCAGAAATCGAGACCATTGAACGCAGGGTCCTCTTGGCTCGGGCTGAGGACAAGCTTCAATTTATGAAGGACCGGGTAAAGAGTTTTTAGTACTTGTGAGTCCCTTTTCATTCAGGCAAGGAAAATCCCTGAAAAAACTATTTCGAATAGCGAAATATCTGATACAATAGGGTCATTGAAATATACAATGAATTGTGGAGGCAAGTATGGCATTTAACGGAAAAGGTTTAAAGGATATTGTTTCAATTTACGGTCCTGCTGGAAACGAGACCCTAGTGGCAGAGTACATTGTGGACCAAATTAAGGACCTGGTAGACGAGGTTACCATCGACAAGATGGGTAACGTCATTGCCCACAAAAAAGGCAATGGTCCTAAAGTTATGGTCGCAGGCCACATGGACCAGATCGGACTTATGGTTAAGGACATCGATGACAAGGGCTTCATTCGTATGACCAACATCGGTGGTATTAATCCCCACATTACCCATGGCGAGCGACTGGTATTTGCTGACGGTACAATCGGCATTGCCTACGCAGAGCAAAAGGCAGACATGGGCAAGCTGAAGCTGGACAATATTTATGTAGATATCGGTGCCAAGGACAAGGAAGAAGCTCAAAAAACTTGTCAAATTGGTGACGTTGCGGTTTACGCCCACCAGTATAATGAAACAGACCATACAGTGAACACAGGTGCCCTGGATGACCGTATTGGTTGCTTTATTATGATCGAAGCCCTCAAGCAAATGAAGACAGTGGAAAATGATTGCTACTTTGTTTTCACAGTCCAGGAAGAAGTGGGTATCCGCGGTGCAAAGATGACAGCTTACAAGATCAACCCTGACGTAGGTCTTGCCATCGACATTACCAGCTCCGGTGACACACCAGGTGCCAACCGGTTTGCCATTGGCTTACACAAGGGTGTAGCCATTAAGGTAAGAGACAACTCCCTCTTGTCCCACCCTAAGGTGAATGCACTTTTGGTAGACACATGTAAGGCCAATGAACTGGACTACCAAATGGAAGTTCTTGAGTTTGGTGGTACTGACGCGGGTGGTATTAGTTTGACGCGGGAAGGGATTCCAGCGAGCTGTATTTCCATTCCAACACGCTATGCCCATAGCGCCCATGAAACAGCGTCCAAGGACGACATTACGGCTGCCATTACCCTTCTAACCAAGGTACTTGAAAAGCCAATGACAGTATAAAACCAAAGGGTTGTTGCACAGGAATGAGACATTCCATTGCAACAACCCTTTATTTGTTTTCTTCAGATGTAAGACTTTCCACCAGGGGATAGTGCTTGTGGCTCCATGTGCCATGGATTCCGTCCTGGAGGGAAAAGGCGTCATAGCCTGACATTCGCAAAATTACTGCGATTTCAGCGGAAGAAACACCTATATAACAAACCACCACAATGTGCCTGTCCTTGGGAAGCAAGTGGTCTTGGATCAGTCGCCTGACGTCCAACCACTCGACGTGTTCTGATCCAGGTATATGGCCGCCATGGAAGTCCTTGGCCTCCCGGATGTCAAGAATATAAGGGGCAGGCTCTTCATCCAGCCAGTCCATGAGGTCGTCAGCAACGACCAGGTAGCCATTGAAGGCTTCCAAGTCGTCAAAGTACTTTTCAATATGTCTGTTCATGGGCCACCTCCTCATGGTTATTTTACCCATGGTAACAGGGGTTTATGCGTTCTTTTCGTCTAAAGACTAAGACGGGGTGGTTCGATCAAAATATTGCTTTTTTCCCTCAGGTTCAGTAAAGTATAGGTGGAAGTGAAAAGTGAAATGAGGAGGAAGTACCGTGATCGATTTTTGTAAAATCGATGACAACAACCGTAGCCAAGTTGAAGGCTTTTTCCGTGAACATTGGGGCGCGCCGATCATGATCAGCCGTAGCCGGGTGCACACGGTGAGCAATTTGGACGGTTTTATTATGAAGGACGGAGATCGAATTATTGGTTTGGCGACTTACTCGATCACCGGCACGACATGTGAGATCGTTTCGTTAAATTCGATTTTGGAAAACCATGGAGTTGGCTCCATGTTGGTGAATCTAGTCATCGAAGAAGCGACGAAGAAGGGGTGCAAGCGTCTTTGGTTAATTACAACCAATGACAACACCATTGCCATTCGATTCTTCCAAAAGAGAGGATTCGACATGTGCGGATTCTTCAGAGATGCAGTAGCAGACGCACGAATTCTAAAACCAGAGATACCAGAGCGGGGTTGTGATGGCATTGCCATTCGCCACGAGCTGGAGTTTGAGCGCATGTTATAAACACAAAGAAGCCACAGACAAACATTTCGTTTGCCTGTGGCTATTTTATTGCTAGTTGGGTGGGTTAACCCCCGGTGGTTGTGGATCTGGAGGTTGTCCGCCACCACCATCCGGCGGCTGGTGCCCTCCGTCATCAGGAGGTTGGTGCCCCCCGTCATCAGGAGGTTGGTGTTCCCCGTCATCAGGTGGCTGGTGGCTACTGTCATCCGGTGGTATGTGGCCGTCCGGAGGTACTTGTCCATCCGGTGGTATGTGGCCATCCGGAGGTACTTGTCCATCCGGTGGTACATGGCCATCTGGAGGCACTTGTCCGTCCGGTGGAATATGACCGTCGGGAGGAACAAATCCCTCAGGGGGAACCTGACCGTCAGGAGGAATAAAACCTTCTGGCGGAACCTGTCCATCCGGTGGAATAAAGCCCTCTGGTGGGACAAAGCCTTCTGGCGGCACAAAGCCTTCCGGTGGCACAAAACCACCATCAGGAGGAAGGTCACCCGGATGGTCGGGCGAGAATCCAGCGGGTGGCACCCAGTCCTCAGGTAGATTCCACTCTTCGGGTTGTTCCCAGGAGGTAGGCGGTTGCCAATTTTCCGGTGGAATCCAGTCTGCTGGTGGTACAAAGTCTTCTGGAGGCACAATGTCTCCACCGATGTTCTGGCCTGGATCAAACTTCAAGTCCTCATTGAAAAAGTCGTCAATGGCACCATTTCTATGGTCTTGGAAGTCTGGATTGCCTTCTACAAAATCAGCCGGAATAATGTCCCAGTCCGGAGGAACTTCTCCGTCTTCTGGGTTCCAATTTTCCGGTGGCGTCCATCCTGCTGGTGGAATAAAACCGCTAGGAGGATCAAAGCCAGTGGATGGGTCAAATCCGCCCTCAGCCTGTTCGAAGGGCTGTTGGGGGTCTAAGTTCGGATCATGGGGGACAAACTCATGGAGGGGCACCCAGCCTTCCGGGGCCTGTCCAGGATCTAGATTACTTGGATCAAAGTCAGCCGGTGGCACCCAGTTTTCTGGAGGTACAAACCCTTCGGGAGGGATATAGTTGGGTGCAACACCATCAAAGAGGTCCTCAAAGGGCTTGTCTGCCAACTGGACGTCTGGTGGCAAAACAAAGTTTTCAGGTAGTTCAGCCCCTGGTGGGAGCTGGAGGGCCCCCTGGAAGACCATGTTGGGCTGGATATCAAAGCCCGGAGGCAATTCTGCACCTTCCGGTAGGACCAGGTCCTCTGGAACCACTTCCAAGCGTGGGAGCATGACACCGTTTGGTAGGGCAGCAAACTGGGTCAAGTCTGCGTCCGGTGGCAAGACCGCATTTTCTGGAAGTACAATGCCTTCTGGGAAGACCGTGTCAGGGGAGAAAACCGTGCCCTTTGGTGGCTCAAACCACTCTGGGACCTGGAAGTCCGGCGGTAGAACAACACCTTCAGGTAGGGTGTCATTTTCGTCAAACTGGATGTTTGGCGGCAGGACCATACCCGCTGGCAGGTCAACACCAGCAAACAACTCAAGGTCTTGAGGGGTGACCCCTTCAGGGAAGACGATTTGAGGTGCCTGATCCGGAGGTAACATAATACCGTCTGGAATATCGGCCTCGTAGTTTTCTGCGAGGTTTTCCAATTGCTTGGCAACGTCCGGTGGCAAGTAGCCGTTGTTTTCTGCTGTATGGAGCATCATTCGGGTTTGCTCCATGATCCCCTGTTGGTTTTCCAGGTATTCCTGTTCCAGGGCATCAGTAATGAGGTTTTGCTCCAGGAGCCGGTCAATAATGGCCCCCTGGGAGTTGAGGAACTGGGTCTGGATGTCGTTATCAGGGGCTTGGCCAGTAACAGGCATGTTCTGGCGGAACTCATACTGGTTCTGCAGGGCCTGTTGCTGGATGTTCATGAACTCGTTAAAGGCCTCCTGGGCCACGGGATCAGAAGCGTCAAAGGACTCAATGACGTCCAGCATGGCCATCTGGGCGCTGGCGATCCGTTGGGCATTTTCCTCCAGGGCGTCCACAGACCAGTCCCGAATGGCGTCGTTGGGAATGACTTGGTCTGGGTCCAGGAAGAGGTTGCCATTGGTGTCTCGAATGGTTCCCACGGGAATGGGGGTCTCCAAATCATTGAGGATATGGATGATGGCCCCGCTGAGGACGGCGATTTCTGGACCGACCATGAACTGGGTACCAACGGATTTAATCCGTTCCTCTCCCTTGATCATGGTGAAGGAAGACCCCTTGGCCTGTTTAATCACACTGGCCCAAACGGTTCCATCGGTCACCTCAATCTCCACCGTCCGGTTGCCACTGGCTGTGTCATAGGCAAGGAGGCGGGGGACAAGGGAGGAGTTGGCCTGTAGCAAGAGGGCCGACCCATCTGCTGTTTTCACCTCAGCAGTGGAGTCCGCGCCGGTTCGGATAATGGCACTCACCGGCAGTTTGACCTCTGTGGAAGCCGCCTTCCAGGCGTATGTAGCGTCTCCGGGGAGGAGGTATTCCACGACCCCTGACACACTGGTTACTTGTAGTAAATTATTGCCCGGTGTGACACCAACGGTTCGTGTTTCCCCATTCCAAGTCACCATGGAGTCAAAGGCCTCCGCCAGGAACTTGAGGGGTACCATGGTGCGCCCGTCCACAATTTGGGCGGGGACGTCCATGGCCAAGTTGGCGTTGTTGACCGTTGCCGTGTCGGCATTTAAAGGCAACTTGACCACCTTGTCGTCCAAGGTGATCACAACTGTGGATGTTTCGGCCACCCAGGCGACTTTTGCACCAAGGGCCTGGGCCACAGGGGCAACAGGAACCATTGATCTACCGTCGATTACAGTGGGCTGGACATCTGGGAAGACCAAGGGACTTCCGTTTACTTGAACATGAATCGGGTCTGCTGCAAAACTAATGGCTGAAAAGGGCAAGACGAGTACAAGGATTAATACGATGGCAAGACTTTTTCTTGCTCGTGATTGCGTCATAGCAATCCTCCTTTCACACAGGATATGTATACCCCATGTCAGGTCTTGACCCCATGTAATCCCACACTTTTATGGGGGACATTGGAAAAGGGGAATGGGGCAGGGATGGCCACCTAAATTGTCGAATAGGTATGTAGGAGGCTGACCGATGTATGTGGGTATATTAATAACGAGGCTACGGATTGACCAGGCCTATTCATTAAAAGACAAGCGGCAGGTCGTCCGGAGCTTGACGGACCGGCTTAGAAAGCGTCATAATATCTCTATCGCAGAAGTGGGCGATCGGGACCTTTGGAACATAGCCGACCTGGGCGTGTCCATGGTTTGTGGAGCCAGGGCCCCTATTGTAAAAGCCTTTGAAGACATTGAGACAAGTCTCTTTGACGATTTTCGATTTGAATGTATGTACGTCAACATTGACATAGAGCAGGAGGAGGACATCCATGGTATTTGAAATCAGCATTCGAACCTTTGAACCGGTGGAGTTTATAGACATCACCAACCAAATTAATATTGTACTCAGCCAAAGCGGTGTCGAGAGCGGCATGTGTATGGTCTTTATCCCCCATACCACGGCGGCCATTACCATTAACGAAAACGCTGACCCTGACGTGCGTTTTGACATGATGAATGAGTTTGAGGCCCTTGTGCCCACTGAAAACGGCTATGCCCACAGTGAAGGCAACTCGGCGGCCCACATCAAGTCATCCATGTTGGGGAACTCGGAGTATATGATTGTGCAAGGCGGCCAACTGGTCTTAGGCCAGTGGCAAGGGGTGTATTTGACGGAGTTCGATGGACCAAGAAGTCGAAAGGTTTGGATCAAGGTTATGCCAGACATAATCATGGAGGAGTACGATGAAGTGGACGAGTAAACAACTGGTAACCATGGCGATGTTTATTGCCCTTTCAGCATTAATGTCTTTTATTAAGATCCCAGGACCCGTGGGTAGTATCGCCATGGACTCTACACCCGCCTTCTTAGGGGCCCTCTTATTTGGTCCTGTTTTCGGTGGCATTGTAGGCTTTTTTGGCCATGTGGCCAGCGCAGCCACAGCGGGTTTCCAATTGGGCCTACCCACCCACTTGGTCATTGCCTTTATGATGTTCCTGACCCTCTATCTGGTCGGCCTCTTAAAAGACAAGTTACATGCCTTTGTGGTTCTGGCTATTGGGGTAGCCATTAACGGAGTAGGTGCCCCGCTGGCCCTGGTACCCCTCCAGCTTCTGCCCATGGCAGTGGCAACGGGAATCATTCCCCTTCTAACAACGGTGAGCTTTGCCAATGCAATTCTCGGCTACAGCCTCTACCTGGCCCTACGAACCAATCCGGTGGTGAAACGAATTTATGAAGCATAGAGACATAACAGCTGTCCCCATGGCCAATGGTGACTACCTGGTGACAGCGTGCGATATTTGCGCGTCAATTGGAGAAAAATCAGAAGATGCGCTCTACGCCCCAGCAATGGTGGTCGGGGCCTTTACTGCCCGTACCCCCTTGCTCGAATTGTATGCCGTGGGCATTACCCCCCTTACGGGTGTGGTGACCATTGGCGGAGAGAGTGCACCGACCGGTGAAAAGATCTTGGCCGGTGTCTACCAAGAAATGGATCAGGTTCTCCCCCTGACCATTAGCACAGAAAAGAACATGCCCACCACCATGACCTCGGTGGGCATTAGTTTCCATGGTGTAGGCCAACCCATTAAGGTGGGTGGATTTAAAACAGGTGATGAAGTTTGGTTGGTGGGACACCCCTGTGTGGGTCAAGCGGTCCTCCACCATCAGGGAGACCTGCTCAATATCCATACCGTCAAAAAACTAGTGGAGTCCGAGGCAGTAAAAGAAGTCCTGCCAGTGGGGTCCAGTGGGGTTTTGCGGGAGTGTGAAGACATGGTTCTGGCGGACCAGGCCTCCATGCACTGGTTCGACCATGGCCTGGATCTAGAGGCTTCGGCAGGGCCCTCTACAGCGGCGGTGGTGGTCTGTTCTCCAGGTGGCTTACCAAAAGTTTTGATCCCTTGTAAGCAAATTGGAACCATTGAAAAGACTCGGTTTTCCGATTAAATAGAGTGAATTAGGGTAGAAATAAGTAAAATTTTGATGACAAATGCCGATATTATCATTAACAAACCAATTGGTTTGATATATAGTTTAGGATATACAATACAAGAAATCGAATATTGTCGAATGGAGTGAGCGGCACTACCGGAAAGGTGGGGATTTTATGGCTGCAACAACCAAGAGCAAGCGGATTGATGGACGTTTAGCAGATCATTCAGAGCTTGAGCAATTGTTCCATCTGAACGACTCCATCTCTGATTTCGAACCACCCATTGAGATTGATCTCAGCGATATTTTTAACTATCGCGTGTCGATCTTGACCAAATCCAAGGTGGAAATCGGTGAACTTGTCGGCGTAGATATTCGCCTTTCGGCTATTATCTATAGCGTTGCAGGTCGAGTACTGAGTCGAGAAAAAGCGGACAATGGCTACTGGTTAGAAATCCAACTGGACATGCTACCCAATGGAATGATCGTTGAACTAGAAGATTTAATTGACAAGCTCCTTCCGTAAGGAAGACAGATAAATGAGACGACCCAACTCCCTTATGAAAAATAAGGGAGTTTTCTGTTTTTTGGCAATTAACCATGAATGAATGGAAAAAATGGGTATAAGTTATTGCAAACCAGTATAAAATATTCGAACAAAGCAGGAGTTCCCTGCCTACATGCAGAAGCAAGTCCATGAGTCACTTTGTCATAACGAGAGGTAAGAGGGTAAACACAGTGAAATATCTAGAAATCAGCAGAGTAAAACCAGGAATGGTATTAGGAGAACCGATATTTAATGAAGACGGGACATTGGAGCTTCTCAGCTCAGGCAGTGTGCTGACAGAACGCCATGTTCAGCTGCTTCATCGTCTTGGTGTGCTCTCCGTTCGGGTACAGGACGACGAAGTGGAAACACAAGCAGAAGTTGTCCGTCCATCGACAGCCTCTTTACAAGCGGACACAGTGGACAAGGCCGCCAAAGAAGCTGGCCGGATGGATTTCGACGTGGAGGGCTTCAAACGGGACTTGGAAGAAATTGATGAAACCGAGTTCGAGCCCATTATTACCTCCGTGGTCAACCAGAACATGGTCATCCATGTCTTGACTGGCGAGGGGAATACTCCAATTGATATTAAGCACGAAGAAATGATCCAGGAAACCAAGGACATGTTCGAAAACCTCAGGGACAACAATGATTTGAACCTGGAGGAAGTCAAGGACAATGTGACCAAGATCCTGCCGGACATCCTAAGAAACAACGATGTCCTCATGCGCTTGCAGCAGTTGAAGTCCACCGACGACTACACCTTTGAACACAGTCTTCGCGTCTCCATACTAGCCTCCATGATTGGAAAATGGTTGGGCTATGATAAAGAAAAACTCATTGAACTGGGGGAAGCGGCCCTCTTGTTTGATATTGGAAAGATGAAGATCCCAGACTTTCTGTTAAACAAGGAAAAGCCCATCACCGACGACGAGTTCGATGTCCTTAAGCGCCACGCCCAGTTCGGCTATTCTGTCCTCATGAAGACCCCGGGTGTGACAGCCAATATCAAATATTCTGCCCTCCAGCACCATGAACGTCTGGACGGTAGTGGATATCCGCTCCGCCTAAGAGAGGGGCAGATCCACGAGTTTGCAAAGATCATTATGGTATGCGATATTTTCGACGCCATGAGTACAGACCGACCCTATCGCAAGGGCGTGTCCGTCTTTAAGGCGGCTGAGTACATTGCATGGCAGTCTGGTAATACCTTAGACTCCAAGATCTGTTATATTTTCTTGTCCAACCTGGCTGAGTTCTTTGTGGGCAAGGATGTCCGCCTCAACACGGGAGAGATCGGCCGTATTGTCTATGTGGACGTCAACTTCCCAACCCGGCCGGTGGTCAAGGTGGGTGACCGCTTTGTGGACATGGTCAAGGAGAAAGACATTCAAGTGGAAGAGTTGTTGGGTTCTATTGACATTGGATAGAATCTGCATTATGCTAGGTACAACTTCATGACAATTTGCGTTGAAGGAATAGTAAAATGCGTTTGGGCACCTAGAGAGCAGGCCGGTGGGTGCAAGGCCTGACGAAGGACGGATTTGAATTACACTCTGGAGCAACTCCTCGAAAGGGGAGCGGGTCGTTCCGTTACAAACGATTGAGGCAGCTTGTGCAATGGTTAAAACACAGCTGTGAATAAAGGTGGTACCACGGGTGACTCCGTCCTTTTGGACAGGGTCACCCTATTTGTTTTTTTGGTAGACCACCAGGCAAAAGAGGGTAATCAACGGCGACGTTTTAGGAAATAGGAGGAGAAAAATGGAACAACGGAATGTATTTGATGTTCTAAAAGAGCGGGGATTTATCGAGCAGGTAACCCATGAAGATGAGGTACGCGACCTACTGGGCAAAGAGAAGGTGACCTTCTACATCGGTTTTGACCCAACAGCAGACAGCCTCCACGTGGGCCACTTTGTACAGATCATGGTCATGATGCACATGCAGCGCCACGGCCACGTACCCATTGCCCTGGTAGGCGGTGGTACTGCAAAGATCGGTGACCCGACAGGCAAGACAGAAATGCGTAAAATGCTGACGCCAGACGACATTGACAACAATGGCAAGGCCCTGGCCAAGCAAATGCAAAACTACCTGACCCTGGACGGAAAAGAAGGCATTCTGGCCAACAATGCAGACTGGCTAGACAACCTTAACTACGTAGACTTCCTCCGGGAAATCGGGTCCAAGTTCTCTGTTAACCGTATGCTAACGGCTGAGTCTGTCAAGCAACGTCTGGAAAAGGGTCTGTCCTTCCTGGAGTTCAACTACATGATCATGCAGGGCTACGACTTCCTGGAACTATACAGACAACACAAGTGTCAACTTCAGCTGGGCGGGAATGACCAGTGGTCCAACATCCTTTCCGGTGTTGAACTGGTTCGTCGCTGTGACCAAGGCCAAGCCTTTGGCCTGACCTTCAAGCTACTGACCACGTCAGAAGGCAAGAAGATGGGTAAAACAGAGGCTGGAGCTGTATGGATTGATCCAAACAGAACGTCTCCATACGACATGTTCCAGTACCTACGAAATGTAGACGATGCGGATGTCCGCAACTGCCTATGCCTCCTTACCTTCCTTCCAATGGACGAGGTGGAACGTCTGGCTGCGGCCCAGGGTGCTGAGATCAACAAGGCCAAGGAAATCCTAGCCTTCGAGTTCGTGAAGATCGTTCATGGCGAAGAGGAAGCACAAAAAGCCCTCAATGCTGCCCGTGCCCTATTTGCAGGTGGCGCAGATATGTCCGACGTACCCACGTCCAACATGACAGAAGCTGACTTCGCAGAAGGCTTCCCAATCATGGACCTCATGGTAGCAACAGGCCTTTGTAAGTCCAAGTCCGAAGCACGACGCCTGGTACAACAGGGTGGTGTAACGGTTGAAGGAGACAAGGTAACAGACATTAATGCCACAATTGGCCTAGACCGCTTCGAAGAAGGCAAGATCCTGATCAAGAAGGGCAAGAAGACCTACCACCAGGTGCAGTTGGGTTAGGAACCTCTAGCTGAGCCAGGTTTTGAGTCGGTCAATGATTTACGATCCACAATAGTGAATTTAATCCGAAAGGGTTGTTGCAGGTAATTGCAGCAGCCCTTTTTGTGTGGGTAGGTTCGTATACCGGCAGAACGATATATCCCCTCCCTTGCTAAGCTCAGTGTGATGAAACTCCATCTGCTCGCCTGTGCCCTTTTCCTACTCCGCCTGAAACTCACTTCGTTCAGACATCAGGCTCCGCTTACGGAAAAAGCCCCAGGCTCACAGGGCGTTTCGTCACCCTTCGCAATACTGCGGTCGGTGACATATCCTTCTGCTGGTTAGGAACCCATCACAACCATCAAATGCATGGTTATATACACAAACATTGCATAAATATTACTAGTTTGGGCGAAAAAGAGGGAATTCTACTCATATGTAGAATTAACATAAGATACCTTTCTTACCACAAGATATGGTGTAATACTAAAGAAGAAAGGCCGACTTGACGATATATATAGTAACCAGATAGGGAAAAGACCAATTTCATAGCAGGAGGTGAACAACTCGGTCATTCAATCACAGTCATGGACAGTTTGAATACGAGGAGGGCGATTTCATGGGTAACCAAGTATACCAGGATGGAAACTTCAAAGTTTATCGAGCAGGACATCACTTTATTGTACACAACGCACAATATCCGTTTGTGGAGAAACACACACATGTGAAATCCTACAAGCAGGCATTGAAGTTGATCAAATGTGCCCGTTTTCGAGAAATCCCCCGTTCCCTGTCAGCCTACTTGCTCATTTCATTAATCCGCCTGACGGATGACGAGGAATATACCTACAAGCTTGAGGAACTGGTTGAAGTTCGCAAGCAAAAGGGGCTGAAGCCCAAGTATTGTAATCGGTCGGCTTAAGTGGGTTCCTCACGCTGACTTGCATGAAGCCAGGTCGTTGAACACTTAGCGCAACCTTTATGTTTACAACCACATTGGTACACTAAGTCACTTTTACACAAATGCGTGTGAGGGTGGCTTTTTTAATGCTTTTATAATCCCCCCAGTTACTGCCCACATGATATGATGAAACCATCAAGTACGGAGGTGAAACATGGTCAAAATTGAAAATCTGAGAAAAGAGTTTAAGCGATCTAGAAAGCAAATGATTGCTGACAATAGTGACGAAAGGGTCAAAAAGGCAGTGGACGGCATTAGTTTTGAAGCCAGACCCGGTGAGATCTTTGGTTTGCTAGGGCCTAACGGGGCAGGGAAAACCACCACCCTTCGGTGTATATCCACCCTCCTCAAACCTACGGATGGTAGTGTCTTTGTTGGTGGCAGGAGCACGGAAAAGGAAGCCATGGAAGTCCGCAAGCGCATGGCCTTTCTGACCAACGAACTCAAGTTGGACGTCCACTTTACGCCGGAATTCACCATGGAGTTTTTTGGACAACTCCACGGCATGTCAGAAGGGGATATACATACGAGAAGAGAGCAGCTCTTTAAGGTTTTTGACATCACTAAGTTTCGCCATGTGAAAATCGGAGAACTGTCTACAGGTATGAAGCAGAAGTTGTCCATTGCAGTCAGCCTGATCCATGACCCAGAAGTAGTGGTCTTTGACGAGCCCACCAATGGTCTAGATATTATCACAGCCAAGACAGTAACAAACTACTTAGAGTACTTAAGAGACCAGGGCAAGACCGTGATCCTGTCCACCCATATCATGACCGTGTCTGAAAAGCTATGCGACCGGATAGGGGTTCTCATTGACGGCCGTCTTAGAACCGTGGGCAACCGAAGTGAAATCTTAGCTGAAACAGGAACAGGCGACTTAGAAGACGCATTCTTTAAACTCTACAAGGAGGTCTACGATGAAGAATAGTACCTGGACCATCATACGCAAAGAACTCCTACGGGTTTTTACCGATAAAAGATTGGTTTTTACGACCTTTGTCCTGCCAGCCCTGAGTTTGGCCATTATTTACTCTATCATGGGCAATATGATCGCCACCATTGGGGAGGACCGCCAGGCCCATGTCCCGAAGGTTGTTGTATTTAGTGCACCAGCAGACTTTCTTGATATTCCAGAGGACGTCAATGTGATCATACCTGAGCCCGGTGACAGCCCAGCCAATTATGTGGAAGGGGTCAAGCAAGGCCAGGTGGATATGGTCCTCCAGTTCCCAGAGAACTTTGAAGCAGACGTGACCAACTACAAGCAAGCAGGCCTACCGGACGTGAAAACCCTCTATAATCCCAGTGAGGATTTTTCCAGGGAGGCTCGAAAGCGGATGGTGGCTGCCTTAACCACCTACGAAACCATGCTTCTAGGGGAGCGGTTTGGCAATGAAGCCTATGCTTCTGCCTTTGATATTGACCGTGAAGGTGACAACCGGGCCGTTGACGAAGCCAAGGCAACAGGCAAGGGGCTGGGTTCACTCCTCCCCATGCTGATCTCAATTTTCCTTTTCTCTGGAGCCATGTCCATTGGCATTGACTCCATTGCAGGGGAGAAAGAGCGGGGGACCATGGCGACCATGTTGATTACCCCTGTTTCCCGCCAGTCCATTATTTACGGGAAAATCGTCAGCTTGGCAGTAGTGGCCATTATGACGGCCATTTCCAGTTTCGTGGGAATCCTAGCTTCCTTCCCCTTCTCCTCCAGTCTTTTTGCTGGAACAAGTGGAACGTCCAACGTCAGTCTGGGGGCCCTGTCCTTTGGCTTTGAACATATCTTTATGCTCTTTGCCCTTATGTTTACCCTGGCCATCGTCTATGTTGGTCTGATCCTCAGCTTCTCCATGTTTGCCAAAACAGTTAAAGAAGCCGGTTTATATGTGACACCCATATACATGATCATTATGATTGCGGGTTTTTCCACCATGTTTGCTGAAGGTGGAGTAGCGTCATGGCAGTATGCCATTCCCGTATATGGGACCATTATCGCCATGAAGAGTCTTTTAACCCTGGAACTCACTTGGGGACTTTTTGGAATGACCGTAGGTGGCTCTGTACTGTCCATTGCCATTTTGGTATATTTTATTCAGAAGCTATTTGACAATGAAAAGGTCTTGTTTGGAGTGTAGCCCTTGAATAATTGGTTTGAAGTGGATAATTCAGTTGTCGATAGAGACGACTTAACCGTATATGAAAAAATGGCCTGTGTGGTCCTTGCCCGTTATGCTGGCAAGCCAGAGTTCAACAATCTGCTGTCCATGGACATTATCGCAGTGAAAATGGGCGTCAGCACCAAGCGGGCCCTGGAGGCCATGGAAGGCCTGCAAGCCAAGGGTCTCCTCCTGGCAGAGGACGACGACCAGGTCAACAGTTTGATCATTGACCAGACCCCGGGCAAGGTGGCCCGGATCATTTCGCCAAGGGAGGAAGTTAAGCAGGAAGTGCCCCCCTGGCAGGCCTTTGGTGAAGACGAGGAAGTGGTCCACCATGAAGACCCAGAACCCCAAGTCCTGGCGCCGGAGGAGGAAGCTGTCAGTGAGCTCGCCGAAAAGGAACCTGAGACAGAAGTGGAACTGGACCTCAGCATTCTAGACGAGGAAGAAGACTTGGATTTTGAGGATTTGAGAACAGAACTCCTGGGGCAAGAGGCTGAAGAGCCACAGGCAGCTTCATCCTTGAAAAATACGTCCCTCATGGCCATGGACCGGGAAGACCAGCAAGAGGAGCGGTTGGTAGAAAAGCCCCGCCAAACCGCATCGGTGAAAAAGTCCATTGAAGAACTGACGGTGGAGCTCAGTGAGATCATAGAGGAGCGAATTAACGACCGGGAGGCCCGGATTATTTTAGGCATGGCCAATAACGACCTCAACCGAGTAAGGGTGTGTTATGCCAGGGCCAAGAAGACCCAGGTGTCTGACCCGGTGGACATGTTGATCCACGAGTTGCAAAAACCTGTTGGCGGTGCGGTAAAGCCAGAGCGTAGGCGGTCAGCTGACCCGGTTCAGGCTGAGTCCAGAACGGTGGTGGAACGGATTGCGAAAAACGTTCGGGAGGACAAGCCTCCAGTGGGCGGTCAAATTAATACCCTCCGCCTCCATCAAATGAAAAAATATAAGCAGTACGGCAAGTCACCCAACAAAAAATAAAAAAAGGTGTTGAGAAAAGAATTGATCTTCTCTCAACACCTTTTTTGATGTCATTTAAAGCGTGTCGTCGCCATCTTCCCAGTCGATTGGGCAAAGGCCACCGGTTTGTAGGGCTTGTAGGACACGAAGGGTTTCGTCTACAGAACGGCCTACGTTGAGGTCGTGGACTACGGAGTAGCGTACAATGCCTTCTGGGTCAATAATGAAGAGACCGCGTAGGGCAATACCGGATTCCTCGATCAGAATACCAAAGTCCTTGGATACTTGCTTGGTCATGTCGGAAGCCAGTGGGAAGTTTAGCTTGCCTAGATCGCCATTGATCCAAGCCTTGTGGGAGTGTTCGCTGTCTACACTTGCACCAACAATCTCAGCACCTAGTTTTTTGAAATCGTCATAGCGCTTGCTGTAGCCTGTGATTTCAGTTGGGCAAACAAATGTGAAGTCCAGTGGGTAGAAGAAGAGTACCAGCCACTTGCCTTTATAGTCGTCTAGACTAATGCGACCGAAGTCTGTACCTTCACCGTTTGCTGTTGCCATATTAAATGCGGGAGCTGGATTGCCTACGAGTCTTTCCATAAGAGTAATTCTCCTTTTCATTCGAGGGGGTATATGTCATGTTATTGGGGTTTGATTTGGGTGGTGCTTTGTTCTTCGTACTCAGTATAACACAAATTATTATGATTGCAATATTATAATCGTTACAAATTGAAAAATAAAATCAATTAGCCTGGAGGGCTGGGGTGTGGACTCATTTTACAAGAGGTAAACGCGTTTTTGCCTTGGGTAAAATCCAGATAAAGGAGGGACCTCCAGGCTGACACCGGGCCTATTGCATGGGTGAAAACCTGTATGATATAATCACCAAAATATTGTGAAAATCGAGTAATTAAGCGGATCTTGGCATATCAATCCGCTCTGGAATTTAGGGGGGAATATGAAACGTGATCAAATGAAGGGGGTGCGCCGGGTGGTCGTCAAGGTGGGGACATCCACTTTGACCTACGACACGGGTTTACTCAACCTATCGAGAATAGAAGGTCTGGTTCGTCAGCTGGCTGACGTCCATAACCAGGGTTTGGAGTTGATTTTGGTGTCTTCTGGTGCCATTGGGGCAGGAATGGGCAAGCTCAACCTCTCCAAGCGGCCCAAGACCATACCGGAAAAACAGGCTGCAGCGGCGGTGGGCCAGGGGGTCCTCCTCCATATGTATCAGAAGTTCTTTTCTGAGTATGGCAAGACCATAGGCCAGATCCTCCTGACCAAGGACGATTTTGCTAACCGAAGTCGGTATTTGACCGCAAGGGACGCTTTTTTTCAGCTCCTTCGCCAAGGGGTGGTCCCCATTGTCAATGAAAATGACGCCATTGTAGTGGACGAGATCAAGGTCGGGGATAATGACACCCTGTCTGCCTTGGTGGCCAGTTTGGTGGAGGCAGACCTCTTGGTCATCTTGTCGGATATTGACGGCCTATATACGGCCAATCCGTCCACGGACCCAGGGGCGGTGAAGTTGTCTATCATAGAAGAGATCACACTGGATATACGAACCATGGCCTCGGGGGCGGGTAGCGCCCTAGGAACAGGGGGGATGGCTACTAAGATCAAGGCGGCAGAAATTGCTACAGCAGCCGGGGTCCATATGGTCATTGCCAACGGGGCAAGCCCTAGGGTCATCCAAACGGTTGTGGCCGGGGAAGAAGAGGGTAGCCTCTTTGTGAAGCAGTCCAAAATGCGGGCCCGCCACCATTGGATTTCTTATGGCAGCAAGGTAGCTGGTCAGATATTGGTGGACCAGGGGGCAGTCCATGCCCTTCAGGCCAACAAAAGCCTGCTTCCTGTGGGCATGGTTGCCGTCGAGGGGCGGTTTGGTGCAGGCTCAACTGTTCAAGTCTTGGGTCCAGACCGGCGGGAGGTTTGTGTAGGCATTAGCCATTATGGAAGTGAAGAACTGGTCAAGCTGGTCGGGGCCAAGAGCGACGAGATTGAACAACGGATTGGCTATCGGGACTATGACGTGATCATCCACGTGGACAACATGATCCGCAGACGAGGCTAGGAGGCCACGATGAAGGCATATATGATTGAACTGGGCAAACAAGCCAAGCTGGCTTCTAAGGCCCTTGGTGCCATGGGGGTAGGGGAGAAAAATCGAGCCCTGGAAGCCATGGCCCGAGCCCTGATTCAAGGGAAAGAAGAGATACAAAGAGAAAATGAAAAGGACTTGGTTGCTGGTAGGGAGGCAGGTTTGTCTGCGGCCCTCTTAGACCGTTTGACCCTGACGGAAGGCCGTATTGAGGCCATGGCCGAGGGCCTTCGTATCATGAAGCAGCTGGATGACCCTGTGGGTCAGATCGTGGAAGGCAAGCGTCTGGAAAACGACCTGATCATAGAACGGGTCCGGGTTCCTTTGGGGGTGATTGGAATGGTGTATGAGTCCAGGCCCAATGTGACTGCAGACGCAGCTGGCCTGGCCCTGAAGTCAGGCAATGCCATTATTCTCCGGGGTGGCAAGGAGGCTATTCACTCCAACCGTGCCATTGCCAAGGTCTTAAATGAAGCAGGCCAGGCGGCAGGATTACCCGCGGGAGCCATTCAACTCATTCAGCATACAGACCGGGTTTGTGTGGAATACCTGGCCACCATGGAAGACTATGTGGACGTGGTCATTCCCCGTGGCGGCCAAGGTTTGAAGAAGGCCCTGGTAGCCGTAGCCAAGGTACCTGTCATTGTGACTGGTGCGGGGATCTGCCATACTTATGTGGATCGAACTGCTGACCTGGACATGGCCCTAGATATTGTGAAGAATGCCAAGGTCCAGCGGCCAGGGGTTTGTAATGCCCTGGAGACCCTCTTGGTCCATGAACAGATTGCAGGCGACTTTCTACCTGAGGTGGACCGACTCTTGGGGGCAGCGGGCGTAGACTTGATTGGCTGCGAGGAAGCCCGGTCCTTCGTCCCCCATTGGCAGAAGGCAAGAGATGCTGACTGGTCCACGGAATACTTGGCCTTGACCCTGTCGGTTAAAGTGGTCTCTTCTATGGAAGAGGCGATAGCCCATATAGACCAATACGGGACCAAGCATTCTGAGGCCATACTGACGGAGTCCATACAGGCAGCCCGCCTCTTCCAACAGCAGGTCGACGCTTCGGCGGTCTATGTGAATGCCTCCACACGGTTTACTGACGGAAGTGTATTTGGTTTTGGCGGTGAGATCGGTATTAGCACTCAGAAACTCCATGCCAGGGGTCCCATGGGACTAGAAGCACTGACCACCACCAAGTATTTGATTTCTGGAAACGGTCAAATCAGACAATAGGGACCTGTGGCCTAAACAAACGTGAACAAGTGACCGATAACGTTCAGAGAGGATTCCTTTCTGGACGTTTTTTATGATTTTATGGAACATCCCATTAATTGTAGGAAACAACCATTTGAGAATCCCCAAAAATTCTGTACAATATCACTAGATGTGTATGAAGGGGAAGGTATGGAATGGGTTTTGATAACAAATTAAAGGCAGGTCAGCGGGTGGAGCTTCATGATCCCAATAACCCAGGGGTGGGTACCCTGACCAGCCATGTGGAAGCGGTGAGCCAAGCGCACGCCCTTGTTCAAATTCCAATCGTTGAAGGGCGGGTGTACACCGTCCATAGTGGTATGCCCATCATCCTAAGGGCATTGGGTGATGGCAAGGCCATGGAAATTGAAACAGTGGTTGTCCAGCGACTCCATGCTGGTTCGGTGGTCTGTATGGCCCTGGAGCCGGTGAAAAACTGGAAGTCTATTCAACGTCGAGGCTATTTCCGTATGGACTTGATCGTCGACGGCCTAATGGAAATTGTTGAAACGGTGGAAGAGGAGCCGATCACCATCCGCAACCTCAGTGCAGGTGGCATGCGGTTTGTGGCCCTGCGTCCCTTACAAAAGGGGGACATGCTCCGCATTACGTACCCGGTGGGAGATGACGTAGTCAAACACTTTCTCAGGGTTATTGACTCAGAGAAGGTGGAAATGTCCATCAGGCGTCACGTCATTCGAGGAGAGTTTATTAACATAACAGAGCAAGACCGTACCAAGATCATGGCTGTTTTGTTTGAAATGCAACGGAAAAAGCGAAAGAAGGGCTTGGCGTAATGACCCGAAAGCAAACCCTGTGGGCCATAGGCGGTGCCACAGTGTTTGTGGTCGTGGCCGTCGGACTCATTGCCTTGTTGGCCTTCCAAATGGTGGCCTCCAATGAGGATCAAGAGTCCCTAGTAACTGAAGTGGTCCAAGAGGAAGAGGTTCCAGAAGAATTGGGTGACCCCCTCGATGAAGACGCATATAAAAATGTAAGACGGGAAATACAGAAGCGCTTGTTGGTATTCGACGTGGATCAACACCATGACGAAGTCTCTCAAGCGCTACTTAAGGTTGTGAAGGCCAGTGACTCAGAGGACCAGGTTAAGGCTCGGATTAGAACCATCGTAGAAGACCGGCTGGACGACTGGAAGCGGGCAGAGATCCGCCAGTCTCTAGAGGTTCTTGAGGTTCCCTTTGGCACGGGAGACATTGACCGGCTCATGGAGGACACCAGTAATAGGGCCATAGTGGACTTGGTCGTGGCTTTTGAAATACAATGGTATAGAAAACATAAAGGAAGACAATAAACGGAGGGGATTTGTGCGGACGATATTATTGGTAGAAGATGAACAACTACTCCGGGAAATAGTGACAGAATATTTTGTAAGAGAGGGCTTTGAAGTCCTGGAAGCGGAAAATGGTATTATTGCCCTGGAATTGTTCAAAAGCCACAAGGTGGACCTGATCCTACTGGATATTATGATCCCTGGCATTGATGGCTGGGGTGTTTGCCAAAAGTTGAGGGAAACGTCTGATGTGCCCATTATTATGATCACAGCCCGGTCAGAAGAGGACGACAAGCTACTGGGCTATGAACTGGGGGCAGATGAATACGTGACCAAGCCCTTTAGTCCCAAGGTTTTGGTGGCCCAAGCCAAGGCCCTATTGAAGCGGACCGAGGGTTCTGTAGGAACAGAAGACGGCCATATCCGAGCAGGTGCTATAGAAGTGGCGCCAGCCTCTAGGGAGGTATGGGTGGGTGGTGACCTCTTGGTGCTGAGTCCCAAG
>CAYFHQ010000008.1:0-76829 GCA_964342805.1 uncultured Peptostreptococcaceae bacterium | reverse complement strand
GATTCCGCCTCTGGGCACCATAGATAAAGCTGTTTACACAATGTGTAGACAGCTTTATTGCTATATGCAGAAGTTTCAACGGAAATGACCAGACCTACAAAGAATTGTTGTGCAGGTTGAACAATCTATGAAGGCAGAATATTCAGACGATAATAAGAAAAACTTTGCAAAAATGTCCCTATCTATCTTGGTAGGAATCATGTATGATGGGAAAAATGCTGTATAGGAATAGGAGGTCGTATGTCAATTGTACAAATGAATCTAGGAGAAAACAGTTACTCAATTCATATTCAAAAGGGCATACTGGACTGCGTAGCCGAGCAAATAAAGACCTTATATAAGGGTGACCGGGTGGCCGTAGTCACAGACAGAAATGTTGATGGCCTCTATGGAAAAGCACTGAAGGATCAATTGGAAGAATCCTTTGAGGTCCTCTGGATTCCCCTTCCACCAGGTGAGTCTAGCAAGTCTATTAGGCATTATGGCCATGTTTTAGAGCAACTGGCGGACCACCACATACAACGGTCAGACCTTGTTATTGCCTTTGGTGGCGGTGTTATAGGGGACTTAACTGGATTTGCAGCAGCTACCTACCTAAGGGGAATTGACTATATTCAAATTCCAACAACTCTTCTTTCCCAAGTGGATAGTAGCGTTGGAGGCAAAACAGCAATAAACCTCCCCCAGGGGAAGAATTTGGTGGGGGCCTTTTATCAACCCAAGGCTGTCCTGATTGACCCGAATACCTTGTCCACCCTCCCCAAAAGAGAACTTCTAAGTGGACTGGGTGAAGTGATCAAATACGCTTGTATAGATGCCCAAGAGGTCCGTCATATCCTGGACCAAATGAGTGACTTAACAGACATCCACAGGTATGCTGAAGACCTGATTTTACATTGTTGTCAAAGTAAACAAAGATTTGTAGAAGTTGACCCCCTGGACAAGGGGAAACGAATGATCCTCAACTTCGGTCACACCCTGGGCCATGGATTTGAAGCAGAGTCCAACTACGAAATGAGTCATGGCAAGGCAGTGGTAATGGGCATGTTGGCCATGGCAAAACTATCAAAAGAACAGGGCTGGGGACAGTCACAAGTAGTGGAGCATTTAGAAAAATGGACGGGTAAGTTTGGTTATGCCATTGAAGAAGAAGCAATACCCTTCAAAGCCATACAAACGTACCTGATGAACGATAAAAAAGTAAACCAGAACAAGGTGAACCTGATCATTGTTGAATCAATGGGGCAGGCAACCATTCGCCCATTGGCCGTGGACACCTTTAATCAATTGCTAACAGGGAGGCGATTACCATGATCATAGATATTCAACCACGACAAATCCACGGACAGGTAAGGGTTCCCCCGTCTAAAAGCGCCAGCCACCGGATGTTAATGGCAGCGGCCCTGTCAGATGGCAAGTCAACCGTTAGAAATCTAATATATTCTAAGGACATCCAGGCAACCCTATCATGTCTGGAAAACTTAGGTGTCCAGTTTGAAACTAGCGCAGACACAGTGGTTGTAAAGGGTGTGGGGCTTCCAAACGTGGTGACAAACCCAGTCTTTGACTGCCATGAGTCTGGCTCAACCCTGCGCTTTATGATTCCGATCGCCATGTTACCGGGTTCAGAAGTTCAATTTATTGGCCAAGGGAGATTAATTGAGCGCCCAATCACCCCCTTCATCGACATCTTTAAGGAAAAATCCATTCCATTCACATATGAAGGCATGTTGCCACTCCATGTGAAGGGCAAGCTGGAGGCGGGCACCTACACCATGCCTGGAAATATAAGTTCTCAGTTCATAACAGGACTCCTCTATGCCCTTCCTCAGCTAGAGGGAGACTCTGAAATCATTATGACAAGCCCATTAGAATCAAAGGGCTATGTAGATATGACTATAAAAGCCTTGTCCACTTTTGGTATCCAAGTCGATAATGACAACTACCAGCGCTTTATCGTAGGGGGGGGGCAGGCCTATCAGGCTCAGGATGTAAGGGTAGAAGCAGATTACTCTCAAGCTACTTTTTGGGCAGTTGCCGCTGTCATTGGCAAGGGGCTGACTTTGAAGGGTCTTAGCCAAGTGACAGAGCAAGGTGACGCAGCAGTCCTGGATATTTTAGAGCGCATGGGCGCATCGATTACATGGTTGGAGGACGGAGATCTCGAGATCCATGCTGACGCCCTCGAAGGAACAACCATTGACGTGAGTGAAATTCCTGACGCTCTGCCAGCCCTGGCGGTTGCGGCTGCTCTTGCTCAAGGGACAACTACCTTCGTTGGTGGAGAACGGGTACGCTTGAAAGAGTCGGACCGGATCAAGGCCATGGCCACAGAACTGGCCAAGCTTGGGGTGGACATTAAGGAAACACCTGACGGTTTGATTGTCCATGGTGGAAGGCCACTAAAGGGCGGCGACCTACACGGCTGGAATGACCACCGGATTGTTATGGCCTTAACCGTAGCCAGTATTTGTGCAACTGGCCCAATATCCATTGACGACGCTGAGGCCATAACCAAGTCCTATCCCCATTTCTTTGAGGATTTCAAACAGTTGGGAGGTCATGTCCATGAACGGAACCTGGGGTAGTGCCATCGGCTTAACCCTATTTGGCGAGTCCCACGGCCAAGGGGTAGGGATTACCATGAGCCAGTTGCCAGCAGGTGTGGAACTGGATTTGGAAGAAATTCAGCGGGAGTTGGATCGGAGGAAGCCCGGGACGTCAGACTTGGTTACACCAAGAAAGGAAGCAGACCAGTTTCAGCTAATGAGTGGCTTTTTTCAAGGAAAAACAACGGGTGCACCGCTGACTGCCTTTATTCCTAACACCAACCAACGATCTAGAGACTACAATAAAATCAAGGACGTCCTTCGACCTGGACATGCGGACTGGACAGCCCATATCAAGTATGACCACCACCATGATTATCGGGGCGGGGGACACTTCTCGGGTAGGCTGACCGCTGGACTTGTTTTTGCCGGTGCTGTTGCAAAACAACTACTAAAAAGATCACATATCCAAGTGGGAGCTGCTATCCAGTCTATCCACAAGGTGTCTTGCGAACACATTCACACAGATTGGACCAAGGATGACCTCTTGCGCGTGGACTTTGGAAAGTGGTCCCAGTCTCCTTTTCCGGTCCTAGACGACCAAATGGCTGGTCCAATGAAGGCAGCCATCGAGGAGGCTAAAGCAGAACATAACTCTGTTGGCGGTGTGATCAGGGGCTTTGCAGTTGGTCTTCCAGCTGGCCTGGGGCGACCTTTTTTCGACTCCCTAGAGTCCCAGATGGCCCACTTGATCTTTTCCATACCAGCAGTAAAAGGCCTGGCCTTTGGAGAGGGCTTTGACCTGTCAAGAATGAAGGGGTCAGAGGCCAATGACGAGATTTATATAGAAGAAGGAGTAATCCGCAGCCGGACCAACCATAATGGTGGGATTTTGGGCGGGATTAGCAATGGCATGCCCCTGGACCTGACAGTTGGGATCAAACCCACACCTTCCATTGGCTTGGCCCAGGAGACCATCAATGTGGCAAGGGGAGAGACGGTTCACCATCAGACTGATGGGAGACATGATCCCTGTATTGTCCCAAGGGCAGTACCTGTGGTAGAAGCCGCCATGGCCTTGGTGGTTTTAGACGCCCTATTAAGTGAAAGCAGAGTGTAAGTTATGGAATGGTTAGATAAAAAACGGGTGGAAATGGATGCGATTGATGCCGTCCTTGTGGAAGCCTTGGAAAAACGCATCGCCCTCAGTAGGGAGATTGCGGAATACAAAAGAAGTCACAAGATGCCCATTTATGACCCCAGCCGTGAACAACATATATTTGACAAGTGCGTGGGCCTTCTACAAGACCCGCAGTACGCCAAGGAAATCATCAAGATCTACGAGCAAGTCCTTCACCAAAGCCGTGACGGAATCGTAGACTAAAAAAAGCTCATTCCATGGAGACCCAAGGGTCTTTCGTGGAATGAGCTTTTAATGATTTTACTCTTGTTTGGTACTTCTTTGCTACTCATTTGGTACGCGTGAGTGGCCGTTGGCAGAGACAAGGTGCTTATGCAGACTGATTGACCGTTTTAGGCTTGGTCTTGTCTGGCCGGTTGACCAGGAGAATCCCCAGGCTTACCAGGACTAGGGCAGAAACTATATGGGGGGTAATGGTCTCGCCTTGGATAAAGATGGCGGAAAGCAGGGTGCCCCAAATAGGAATCTGAAACTTATAAATGGAAACCTGGCTGACCGGGTTGTGTTGCAAGAGGGTGAACCAAAGGCAAAAGCCGGCTGAGGATATTAAGGCCAGGTGCAAGAACAAGGGTACCATGGACATATCCATGACAATAACATTTTGGCCCAGCTGAACAAAGGAGAAACCAATGAGCATGAGGGAACCGAACAGCATCTGGTAGCCGGTCATGGCAATGGTCTCCACCTTGGCAGAGGTTTCCTTGGCCATGATAGAGGCGATGGCCCCCATAAGAGCGGCCCCGATCAAGAAACCTTCACCGGTAAGGGAAAAACCGCTTCCCAATGGCCCCTTGGACAGGTTGATCCAAATGACACCTGCAAAGCCGATTAGGAGTCCCAACCACTTGTTCCGGGTCATTTTATCATTGTGGTAGAAGAAATGGGGCAGGATTACAGAGAAAAAGGTCCCCATGGAGGTCATGATGGCCCCCTTCATTCCGGTTATATTGGCCAGGCCGTTATAAAAGAAGTAGTACTGCATGGAGGTTTGTACAAATCCCAGGAGGAGCAAGGTGGGGATTTGGGACAGGGGAATCCGCAGACTACGTTTGGTCATGACCATGAAGGCGAATATATAAAGGCTGGCTAGCAAAAACCGATAGCCGGCGAACTGTAACTTCCAAGTATAGGGCTGGCCGTTAATGTTGAGGGCTTGGTAGCTGACCTTCAAGGCTGGAAAGGCACTTCCCCATAATATACAGGCAATAGTGGCCGCTATTAAAATGACCCATTTTTTCTGAAAAAAAGAGGCTTGATTCAAAGTATACTCCTTTAGTCCATTGTGTAGAGACTCGCTTGCTGTTAACATTAAGAGTATACTACAGAAAACACTTTGTAACCGTTTTATGTACAAAATATAGTATACTTTTTACTTAGGACATGCTACATGATGATGTGCTGAATGACCACGAACGAGGTAGAACATGCAAGGTATTTTGGATAGTTTTTCAGCTTTACAAAACTTAGGGGTTTGGACCATAGCAACCACGGCGATTGATATACTTATCGTCGCTTTTGTTGTGTATAAGTTACTTTTATTGATCCGAGAGACCCGGGCAGAGCAGTTAATCAAGGGTATCATTATCCTCTTGATTGTGTCCAAGGTCAGTGACTGGCTCCAACTGTATGTTGTCCATTATATCCTGCAAAACACCTTTACCATCGGGGTGGTTGCCCTGATGATCGTATTCCAGCCGGAAATGCGCCGGGCCCTGGAATACATAGGTCGCAGTAAGTTCCTGTCCAAGTCCCCCATGGAAATGAAACAAGAGGAGTTGGAGGGAACCGTTGACCAAGTGGTTAACGCAGCAGAAAAACTGTCCCAGGACAAGATCGGTGCCCTGATTGTTCTTGAGCGGGAGACCCGGATGAATGACATCATTGAAACCGGCGTCCCCATTAATGCAGACGTAACTGATGCGCTTTTGATCAACGTCTTTATGCCCAATACCCCCCTTCACGACGGGGCCATTATTATCCGAGGAGACCGGCTCATGGCAGCTGGGTGTATCCTCCCCCTAACGGCCAACCGTGTGAGTAAGGACCTGGGAACCCGCCACCGGGCAGCCCTGGGTATTGTAGAACAATCTGACGCCGTTGTGGTCATTGTTTCAGAAGAAACAGGGGCCATATCCATAGCCAGTGACGGCAAGTTGGCTCGATTCCTAGACGCCAATGCCCTTAGAAAACGAATTTTAAAGGCCTATGACCCTGAAAACTCATCGGCCCTTATTAAGACTAGAACCACTTGGATTCCAAGACTGTGGAAATCCAAGAAGACATCATAAATTGTGGAGTAGACCATGAAAAACTGGCGTATCGTCCGGAAAATGCGAATATGGCTCGACCGGAGCCGCTTGTCCCATAACACCAGCCAGAAACTGATTTCTTTGATTTTTGCGATCCTGCTTTGGTTTTTTGTTATGGACCAAGTTAATCCTGAAATGACCAGGGACCTGGAGAATGTCCGGGTTCAAGTCCTCAACAAAACGGAGTTGACCCAGAATGGACTCATTCTCATGGAGCCACAGCGGGATTATTTTGTAGACATCAAGGTCTCCGGCAGACGGAACGACGTCCTGGCGGCCTCCAATACGGACGTCATGGTCATTGCAGACCTGGCCGGGTATGGCAAGGGGACCAATAGTGTTCCCCTGGATATCAAGTCTGTTAATTCCAGTATTGTCATTGAAGACGCCTCTCAAAAAGACATTAAGGTGATTTTGGACCGAATTGTCGAAGTTCAAAAGCCCATCCATTTGGAACTCCTTGGTGAAACGGCAACGGGCTACGTCCGTGGGGAACTGGGGTATACCCCCCAGGACATTTTTGTCAAAGGACCTGAGTCCATTGTCAACCGAGTGGCCATGATCTATGGAGAAACCTCCATAGAAGCTTTGAACTCTACCCTGTCCATGGAAGTCCCTGTACGGGCTGTGGACATGGACAAGGAACCCGTCCATGGGATCACAATGGCTCGGGACTATATCCGTATAGACCTCCCGGTCTTTAAATTGAGAACCATCAGCCTGGAACCCCGGGTCAGCGGCCAAGTGGAGCCGGGCTATGAAGTGGTGAAAAAGTCCGTTAACCCGGCAGCGGTGACCATTAAGGGTTTCCCTGAACATATCGACGGGATCAACCGCATTTATACCAGACCAGTGGACGTGACGGGACTCAAGCGAAGTGGGACCTATGAAGTGGTCTTAGACCTGCCGGAAAATGTGTCTGCCCCCTACCTAAAAACGCCACCCCTGGTGGACATTAAGGTAGAGGCGGTGGAGAGCCGGGTGTATCAATTCGACATCCAAGAAATTCCCATCGTGAATTTAACAGAAGGATATTCGTCCAATATCGCTGAACTGACAGGCACCATTGACGTGACCCTTAAAGACGTAACCAGCGTCCTAGACGACGTGCAAAAGCAAGACATAGAGTTGTATATCGACGGGGCCAGCCTGGTACTGGGGACGGGTACACCTGAGATCATGACCCGAATGGGGACTGTGGTCAAGCAGGTAACCATCGTCCCACAAACCATAGAGCTGATCGTAGTAGAAAAAGAAATCGAAAGTCCACAGTCTCCACCTGAAGATGGGGGACAGGACCCAACAGGTGGACAGGCTTCACCACCGGCAGACCAAACTCAGGAACCTGGAAACTTGGAAAACCCAACACCGGGAAACGGTGAGTAAATCCATATGAACCTTGTAAGGACCTACCCCTCATGCCATAATGAATGGTCCATGAGGGGTTTTATCAATGCAGACCAAACCTAGGCCTGGTATAGACCTAAAGTTGAGGTGACGGATGAATAAAGAAATAGAATTGATCATTAACTCCACCCATGACGCCATGATCGCCGTGGACCGCCAGGGATTGATAACCGTCTACAATGCGGCAGCGGGGGAGTTGACCCATAAGGACTCCAGTGAAGTTATAGGCCAGCATATTGCTGAGGTCATCCCCTCCACCAGACTACCCATTATCATGGCTTCGGGCATATCCGAGCTCAATCAAAAGCAGAGCCTGGGCGACGTGGAGATCATCACCAATCGAATGCCTGTTAAGAACGAACATGGTCAGGTCATAGGGGCCATTGCGGTCTTCAGGGATATCAGTGAGATCCAAGACTTAGCCGAGGAAATCACCGACCTGAAAGAAGTAAAAAGTATGTTGGAAGCTGTCTTTAAGGCCACCCAAGACGCCATTTCCGTTGTGAACAAGGACGGGATCGGCCTTTTAATTAACCCTGCCTATACCATGCTAACGGGTTATACAGAACAGGACGTCATTGGTAAGGAATGTACCGTTGACCTGGCTGAGGGGGAGAGTGTCCACCTCAAGGTTCTGGAAACCGGTGAGCCAGTCAAGAGTGTCCGCCTCCGTGTGGGTCCCAACCGTAAGGAAGTGATCGCCGACGCTGCCCCCATACTGGTGAAGGGCAAGCTCAGCGGGAGTGTTGCGGTGATCCACGATGTGACGGAGATCAACCGATTGATCACTGAGCTCCACCAGGCCAAGCAGATTATTCGAAACCTAGAGGCCAAGTACACCTTTGACGACATTATTGGAACCAGTGCAATCATGCAGGGTACCATCGACAAGGCCAAGCTGGCAGCCCAGACCCCGGCAACCATTATCCTCCGGGGGGAAAGTGGTACCGGCAAGGAACTCTTTGCCCACGCTATCCACAATGCTTCGGAGCGCAAGTACAACCAGTTTGTCCGGGTCAACTGTGCAGCCCTCAGTGAAACCATTTTGGAGTCAGAACTTTTTGGCTACGAGGAGGGGGCCTTTACAGGGGCCACCAAGGGTGGCAAGATCGGGCTATTTGAACAAGCCGACGGCGGCACCATCTTCTTAGACGAAATTGGTGAGATCAGCCCCACCATGCAGGCCAAGCTCCTGCGGGTCCTCCAGGAGAAGGAAGTGGTCAAGGTGGGGGGGACCAAGCCCATAGAAGTCAATGTACGGGTTATTTCCGCCACCAATGTAGACCTGGAACAAGCCGTGATGGAAAATACCTTTAGAAAAGACCTCTACTACCGACTCAATGTGTTTCCCATCGTCATTCCAGCCCTTAGAGACCACTTGGAAGACTTGGAGGAGCTGATCCAGAACCTGATTCGGGTCTTCAACCAGGAGTATGGTCGGAATGTGACGGGCATTAGCCCAGGGGCAACTGGGGTCATTCGGGGAATGCAGTGGCCAGGCAACGTCCGTGAACTAGAAAACTTCATTGGCAGGGCCATGATTAACATGCGGGTCAGCGAGCGACTCATTGACCTCCAGCACTTGCCTGGCGGAGACCAGCCTGCTCCCAAGGGTCACCAGGACCTTGATGGGGGTGGAACCTACCAATTATCAGGGGATAAAAACCTCCAAAGCCAGCTGGACCGGTTAGAGAAAAACCATATTGAGGCAGTCCTTTTTGCCAATGACGGCAACCGGGAACAAACGGCAGTGGAACTGGGTGTCTCCCTCCGGTCCCTCTACTACAAAATGAAAAAACATAGTATCCAATAAGCATTCAAGCAGGCCTGTGGCAGTGACGCCATGAGGGCCTGCTTTTTTGCGGTTATGAATAAATCGTAACAAGCTTGAAGGACGGTTGTGGGAAGGTGTACAGAATATTCAGACAGAATCATTAAAATTTTTCAAAGGGAATCGATAAACAAGAGAGAAATCTCATAATAACGAGGGCATAGGGACTTAATGAAGGGGTGTGGGGATGATTCGACGGTATGGTATGGGTGTTTTGGTTTTCCTAGTCTTGGCATGGGTCTTACTGTCATGGACTGTGGAAGAGCCGCTTCAAAGCGCATCGAAAAAAACCTTGAAGGTCATGTAATCACCTTAAACCAAGGAGACATTCAAGGAAGAAAGACGGGGTCTGCTGGCAACCAAGAGCTTGTGGCCTATGTAAAAAAGACCATTGAAGACATGGGGCTTGAGCCGGTGGCTATGCTTTTTTCCACTCCAGTAGCCCAGGTCCAAAAACCGCCGGTGTGGACGGTGGATGGCTTAGACGCCCATGGACTTGGCCCCCTGGAGGTGGGGAAAGACTTCTACCTGATACCCTCCCCCTATGCGGGAAGCGTAGACTATCAGGGGGACCTCCTCCTGATCACAGACCATTTTTACACCATAGACCCCAGCCTCATGGAGGGGAAAGTCCTGGTGACAGAGTTTAATGTGGTGACCCAGGACATTATTGAAAGGGCCATAAACAATGGTGCCCTAGGCATACTCAACCACACGGGGACCTATTATCCCCAGGATTTTGGAGACCAATTCCTTCTTGAGATTGACGAGCGGGTCAACCAGAAGAAGGGCAAGCGAATTTTCCTTGCTCAAATTCGGGAAGACCTCCATAAAGTCCTACGGGTCATGGCCACAGACCATTTAATCGAGGCCTATTCCAAGGTGGATATTGCCAATGAGAGTTACATGCGCCCCATTATTACGGGCTATATCCCCGGTGTGACCCTCACCTATAAGGAAGCCTATCCTGTCCAGAAAAGCGAAAATGTTCAGGTTGTCCTTCCTGGCAAGGACCCTAGCCTTGCGCCTGTTGTTTTTACAGCCTCCATAGACGACCGGGGTGTGGGGCCAGGTGGCCTTTCCCTACAAAAACCAACGGAAGCGGGAGGTCTAGCTGTTTTACTGGAGGTTTTGCGGGGTCTTTCCCAGGGAGACCAGGCTGAAAGAAGCCTGGAGTTTGTCATTGTCAACGGCCAGGTCCAGGGGGGCATGGGCCTTAGAGCTTATTTTGACCAAAGGGGAGACCTCCCCCCAGAAACGGATGTAATCCACCTGGGTAGCTTGGGGACGCCGGACAGTCCCGGCCTTCACATAGGCTCCATGGGTTCTGTGGACCAGGAGGCGGCCTGGGTCCTACGGACAAAACTGGCCAGTCACGGCCATGACCAGGGGCTGGCCCTGGCGGGGATCGACCTGCCCCAAGCCTATGACGGCTTTGAAGGTTTGGCCCAGGAGGGGATTGCCCACAGTATTCTTACCGATGGGGTGGCCTCCTTGAACCATGACCAAGTAGACATGGACCAATTGAAGGATGTAGCCCAGCTTGTTAATGCTTATATCCATAGGGACCTCTTGGGAGCCAACCGACCGGACTACCTGCCTGTGGTCTGGGCTGGGACCGTCATTGCTATTCTCTTCATCCTCTTTCTGTTGAATGGCCTACAAGACTTTGGTCAGGCCCTTCCTGGTAGAACCATATGGGGTCATGATATTCGTCAGTTGACCTATTCCACCCCCTTTGTCCTAGGGGTGGAGGTGACCCACTTTGCCATTACCATACTGGTGGCCCTGGTTGCCATGATTGGCGTCCTCCTTGTCCCCCAATATTTTATGATGGTGGACTATGGGGGGACCTATACCAATTTCTCTGGCTACCTTTTCGGCAAAAATATCGTTGCCTTTATTCAGGATGTCAAGGGTCAGGGTTTGGGCGTCCAAGGCCAAGAGGCCAGTCTCCTTGACCTGATGATCGACCTGGGTTCAAACTCCATAGAAATTCTTTTTTATGCCGTCGTCTTGTCCTTGGCCTTGGGTATGGCCAAGGGTCTGTGGGATGGTTACAGGCCCAATGCCTTTAAGGGCTTTACTTCCGTGGCCTTGTTATCTCTACCGGATGTCTTGGTTGCCTTTACAGGTCTCTATGCCATGATTGCCATCCTCCACCTGCCCAACCTGCCCCAGTGGGTGGACCCGGCCTTCTTACGGCTCAAGCTCTTTCCCGTCCTGGCCCTGTCCATCCTGCCTTCTCTTTTCATCGGGCGGACCGCCTTGTTGGCTGCGGAAGAAGAACGCCATAGGGGTTACATAAAGGGTGTGATCGCCAGGGGGGCAACACCCGCCCAGGCCTACCTTCGCCACCTGGTTCCGGTCATGTTTTTCCATGTGATCGACGCCCTGCCCGCCATGCTCAAGCTCATGATCACCAATCTTTTGATCGTGGAATTTTTTTATGGCTACCCGGGTATAGCCAATTATCTCTTGACCCATATGGGGCATTTATCTCCTCTTCGCGGGAGGATTTAGACTTCTGGCTTGGATGGTCAATCCCATGAAAAGAAAGGGGGCAAAATGGCAGGCTTAAAGCATATAAATAGTGCCCTCCTGGTAGGGGTCCTGATCTTGACCCTGGTAGCAGCAGTGGTCCTTTTTCCCTCAATCTTTACCAGCATTAATCCTTATGCCACTGAGAGTCTAAAGGTTGACCGAGACTTGGACGGCAATTTCGCCTTCCAGCGGCCTCCTTTTAAACCCGATGACTTCAACCGTCTGGGTTCTGACGAAATGGGTCGGGACGTGTGGAGCCTCTTGATTTATGGGGCCCGTCTGACCCTAGCCATTGGCCTGGTGGTGGCCTTTTGCCGCTTTGGACTGGGTCTCTTGGTTGGGATTCCAGCCGCCTATGGCAGCCGGCTGGCACGGAACCTGATCCACCAGTCCAATATTGTCTTTAACTTTGTGCCACCCCTCATTATCTGCATACTCATTTTAAAGATGCGCTTTTTCGAGTCCCTTCCCAAGACCCTGTCCTTTTGGGTTTTCGTCCTGGTCTTGACCCTCGTGGGTTGGGCCCGGGTGGGTCAGCATATTCAGGACCGCAGCAAGTCCATTTTAAGTCAGGACTTCATTCGGTCTGAAATTACCATGGGCAAGGGGCCGGCAACCATAGCCCTACAAAATGTCCTCTCCCATTTGGCCGCAGAGCTGACAGTCCTCTTTTTCATGGAAATGGCTGTCGTCCTGGGACTCATGATGCAGCTGGGAGCCTTTAGCGTCTTTATAGGAAACTTACGGATTATTGAGAACACGGACAATGGCATGATTACCTATAAACCCATGAGTTTTGAACCGGAATGGTCTGCCATGATGGGGGCCTCAGGGGCCTATATCAGAACTGCTCCATGGCTGGTTTTGTCTCCAGCAGTGGCCTTTTTTGTCAGTATCTTGGGCTTCAACTTAGTGGGGGAGGGACTCCGGAGTGCCTTCCAACAGCAGAATGCCAAATTGGCAAGCCTGGTGAAGGGCAAGGTCAAATGGGCAACAGGCCTGGTCCTCGGCCTCTTGGTCTTAAGCCTCGTGGTCAACACCAGCCAGACCCAAGGCGGGACTGAAGCCAAGATCAGCAAGGGCCCCTGCCCCAAACCCCTGCAGAATGGGTAGCTGCCATGGAAACCAATGGGTTTGAACCTGTAGGTGAGACCTTCCTACAAGACTTTACCATGGCCTCCTACCAGGCCCTAGACCAGGTGGACTTCCAAGTCAACGGCAATCCACTGGTCTATGGGGCAGAATTTACCCTAGCCTCCCTGGAAGCGGGAAGCCATGGGGGGACTCTCCTGGACTGGACCCATGTGGACTTGCTCAGCAAGGAAGTGCCAGCTGACCCTGAGGGGCAGGCAGTATTATTGGCAGGGGACTGGTATGGCCCCCAAGCCATCTGGACCTATATTGATCATTTAGTAGCCATGGGCAAACCTGCCATGGTGGTCCTGCAGATGGACCAACTTCACCCGGCCACAGACGACAAAGACTTGGCCATACCCGTGGTCCAGGTGTCAAAAGTCCTGGAACTCAAGGCTGGCATGGACCTGCGCCTAGACCTGGCCACTACCACCTATGGGGGACAGGCCGTCAACATCCAGGGGGCCGTCCACAAGGGGGGTGACCGGGTCAATGACGACGCCCTTATTTTGGCCCTACCCCTTTCGCCGATACGGCCTGGCGATACAACTAGGGCAGCCGCTGCTCTGACCTTGATTGAGCAAGTGGGTCGTGTCAAACAGGACCTGGACCGTGAAGTTCAAGTCCTCCTTTACCAGGGCCATCCCGGTAGTGTGGGGAGTGGGATACACGCTTACAAGAAGAATCCAGTTTATCCTCCAAAGGACACCGTCTTGTTCTTGTCCTTGGTCGTCAATGACCCTAGGGGCCACTTGGCCCTGGTGGACGACCATGCCCCCTTTACCCGCAATTATGCTTGGATTGCAGCTCGACACCTGGAAGCCCAAGCTGAACCCAGGGGTTTAGGTGTATATCCCTTCCCCTTGGAAGATCCCTATGAGCGGGGAATCCCGTCCATCCAAGTGGTTTTGGACCAGGGGATTGGCAGGGAAGGAAGCGGCAACTGGCATACCCATGAAGTGATCAACCTGGTCATGGATATGATCTTACAATCGGACTATTAGGGGGGACCCATGGGACAAACACTATTGGAAATAGAAAATTTAGAGGTCTCCTTCCAGTTCGACACTGGCTGGCATAAGGTGATCCGAGGGGTAGACCTGGTTGTTGGTCGTGGGCGTATCTTGGGCATTATTGGGGAAAGCGGGAGTGGTAAAACCGTAACCCTGTCAGCGGTCCTGGGTTTGCTGGACATGGACATTGCAAGGATTGGTAGGGGGCGTGCCCTTTATGGGGGGACGGACCTTTTGAAACTGAAGGAATGGCAAAGGGCTGGCCTGAGGGGGTCCAGTATTGGCTTTGTTTTCCAGAGCCCCCATGGGGCCTTGAATCCTTACCGGACGGTGGGGAGCCAGATCAAGGAGGTCTACACCCTCCATGGCCTACCGGTGGACCGACAGGCCATTGGTAAGACCTTGGAATCGGTGGGGATTATTGATCCAGAGGCTGTCCTGAATATGTATCCGGACCAGTTGTCTGGCGGCATGGCCCAGCGGGTCTTGATTGGAATGACCACCCTCTTGGAACCGGACTTGATCATAGCTGACGAACCGACTTCAGCCATTGACGCTTCCCTACGGAAAATGGTCTTGGACGTGGTTTTGAGGGTCAATGGGGACCTGGGAAGCACCTTAGTCCTCATTACCCATGACTTTGACGTGGTCGCCTATGCCTGTGACGATGTGGCGGTCATGTACGGGGGCATGATCATGGAAACGGGCCCTGTGGAGGACTTGATGGATAGGCCCTGGCACCCTTATACAAGGGGGGTGATGGATTGCGCCGAGTCCTTAAGCCTCGGGGACCAGGTCTTGGTGGAAATGAAGGGGAACGGACTTGACGCACGAAAGTATACCGCTGGGTGTCCCTTTGCCCCAAGGTGTGACCAGGGCACAGCTATTTGTCACCGGGAGGTTCCAGACTGGGTCACTGGCCAGGGGCGGGGCTATCGATGCCATCATCCGAGGGGGTGGGAGAACCATGACTAAAGACAATCAGCCCCTCCTGGAGGTGGATGGTCTACGGAAGACCTTCTATGTCCGTGGGGGACTCTTATCCAGTAGAAAAACCGTACCCGCAGTCCAGGGGGTCAGTTTTAATGTTTTTCCTTCGGACTGCTACGGGATTATTGGCGAAAGTGGGTAGGGCAAAACCACGGTGGGCAATCTCATTACCTGGCTGGAGGGCCTTGACCAGGGGTACATACGCTTCCAGGGTAGGGACCTCCATAGCCTTTCTTCTAAAGACATGCGGGGTGTACGGAAGGACCTACAGATTGTTTTTCAACAGTCTAGAGAGTCCTTGGACCGTAAAAGAACCATTGGTCAATTGCTCATGGACCCCATAAGCATGTACCGGGGGCTCAGGGGCCAGGAGGCCAGGGCGGAAGTAGCCCGGGTTTTAGGCCTTGTGGCCTGCAAGAAAAAGACCAGTTTAAGCTCCCCACTGAGTTGTCAGGGGGCCAGAAGCAAAGGGTTTGTATTGCCCGGGCAATATCCACCCAGCCCAAGTTGGTCTTGTTGGATGAACCCACCAGTGCCCTGGATATCAGCGTCCAGGGCCAGGTCCTCAACTTACTCAAGGACCTGCAGTCTAGCCTGGGATTGACCTATATCCTGATCACCCATGACCTCAAGGTGGTCAGGCATATGTGCAACCGGCTGGCAGTCATGCAAGCCGGGCAAATTGTTGAGCAGGGGGCGGTGGATCAGGTCTTTGGCAAGCCCCAAAATGCCTATACCAAACAACTCTTGGCTTCGGCCCAACTGGTTAGGGACTAGGTGGATAGCGGAAAGCTTGATAGAAACAAGGCACCAAGGGAAGAATCAGAGGGTCGGTGGGCAAAATGAAGCCCCCGGTAGAATGTGGCCATTCTACTGGGGGCTTTTACGTGTTTACCACTTTTTCTTGGGCGCTATATGGATAGCTTCGTCTGCCAGGCCAAGGATGGACTCATATACTGCTTCTGACAAGGTCGGGTGGGCATGGATGACGGAGGCGATGTCATGGACTGTCATGCCCTTGGAAATGGCCAGGGCGGGTTCGTGGATCAGGTCTGAGGCGTGGGGGCCAATGATTTGAACCCCCAAGAGTTTGTGGTGGGTGTCAGAAATGGCCTTGACGATCCCTTGGCCTTCACCCAGGGCCAGGGCCTTGCCATTGGCACCAAACTGGAACTTGCTCACAAGGACTTCTATACCAGCCCCTTTGGCTTGGGCCTCTGTCATGCCGACAGAAGCGGCCTCAGGGAAGATAAAGACGCAGTTGGGAATGGTGTCCAGATCCACTTGAGAGTCTAGACCCATGAGGCTCTCTACCAACCAAACCCCTTGGTGGGAGGCTGCGTGGGCCAACATGGTTTTACCTATGACGTCACCAAAGGCATAGACGCCTGGGACGTCTGTTTGGAATTGGTCATTGACTATTATGCCCTTGGGACCTGTCTGGATGTCTGTATGTTCTAACCCCAGACCTTGGACCATAGGGTCCCGGCCAGCAGCCAGGAGGACTTGGTCACCGCTGTAGGTGGTGGGTCCTTTTTTTGTGCCAACGGTGATGTCAAAACCTTGGTCTGTAGGAGCTATGTTTTCTACCCCAGTGATGGGGACGATTTGTATGCCTTGTTTTTTTAGGAGGGGCTGGAGGCGTTTGACCACATCCTTGTCAAAAAACTTGAGGATAGACCGGGCTAGAACGGTAACCTTAGATCCCATGGCATTAAAAATGGAGGCAAACTCCATACCAACAATACCCCCACCTACTACCAGGAGGTTTTGGGGAATGGACTCAAAGTTGAGCAGTTCTTTGCTGGTCATTAGGTCGGGATGGTCGGCCCCCTTAAAAGAGGGCCGTCTTTCTGTGGACCCTGTGGCAATGAGGATGGCGTCTGCTGTTTCCCTTAGCTTGCCTTCTGGTGTTTGAACTTCCACTGTTTGGTTGTCTATAAATGTCGCATGGCCCTCAAGGAGGCGGATGCCATTGGCCTTGATTAATTGTTCTATACCACCCACTAGGGTGTCTACCACTTCCTGTTTTCTTGCCTGAATGGCAGCTGGATCAATGGTAACCTGGCCGACAGAGATCCCAAAGTCACCTATGTGGGACAGGGTTTTAAGGATTTCAGCATTGCGATAGAGGGTTTTCGTGGGAATACAGCCATAGTTGAGGCAGGTTCCACCGATTTTATGGTTTTCAACCAGGGTGACGTCTGCACCCAATTGAGCGCCCCGGATGGCTGCCACATAGCCGCCAGGTCCTGCGCCGATGATCAATAGTTTTTTCATGGGGTCCTCCTGTCTATTCTCTTGGATACCTACCCACATTCGTGACGGAAAAGCTGTTTCCTGCTAAGAGAGAGTGAATTTGTATAGAATCTCTGAATGGTTTTGTACTTTGTAATAGGGAAATTGAGGTTTGAACTTGGGAAGCAAAGGGGATACACTGGTTAAGTGCAATAATTTGCATTGCCAAAAGATAAATGCAGATTATTGCGTGACGAAAATTGCAGTTGAGCGATAATGCTTTTCAATTAGCGAGTTTCCAAGGGGGAAGTGGGCAAATAAGCGGGGTCAAAAAAACGTTTTCCAGTCAAAAAGTTGGCACGGCATTTGCACTTATAGGCCTTGGAGAGTTAAACGACTATGGAGGTGACGATCTTGAGCAGGGAATATGTACTCGTAATCAACCCGGGTTCAACTTCTTCGAAAGTTGCACTGTTTAAAGGGGAAGAAAATGTAATCCAGAAGAATCTGAGCCATAGCCCAGAGGAACTGGACAAGTTTGAAAAGATCACGGACCAGTATGAATATCGTCGAGATATGATTCTGACGTGGATGGAGGAAGAAGGCTATTCTCCAGAGCAACTCAAGGCAGCAGTTGGCCGTGGGGGTCTTCTGAAGCCAATGCCAAGTGGTACATACAACGTAACAGACGTAATGATTGAGGACCTGAAGATTGGTGTCCAAGGGGAGCACGCTTCAAACCTGGGTGGCATTATCGCAAGATCCATTGCTGAGCCACAGGGTATGCCGTCTTTCATTGTTGATCCAGTTGCAGTAGACGAGTTTGAGGACGTTGCACGGGTTTCTGGTATGCCAGATATCAAGCGAAAGTCCCTACTCCACGCACTGAATATCCGTGCCATTGCCCACAACGTAGCGGCAGACAAGGGTGTTCACGTTAACGATCTAAACTTGGTTGTGGCGCATCTTGGTGGCGGTATTTCCGTTGTTCCCATGAAAAAGGGCAAGATGATCGACGCAAACAATGCCAATGAAATGGGTCCCTTCTCGCCTGAGCGTGCAGGTGGTCTTCCAGTTGGCGACATAGTAAAAATGTGCTACTCCGGTGACTACACCATGAAGACGCTGAAGCCTAAACTAAGAGGCAAGGGTGGTCTAGTGGCTTACCTGGGCACAAACGACGCACGGGACGTTCTGAAAATGATCGACGAGGGCGACGAAAAAGCCAAGTTGGTATTTGAAGCAATGGGTTACCAAATTGCCAAGGAAATCGGGGCAATGGCAACTGTGCTTCAGGGCAAGATCGACGCAATTGTACTTACAGGTGGCGTTGCGTATGCCAAGTACCTAACTGACTACATTACAGATATGGTTGGCTTCATGGCGGAAGTCCTGATTTACCCAGGAGAAGACGAAATGAAGGCATTGAATGAAGGTTTCATGCGTGTAAATGCAGGCGCAGAAGAGCCAAAGATATATGAGAATGAGGTGAAGTAATGATCCGTAACTTTGATGATCTACTAAAGGTCGCCAAGGAAAGAGGTCCTAAGACGATCTCCGTAGCATGTTCCCAAGACGCAGACGTACTTCTAGCAGTAGAAGCAGCGCGTAAAGCGGGTATTGCCAATGCAATCCTAGTGGGTGACATGGCTAAGACAGGTGAGATTGCTAAGGAAAATGGCATTGATCTTGCAAACTATGAAACAGTGGACTTGGCTGACATGGCAGAAGCTTCTTTGAAAGCGGTTGAGTTGGTTTCCACTGGCAAAGCGCACATGGTAATGAAGGGTCTTGTGGACACGGCAGTGATCCTAAAGGCTGTCCTCAATAAAGAAGTAGGTCTTCGTACGGGTAACGTATTGAGCCACGTGGCCGTGTTTGACGTTCCAAACTTCCCACGTATTCTGATGGTAACAGACGCAGCTATGAACATTGCTCCTGACGTTCAAGGCAAAAAGCAAATTCTAGAGAACTCTCTGGTTGTAGCCAATGCCATTGATATCGACGAGCCTAAGGTTGGCGTAATCTGTGCCAAGGAAAAGGTAAATGAGAAGATGCCTGCAACAGTAGACGCAGCTGAGCTGGTTCGCATGAACGAAGCTGGCGAAATCAAGAACTGTATTGTTGGCGGTCCATTTGCACTGGATAACGCAGTTTCCGAAGAAGCGGCAAAGATCAAGGGGATCGATCATCCTGCTGCTGGTAAGTGCGACATCCTTCTTGCTCCAACAATTGAAGCGGGTAACGTTCTTTACAAGGCGCTGAACTTCCTATGTGCTTCCAAGAGTGCTGGGATCATCGTAGGTGCGGCTGCACCAGTTGTACTGACGTCACGAGCGGACGACGACGAGTCTAAGCTAAACTCCATCGCACTGGGTGTGTTGATGGCTGCAAAAATGTAGGGGGAAATTTCAATGCAGGAATTCAGAATTCTAGCGATTAACCCGGGCTCCACGTCCACAAAGATCGCTGTATATGACAACGAAAAGGAAGTGTTTGAAACAACACTTCGACATCAAACAGAAGAAATCAACAAGTATGACAAAATCTATGACCAGTTTGACTTCCGTAAGGACGTGATCCTGGAGACCCTAGAAGAGAAGGGCATCAACCTAACAAAGCTTTCTGCTGTTGTGGGTCGTGGTGGCCTCCTAAAGCCAATCCAGGGCGGCACATACGCGGTAAACGCACCTATGATCGAAGACCTAAAGGTCGGCGTTCTGGGTGAGCACGCGTCAAACCTGGGTGGTATTATTGCCAACGAAATCGCGTCTAAGCTCAACATTCCGTCTTACATTGTAGACCCGGTTGTTGTTGACGAAATGGACGAGGTAGCTCGTATTTCTGGTATGCCAGAGCTGGATAGAAAGTCTATCTTCCACGCGCTAAACCAGAAGGCAGTTGCCCGTCGTGCAGCTAAGGAAATGGGTAAGCCATACAACGAGTGTAACTTCGTTGTTGCCCACATGGGTGGTGGCGTATCTGTAGGTGCCCACCGTATGGGTCGCGTTGTAGATGTAAACAACGCCCTTGACGGTGAAGGTCCATTCTCACCAGAGCGTGCTGGTGGTCTTCCAGTGGGTGACCTGGCCAAGCTTTGCTTCTCTGGCAAGTACACATTGGCTGAAATCAAAAAGCTAGTAAAGGGTCAAGGCGGTCTTGTGGCATACCTGAACACAAATGACGGTCGTGACGTTAAGAAAATGATTGACGAAGGCAACAAGGACGCTGAGCTGGTATTTAAGGCTATGGCTTACCAGGTTGCTAAAGAAATTGGTTCCTGTGCAACGGTTCTTCAAGGCAAGATCGATGGCATTATCCTAACGGGTGGCCTTGCATATGGCGCTGACTTTGTAAAGTGGATTTCCGATTCTGTGGACTTCCTAGGCAAAGTAATTGTTTACGCTGGTGAAGACGAAATGTCTGCCCTTGCTGAGGGTGGTCTACGGGTTCTTCGTGGCGAAGAGGAAGCACAAGTCTACAAGTAAGTGCGACTGTACGATACAAGGAATGGTGACGAAACATGTTGAACGACAAGCGAATTCGGATTATCATCGGGCATTATGGAAGCGGAAAATCGGAGTTTTCAGTGAACTATGCCATGAATATGGCTGCAGCTGACCAGAAAACAGCCATAGCGGATATGGACATTGTAAATCCTTATTTCCGATCTAGAGAACAGGCAGCAATGATGGAGGATGCAGGAATCCGTGTGATTTCAGGTATTCGAGGACATAATACAAATCTGGACCTTCCCATGATGTCAGCTGAGGTGTTGTCCCCACTTCAGGATGAGTCCTATAATCTGGTTTTGGATGTCGGTGGTGACGCGGTGGGTGCAAGAGCCCTGGCCCGTTATAAGAATTACTTCAGAGAAGGCAATTATGACATGTTCTTCGTCCTGAACCGCTATCGTCAAGAAACACAAGATGTAGAAGGTGTGATCCACCATATTAAAGCGATTGAGGCTACACTGGGTGCACCAGTCACTGGTTTGATCAATAATACACATCTCCTTCGGGAGACCTCCGTGGAGGATGTCCTCTACGGCCAGGAATTAGCTGAAAAGGTGTCTGAACAACTGAATATTCCCATACGCTATGTGGCAACAATTGAAAAAGTTGCAGCCCAGCTTCCAAGCGATCTTCAAGGGGAAATCTTCCCGGTGAAGATGTACCTGCGTAGGGAATGGATGTAGTCAGAACCGTTTTCGATAGGTGTCAGGGAGCCTGCCCATGGCGGCTCCCCGGCTGAACTAAGGAGGGTAATAAAAGTGGCGAAAGCAAAAGGCAAAGTGTTTTTTAACGAAGATCTCTGCAAAGGTTGCGGTCTATGCGCAACAGCTTGCCCTGTGAAAATCGTTACACTGGATACCGACCGAATCAACGTAAAGGGGTACCACCCTGCGACAGTAAAAGAAATGGACAAGTGTATCGGATGTGCGAACTGTGCAATGATGTGTCCAGACTGCGTCATTACAGTTGAACGAGAAATGGTATAACGAGGAGGAATTCACATGGCAAAGGTATTGATGAAAGGCAACGAGGCAATCGGTGCTGCTGCGATCAAAGCAGGATGTAAATACTTCTTCGGATATCCGATTACTCCGCAGAACGAACTGCCAGAGTACATGTCTAAGGAAATGCCAAAGAACGACGGTATCTTCCTACAGGCAGAATCCGAAGTAGCTGCAATTAACATGGTATACGGCGCTGCTGGTGCAGGTGGCCGAGTTATGACATCTTCTTCTTCTCCAGGTATTGCCCTGAAGCAAGAAGGTATCACATACATTGCAGGTGCTGAGCTACCTGCTGTAATCGTAAACATCGTTCGTGGTGGCCCGGGTCTAGGTGGTATTCAGCCAGCTCAGTCCGACTACAACCAGGTAACACGTGGTGGTGGTAACGGTGACTACAAACTATTGACATTCGCTCCAGCGAACCTACAGGAAATGGTAGACCTGATCCAAGAGTCCTTCGACCTTGCAGACTACTACCGTAACCCAGTAATGGTTGTTGGTGATGGTATGATCGGTCAGATGATGGAGCCTATCGAGTTTAAGGAAATTAACTCTGGTAAGACGCTTCCTGTAAAGGGCTGGGCAACTACGGGTACTGAAGGTAAGCGTAAGCCTAACATCATCAACTCTCTAGCCCTTGATCCTCAAGATCTAGAAGACCACAACCACAAGCTACAAGCTAAGTACGACGCAATGCGTGCTGACGAAACACGTTACGAGCTATACAACATGGAAAATGCTGAAGTTGTATGTGTGGCGTACGGTACGACTTCTCGTATTGTTAAAAATGCAATTGACGCACTAAAAGCTGAAGGCGTTAACGTGGGTCTAATCCGTCCAATCACTCTATGGCCTTTCCCAGAGAAAGCATTCGATCAAATCGAAGCTTCTACAAAGTCTATCCTGACTGTGGAAATGTCCATGGGTCAGATGATTGACGATGTGAAGATCGCTAACAACGGTCGTCTACCGGTTGACTTCTACGGTCGTTGTGGTGGTATGATTCCTGAGCCAGAAGCGATCATGGACAAGATCAAAGAAATGATCGGAGGTGCAAAATAATGGCTACAGTATTCCAAAAAACAAATGGTTTAACAGATAAGCAAACGCACTACTGCCCAGGTTGTACGCATGGTATTATCCACCGTATTACAGCTGAGGTTCTTGAAGAACTGGGTGTTCTAGGCAAGTCCATTGGTGTTGCACCAGTTGGCTGTTCTGTACTGGCTTACGAATACTTCAACTGTGACATGCACGAGGCGTCTCACGGCCGTGCACCTGCAGTTGCTACAGGTATCAAGCGTGTTCACCCTGACAGCGTTGTATTCACATACCAGGGCGACGGTGACCTTGCTTCCATCGGTACAGCGGAAATTATCCACGCTGCCCACCGTGGTGAGAAGTTCACAACAATCTTCGTTAACAACGCTATTTACGGTATGACAGGTGGCCAGATGGCGCCAACGACTCTTATCGGTCAGAAGGCGACAACAGCTCCACTGGGTCGTACAGTTGAGCATTCCGGTATGCCTCTAAAGGTTTCCGAAATGATGGCAACAATCCACGGCGCAGCTTACATCGAGCGTGTTTCCGTAGACACACCTGCTAACGTTCGTAAGGCAAAGAAAGCAATCAAAAAAGCATTCGAGTGCCAGATCGAAGGTAAAGGTTTCTCCATGGTAGAAGTTCTTTCTACTTGTCCTACAAACTGGGGTATGGATCCTGTTGAGTCGCTAACGTGGCTACGTGAAAACATGATGCCATACTATCCAATGGGCAACTTCAGAAATCCGGAAGAGGAGGCTAAGTAATATGGTAAACGAAAAGGTTATTTGCGCTGGATTCGGTGGACAAGGGGTTATGTCCATGGGTCAGCTACTCACATACGCTGGTATGATCGAAGGCAAAGAAGTATCTTGGTTGCCATCTTACGGTCCTGAAATGCGTGGTGGTACAGCTAACTGTAACGTTATGGTTTCTGACAAGATGATCGGTTCTCCAATCATTACAAATGACGCAACTTGCGCAATCGTAATGAACCTTCCGTCTCTTGTCAAGTTCGAGCAAGACGTTGAAGCTGGCGGTACGGTACTGGTGAACTCTTCTCTTATCGAGAACAAGGTTTCCCGTGACGACGTAAAGGCGATCTACGTTCCTGCAAACGAAATTGCCAACAAGCTTGGTAATGCTCGTGTTGCCAACATGGTAATGCTGGGTGCATACATTGAACTGGCAAAGCCAGTGGGTATGGACACAGTAAAAGAAACACTTAAGAAGCTCTTCTCCGGTGCAAAAGCACAATTCATTCCTGTGAACGAGGAAGCCCTAGCCCAGGGTGCGGAAATTGCTCGTGCACAAGTAAACGCATAATCATCACTTGCGTTACTCATTCTCTTAAATATAGGAAGTCCCAGACCGTTTCTGGGACTTCTTTTTTATTGTCTGCTTGGCCGGTGTCTAACCAGGGGAGACCATTCAGGAAGGCCATAAGGATTTGTGGTGAATCCTACATTGGGCGTTTCTTTATGGGTCCTAGGCGGTATATATACAACATCAATGAAATGGGGTGAGAACATGAATATTGGATTTGGAAAAAGAGCCTTGGCTTGGATCATAGATTTTGTTGTTACAGAACTGATTACTGTGGTCATTACCTTGCTTATTGGGGTTGCCATGGGTATGGAAGTCCTGGGACAGGAGGGGGCAGAGATCAGTACCATTAGTCTAATCACCATCTGGTTTTTCTTGCCACGCCTGTTTGAATGGTTGTATTTTGCCTTCTTTGAAAGTTCCAAATACCAGGCTACACCCGGCAAGATGGTTTTTAAGATTGTTGTTACGGACACCCGTGGGGGGGCCATTGGTTTTGGTCGAGCCACGGCCAGATATTTTTCAAAATGGGTGGGCATGCTGGTACTTGGCCTGGGTATTCTACCCCTGTTTTTTACCAAGCGCAAGCAAACCGCCCATGACCTCTTTGCAGGGACTGTGGTTGTAGACAAGGATTGCTGTGAACACACCAATGTGACAGATTTTGAAGCCTATACGCATTTGAGCCAGGAGAAGATCAAGAAGATTGAATAGACAGGACTGAGAACATGGACAAAACAGTGAGCTGTCAATCGTGCTTTGACAAATTGAAGGAGTTGGAAAAATACCAAGAGGTCATGGACCATGCCACCCAACTGATCGCCATTATTGACATGAACTATACCCTGGTTCGGGCCAATCAAGCCTTATTGGATTTGGCTGGCGTTCAGTCGGCAGACGTTGTGGGTCAACCCTACTGGGAGCTACCATGGTGGAACCACTCAGAAGAAATCCAGAACCGGATTGTTTTCGCTGTAGAACAGGCCTTTGCAGCAGGAACAGTTCGCCTCGAAGTAACCCATCGAGACCGACATGGAGAGGTCAACGAAATAGATTTCCACGTGAAAGCGGTCAGGGACCCAGAAGGCGAAGTCCTGTACTTTGTGGCCATGGGGTACAATATCAGTGACCTGGTAAAAGCCCGACAAGCCCTAACGGAACGTGAGCATCAGCTGAATACCATGTTTGACTTCAGCTTTGATGGCCACTTTATTTACATGCTTCCAGAACCCTTACCCAAACAAATGATCCATGCCTTTAGCCACGAGGAAATCGTCTCCCACCATAAGTTTGTCCGGTGGAACCAGGCCCTACTTAAACAGCTGGGCTATGGGGATGAGGACGTAGAGTCCATGAACATGATGGAACTTCTCAATCGGTCCACTGCCGATGTGAATGAGATCATTGGCCAGGTTCGAGAAAAGGGGAGTTACACCGGTACTTTGGAGTACCATAACGTGAAACATACTGAAGAACGGATATTTGAAGTTTCCATTGTTGGGATCTACACTGACGAGGAAGAGTATGCCGGTTGCTTTGGTGTGATCCATGATGTAACGGAAACCAAACGGTATGAAGAAAAACTGGAATATTTGGCTTGGAAGGACCCCCTAACAGGCCTCAACAATCGGCGGGCATTCTTTGACCGTTGTGAGGAGGTCATGGCCTATCCAGAACCCCGTGGAACGGTCTTAATCATGGATATTGACCGCTTTAAAGGGATCAATGACCGCTATGGCCATGGGGTGGGTGACATTGTCCTAAGGGAGGTTGCAAAGACCATTCAAAGGCTAACAGAGCCCAATGGTTTCTCTGGAAGATATGGTGGAGAAGAGTTTTCAGCAGTCCTGGAGCGAACCAGTATAGAAAAAGCCTATTTGATCGCTGAAGAGATCAGACAAACCATTGAGGATATGAGGATAGAAACCAAAGAATATCAGATTTCCTGTACCATTAGCCTTGGAGTGGCCAATATACTAGAGACCGACCGTATGATTGAAGAAGCCATTACCCGGGCTGACCGGGCCCTCTACCGGGCCAAGGAGACCGGTCGAAACAAGGTGGTTAAGGCCTAAATGGATTTTTAAGAGAATAAATGTAAAGAAGCTACCACACGGTATAGTAGTGGTAGCTTTTGTGCGATATAATGAAGCAGTGTCAATCGGAGGGAGGTCATCTTGGGTAAGTATACAAAGCAAATATTAAAGCTGTCCTGGCCGGTAATGGTGGGGATGGTCCTACAGAGTTTAATGGTCACTTTTGACCTTTTTTTTATTTCAAAATTAGGTACTTCCTATACTTCAGCAGCGTCCATGGCCACGTCCATGCTCCATGTCACCTTTGCAACAGCTGCCCTGACAGCAGCAGGTGCTATAGCCATAGCGGCCCGGAGTGTTGGCGAAGGGCAATGGGACAAGGTACGGTCAGCGACTGGAAACGGAATCATGCTCAGCCTTATGGTGGGCACCCTTCTGGCCCTGGTCTGTTTTTTTGCAACAGACTTTTTACTCAGGACCATCTATAGAACCAGTGATCCTGAGCTCCTAGGACTGGCCACCAGTTACCTGAAAGTGGGTTTCTGGACCATTCCATTCCTATATGTCAGCGGTTGCTTGCGGAGTATCATGCAGGGGACGGGGGACACGGTCAAACCCTTGATTATTTTCGGTGCAGCCAATGTCATTAACATTATACTTGACCCCCTCTTTATCTTTGGCTTGGATTTAGGCCTGAGTGGTGCAGCCCTGGCCACCCTGGTCAGCCTAATCGTTGCAAGTCTGTGGACCATCCATGCGGTAGTCCATAGTGTATATGAGGGGTCTTATGGGGCCCTAGTGGCTTCGTTGAAGCTGGAAGCCCAACGGGTTAGCCAGATCTTTAAAATTGGATTTTGGGCCAGCCTGCAGCAGGTTGCGAGGCCCATAACAGGCCTGGTCATGATGTCCATTGTCTTACAAGCCGGTGGCAAACCCGCCACGGCGGCCTTTGGTATTGGTATGCAGCTCTTTGGTTATACCTTTATCATCATCAGTGGGATTGCCACTTCCATGGCCATCCTATCTGGACAGGCCCTAGGTCGAAAAGACTTGACGGAGATATCCAGCTTGGTCAAAAGTGGCCTCTTGTTGGTCTTTGCCAATGTCATGGTCTTCTCGATTCCCTATGTCTTTTTCCCAGACGTCTTTTTCCGCTTCTTCTTAGATGATCCAGCGGTTCTGACAGTGGGGCGGTCTTATTTACGGATTATTTTTGCCTGCATGCCCCTGGTGTGCTTTAGCATTGTCTACGCTGGCGTATTCAATGGGAGTGGGATGACCCGCCCCCCTATGACGGCTTCTTTGGTGGCCAATGTTGCCTTTAAGCTACCAGCGGCCTATGTCCTTGCCATCCCCATGGGGATGGGTACCAATGGGGTGTGGACGGCAATCTCCGTATCGATTCTAATTGAAGCATTTATACTAACCCTGTACTACCGACAAGGAAAGTGGAAAACTTTTTCCATTGAGTAAGTAGGAGTAAAAATGGAACTATTACAAGCATTTGCAATGATCTTTATTGCAGAAATGGGAGACAAAACCCAAATACTTGCAATGGCCTTTGCCACCAAGTATAAAATCCGGGACATTCTGATTGGGGTGGCCATAGGATCACTTCTCAACCATGGGTTGGCCATCATTTTAGGCTCCCTTCTCACAAGAGTGATCCCCATAGACCTATTGCAGGTCATTGCAGGAACCGCATTTTTGGTCTTTGCCATGTTGTCCCTAACTGTGGATGAAGACGACGAAGAAGAAAACACAGCTAAAAAAATGGGACCGGTTTTTACGGTTGCCTTGGCCTTCTTTATTGGAGAATTGGGGGACAAAACCCAACTGACAGCCTTGACCCTGTCCACAGGAGCAACCTACCCTGCCTTGATCTTGGCAGGTACGGTTCTGGGCATGGTAGCCACCAGTGCGGTGGGTATCTTTGTGGGCAGTCGAATTGGTAACAAGATACCTGAGTTTCAACTGAAGCTAGGGGCCTTTGCCATCTTCATGTTCTTTGGCCTTCAAAAGCTGTTAACCTCACCTTATACAAGCAATGTGGACATCAACCAGGTTTTGGTGGCCATGGCCCTCTTGTCTGTACTGAGTTTCGTGCGTATTCGAGGCTTTAGGCGACAATTGGCCCAAGTGGAAGAAAGCCGTTTTGCTAGACAAGCAGAGGAACTCCATCGTCATTGGCTACGGATGGCCAGTGGTCTTAACGATCTATGCCTGAGTACAGAGGTCTGTGGCCAGTGTGACGGGGATGGATGTCTAGTCGGTTTTATGAAGACCATTGTCCAAAAAGAAATCAATGGGGATATGGTAGACGACGGCAAGTTTTCTGCCATGGAGGAACTCCTCCACAAGGACTACAACCCCATTATGGCAGAGCAAATTCTGAAAGATTTGATGACTTTCTATGAAGCCTATCCCGACCATTATGAGAACCATCCGTCACATGACCTACTCAGAAAGGCCCTGGAGCGGATTGCCTTTGGTGCTGAGCAGCCCATAGCAACCAACTATGAGGCCTACAAGAAGCAAGTAGAAGCACATTTTACCAAAAGAGGGGCCTACCCATTTGTCATCCAATAGCAAACATTTAGCGGATTCTTTTTGGTATACTGTTTACTGAACAAAAGCAGGAGGACGAACTTTTGGGTAAATTATTCGGAACAGACGGCGTTCGCGGGATCGCCAATACAGAACTCACCAACGACCTGGCCTATAAGCTGGGTAAATTCGGTGCCCACGTTTTGACTGACGGCCAGCACCGGGCCAAAATCCTCATTGGAAAGGACACCCGGGTTTCGGGAGATATGCTGGAGTCAGCCATGATTGCAGGTATCCTCAGTGCCGGTTGTGACGTCATTAAGGTGGGGGTGCTGCCTACGCCGGCCATTGCCTACTTGGTACGCCATTTCGACGTGGACGCTGGGGTCATGATCTCCGCTTCCCACAATCCAGTGGAGTACAATGGCATTAAATTTTTCAACCACCAGGGCTTTAAACTATCTGACGGCTTAGAAGCACAAATTGAGGATTTTATCCTCAACGACAAGGAACTTCCCACTGTTTTCACGGGCAAGGACCTAGGACGGAAGACAGAAGTATTCAAGGCCATGGAACTCTACAATGACTACGTAAAGCAAACGGTTGATGTGGACTTTACGGGTATGCGGGTAGCCATAGATTGTGCCAACGGGGCAGCCTATGAGTCTGCCTACAGCGCCCTAAAAGACCTGGGTGCTGAAGTTGATGCCATCCACAATGACCCAGATGGCTTTAATATTAACGAAAACTGTGGGTCCACCCACACCAACATCATTGGGGACTATGTCCGCCAGGGCAAGTATGACCTAGGTCTAGCCTTTGATGGTGACGCTGACCGCTGTCTGGCAGTTGACCATGAAGGTCGCTTGGTGGACGGGGACAAAATCATGGCCATCTGTGGCCAGCATATGATGAAAAAAGGAAAACTCAACAACCAGACCATTGTGGCCACTGTTATGTCCAACTTGGGTCTATCCATAGCTGCCAAGGAGAGTGGGATTGACCTGCTGAAAACCAAGGTAGGAGACCGATACGTCCTTGAGGAAATGAAGAAGGGTGGACACAGTCTCGGTGGTGAGCAATCGGGCCACGTGATTTTCCTAGACCATAACACCACAGGAGACGGTCTTTTGACAGGGGTCCAGTTGATGGCCGTTGTCAAGGAAACCGGCAAGAGTCTTGCGGACCTGGCTACAGCCATGGAAACCTACCCCCAGGTCTTGAAAAATGCCAAGGTGGCTCCAGACAAGAAGCATGCTTATCTGGATGACCCAGTGATTCAAGAAAAAATCCAAGCGGTCGAGGCACATTTTTCTGGAACAGGAAGAGTCCTCATTCGCCCGTCGGGTACAGAGCCCCTGGTACGTGTCATGATCGAAGGCAAGGACCAGAAGGAACTGGAAACCATAGCCGGTGAAGTGGCTGCCCTTATAGAGGAGCGCCTGCGATAGGCTTCAGAGGGGTTGGCGCCTAAGCTAATAAGTTATTAAGACAAATTAGAACCGTACAAATCTAAGAGGACTGTCTAGCCAATGGCGAGACAGTCCTCTTTTGCTTACATATTCAGCTTATTCTACATCTTCATCTTGCGTGTGACTGGCCATGACCTGGTTCATGATTGCACCCAGTTGCTGGGCACCGTCTTCAAAATCCTCAATGAGGAGACTATGGTCAAAGGTATACTTGTCTATACTGTGCTGGTACATGGGGTCATAGTAGTTGACCATCAATTCCCTGGCCACCCCGTGGAAGTTGCCTTGTTCAATATCCTCTATAAGGGCTGCGGCCCGGTCTTTACCAATATACTTGGTCAGACGGTTTACCCCATGGATCAGTTCTGGCTCCCCAGGTTCTATGCCCGTGTACTCTTTCACCAAGTGGTTGGCCCTAAAGTCCAAGGAGGCGTCCACAAGGACCTGGGTCCCCTCTTGCATTTTGTCTTTCACAAAGGCTGGAACAAAGAGTTTACCTATCCGCCGGCTCTCCGCTTCCACAAAGACAAAGTCAGACGTCCGGTTCTTTAAGGTGTGATAGATATAAGACTCAAAGGCCTTGGTTGTGGGCTGGTCACCCAGGCCGACACTGCCCAGTATGGACCCCCGGTGGTTGGCCCCACCTTCCAGGTCCAGGACCGGGTACCCCGCCTCATGAAGGCGTTTAAGGAGTTCTGTCTTGCCTACACCTGTCTTCCCATGGATGACGATATAGTGGACACCTTGGTTAACCAAAGGCAGATCTTTCATCACAGCCTTCCGGTAGCCCTTGTAGCCGCCTTTGAGGTAGGAGACCCCTTCACCCACACCATTGAGCAGGAGGGCCAGGGAGGTGCTCCGCATGCCCCCGCGGGCACAAAAGAGAACTAGTTTTTTGCCTGTGTCCCTGCGGATTTCAAGAATACGGTCATATAAGTAGGGCAATTTCTTGGCCACGTATTCGATCCCCAGTCGTTTGGCTTTTTCAGAACTGTCCTGCTTGTAGAGGGTTCCGATGATTTTCCGTTCCTCGTCGTCAAAAATGGGTAAGTTCAAAGCGCCGGGAATGGTTTCTTGGGCAAATTCACTGGGACTCCGAACGTCGATAAACTGACAGTCGGCTTCATTTAATTTTTCAAACTCTATTGGGAGTAGCATGTTAACCACCTATTCTCATTTTTTCGTACAGTATAGTATACCTCTTTTTGACCTCTTGGCATAGAGGGCCATTGTTTCACTTGGATTTCCTAGCTTTGGAAGGGTAGAGAATGTGTGGTGTCGAATAGATATATGTTCAGAGCAAATTTAGGAGGCATTATGAAGCGTATACTCTGGGTAATCTTAATCATTGCCCTATGCGCCGGGGGACTATGGACCAATATGAGCCATGGGGAAGGCTCACAAATCTTCACCAAGACCGCTTTAGAGCCCATGGGCGACCAGTGGTCCTTGGACATTGACACCCTTTTTGCATACTACGAAGACAAGTTAATCCCTCCATCTACCTTCCTTGAGGAACGTTTAGAACCTGACGGCTATGTTTCCCTGCCCAGGTCCATGCGGATGTCCTTTTGGTCCGATGATCAGTTGCTAGGTCACTATGGGACCCTCCGGGCCCATGTCGTCCTCAATGAAGACGTGGTCGGCAAACAATTGGCCATTTTGACAGGTGCCTTTCGGGAGGACTATGTCGTTTACGTCAATGGCAAAAAAGTCATAGACGGTGGGGACGTAAAGCTGATCCCAGCCCGCGGTCAAACCAATATTGGCCCCAGGATCGGCGTTTTTGCTGTGGACTCCAACGAGCTGGACATCATTGTCCATTTTTCTAGACACTATGTAGGGGCAGAAGCTACATCCGGTATGAAAATTGGTTCTCTTGAACAACTTCAAATCGAAACCATTAGCCGTCTAGCCATTCAATTTATCATGGTGGGTGCCGTGGTCATCATGGCCCTTTATCATTTTAACTTTTACTTTACCAGTGGCAATCTCCGGTCCAGCAACCGAGGGTCCTTCTATTTTGGGATCATGTGCCTCATTATTGCCCTTCGGGTAATGAACATTGGTGACAACATGCTCATGATCGTTTTCCAAAACCTCAGTTTAGACCTCAGTGTCAAATTGAGTTTTTGGTCCATGTATATGATGATCCCAGCAGCCTTGGCCTTTATACACGCCATCATGCCAGATTATGTGGACCAGCAAATGATCCGGATCAACCGGATTGTGACCATGCTGGTTGCAGTGATCGTGATCCTGGTGGAAGTGGAATGGAACATGGTACTGATCTATCCCTTTATCCTCTATGCCATGATCGTCATTTCAAAAGTCTTCACCTCCTTATTGATTGATTTGAAGAATAAGAATCCCAAAACACGGATAGTACTCACCGGGTTTGTTCTCTTGGTGGTCGTGTTTTCCATGGATATCCTTTATCAATTTAACTTTATTGAGCAAGAGTTGTACTTGAGTATTGGCCTCTTAGCCTTTACGGTGATCCAGTCCTACTACCTGTCCACCCGCTATAACAAGGCCATCAGTGATGCCAAGGTCCTGGCCTTAGAGAACACCTCTGTCTTGGCCCAGCTGGAAGACATGAACGCCCAGCTGGAAGAAACCGTGGACAAGCGGACAGAGGAGTTGGAAGAAGCCGTTTATCAACTGGAAAAATACTCAGAGGAAATCAAGGTCCTCATGGACAGTGTAGGTCAGGGTTTTCTCAGCTTTGACGAGAGCTTTATCATTGGTGACCAGTACTCTGTTGCCTGTCAGATTCTCCTGGAGAATGACCTAAGTGGTAAAAAGATTAGTACCGTCCTCTACGGGACAGACTTGGAACAGCGCCTGTTCTTTGAGACCATAGCCCAGAAAATCATGGGGTCAACCATTCGGTCCCAGGCAGACCTCTATATGACCTTGTTACCACAAGACATTTATCGGAACAACCGTTTCCTTCGGGCCTCCTACCGGTTGGTGGGGGAGGGCGCATCCAAACGGATGGTCATGACCCTAACGGATATTACCGACGCCAAGCAACTGGAAGACCAGGCCAAGCTGGACCAGAGTAACTTGAATATGATCGTTAACATCGTGGTCCAGATCAGGGACTTTACGGAGCTCCTGGAGGACTACCAAACCTTCTGTAGCATTGGCATGATTGAACTCATGGACTCCAGCATGAATCTGGAGGAGTTGATCTTTGAAGTTCTCCGGCAGATCCATACCTTTAAGGGGTCTTTTGCCCAATATGATATGCAGCGAACCGTCAACCTACTCCATTCCCTGGAAACGGAGATCATGGAGATTAAAGAAAACATTGAGGCCATTGACCGGGACAGCTTCCGCAATATCATGGTGGGTTACCGGATTGACCGGTTCCCAGACAAGGACCTGGCCATTGTCCGAAAGAAACTGGGGGATTCTTACCTCCAGCATAAAAATGACGTGACCATATCCAAGAAGATTCTTCTTGATATCGAAGACAGTATTCAGCAAATGGGCTACTCGGAACAGAATCAAAACCTTCTCCAGCAGTTGCGGGCGGTTCGTTTCCGGTCCTTTAAGTCCCTGCTCCACCAGTTCCCAGACTATGTGTCCAAGCTGGCGGAAAAGACTCAAAAGTCTATTAATTACATAAAAATTGAAGGGGACGACTTCTTAGTAGACACGGACTACTACAGCAAGTTCACCAAGTCTTTGGTCCATGTATTTCGGAACATGGTAGACCATGGCATTGAGTATGATGACGAAAGGCAGGCCAAGGACAAGGGGGAAAACGGAGAAATTACGTGTAGAATCAGTCGTAGTGAAAGGGAAATTTACTTGGTTATTGAGGACGATGGAAAGGGTATAGACATCAATAATCTGCGCGATTTTCTCTTCCGCACAGGCCGTATGTCCTTCCATGAAGCCATCGAACTTTCCGATGAAAAGGTCCTGGACGTGGTATTTGAACCGGGCTTCTCCACCAAGACCATGGTGGGTGAATTATCGGGTCGAGGCATGGGGCTTTCAGCTGTGAAGACGGAGTTGGAACGGATCCATGGCCAGGTAGTGGTCACCTCCAAACAAGGGAAGGGGACCCAGTTCCGCTTTACTCTGCCCCTAATTGACGCTGAGCGTGTGGTATCCCTACCCATCCAGAGTGTCATGAAGGAAATGATGGAAGTAGCCGTTCGGCAGATCGAGCACTTTACAGACCTTGAAGTGGACATCCGGGATTTCAGTATGGAGACCACTCAAAATGAGCCGGTGCAGTTGATGGATATCTCGGCCATTATCCAAATCCGAGGTATCTTAGACGGGACCCTGATCTTGTCGGTCAACCACGCCTTTGCCACCCAGTCTCTCAAACACCTGGGACTGGAGCCGGAAGAAGACGAGGACGAGGGCATGTTGATTAACGACCTTGTGGGTGAAGCAGCCAATTTCCTCATTGGAAATGTCTTACGGCAGTTGCCAGACCTGAAACTGGCCTTCCGCATGGACACACCCTTGGTCATCTCCCATGACCAAGCAGAAATGCAGTTTACGGATTATGAAATACATCGTTTCGGTTTTGAAAAGAATGGCTATCGCTACACGGCCAGTCTCATAATGAAGGGTGTTGAATAGGAGGCTATAATGGCGAGCATTTTAATCGCTGACGACTCGGTTGTCATACGAAAAACATTAAAACGACTACTGAAAAAAAGTGGACACGAGGTGGTTTCGGAAGCTTCCAACGGGATCCAGGCATTCAACGAATACAAGCTCCACCAACCAGACGTGGTGACTATGGACATTACCATGCCCATCATGGATGGGGTGGCTTCCCTGCGAAAGATTATCCACCACTTTCCCGACGCCAAGGTGATCATGATTTCTGCCATTGACCAAAAGAAATTGGTCTTTGAAGCCTTGGAGTCCGGTGCCAAGCACTACATTATCAAACCCTTCGACGAAAAAACCGTCCAGGACATCATTCGCCTGGTCATGAACGAATAATCCTACTAGACATTGACGAAATTGGAGACCCCCATGAGCACGAAAGTCATTGCCCATCGTGGTAACTCATCACAAGCACCAGAAAACACCAAAGCGGCCTTTTTAAGTGGTTTAGATGCGGGCGCCCAGGGAACTGAACTGGATGTCCACCTGACCCGGGACGGCATACCCGTTGTCATTCACGATCCCACCCTGGACCGGACGACCAATGGTCAGGGTGCCATAGCTGACCTCCAGTGGCGGGAACTGGCCCACCTGGACGCGGGTGCCTGGTTTGGGCCAGAATTTGAAGGCCAAAGGATCATGCGACTGTCAGAAGCCCTCATGCTCCTGGACCACAAGGACCACCTGATCAATGTGGAACTCAAGTCCGGCAAGCAGATTGACCCTGAATATGAAACAGCCGTCCTCCGGGAGGTCATTGGCTGTGACATGCTGGACAAGGTCTTGTTTTCTTCCTTTGACCATTACTTGATTAATCGATTGGTACGGGTGGAACCCCGGGCCAAGGCAGGTATTCTATTTTACTCCTTGTTGTATAGGCCTTGGGAGTACGCCAAAATGGTGGGGGCCACGTCCCTGCATCCATACTGGCAGGCCGTTCACCCTGTCTGGGTTAAGCGGGCCCAGGAAATTGGTATAGATATACATGTGTATACCGTGGACGATCCCCAAGTGGCCAAGGGACTTGCACAATTGGGGGTAACCAGTGTGATCACAAACAAACCCAAGTTGATATTAGACCATTTGGGCAAGGTGGAGTGATCCTAAGGATATAGACCACAAGCCCATTGGGCTATCCCAGTAGACCTATGGGGTCAAGACACTTTCAAACGGCCAACATAAAAAGCAGTGTCCTTGGAAGGGAAAATCCTTCTAAGACACTGCTTTTATTTGATTTCGCAAGGTATCGTTTTATGAGCTGGCTATGGGCTTGCTCTTAAAGACCATGCCCCCTGGACCTGGATAGGCGTAGAGTTCCGACCTAAAGATATTGTTGTCAGGATTTTGTTGAATAATATCGAGGATCTCCAGGAGCTTGGTGGAGAAAGACCGGATGGTCAGGGTGGTCAAGTCGACCCCCTCCTTGTGGTAGGTCAGGAGGACCCAGTTTTTCAAGGACTCAGGTGTAATTCTCAGTTGCAGGGGAAAGGCCTGGCGGTACTCTTCCACAAAGGCGTGGGTGAAGTCTCCGAAGGCGTCAATGCCCAGGGGTTTCAGGTGGAGGACCGGCTGCTTGAGGTCTCCCATGGAGCTACGGCCGGGGTCCATGGCCTGGCCCAGTCTTTGGGACAGGGCTTGGTAGGTGGGGAAGCCCCTTTCTTCGTCGGTGAGGACGTCCGGTGTGGCCGACATGACAAAAAAGGTGTTTTCCAGTTCCCCTGTTGCCGTCATGTCTATGAGCTCCCGTATATTGGTATAACCACTCATGCGAATGTCCTTACGCTCGGTGAGCATGACATCCATTTCGTCCACAAAAATGGCCAGGCCGCTGTAGCCAAGAAGAACCACAAGACGGGAAAAGGCCCGCATAAAGTCCAGCATATTGACCCGGTCCACTTGGCCGATCATGTCAAACTGCTTTTTTACATGGGCGGGTATGTTCTTTTCGCCGCTAAGCCAGGCACCTATGACGTCGCTGGCGCTGCGGTCTTCTCCAATACGTGCCCGGATATAAGACAAAAAGGCCCGGGAAAAGGCATTGTGGTAATGGTTGAGTTCATTGATTACCTTGCTGATTTCCGCAGAAGCTTGGGACTTCATGGGGCTATTTTGCAGGTTTTCAATCCAAATATTGAAGAGGTCGTCGAAGGAGCACTTGCGGTCCTGGACCGTCTTCACATGGAGGTTGTGCATAATTTGATAGTAGAGTTGTTCCAGGTTGTTGAGCCGGAAGGACCGGTCCACCCGGAGGGTGGCAACAACAAAGTCTTCTTCTAGGGCGACGTCCCGTAGGACGTTCAGTAAAAAGGTCTTTCCTGTACCATAGGCACCACAGATCCAACGAACAGACCCGCTACCGGTTTTGGTAGCTGCCAAGCCTGCTCGGATGGCCTCAACTTCATGATGTCTGCCCACACACAATCGGGGCGGGACGTGAGACGGTGCAACGCCATTTTTGTAAGCATGAATCCATTTACGCTTGTCTGATGACATAAGGTGGTGACTCCTTTGACAGGACAGTGGGTTTCCCAACAAAAAAGGAGCGAGAAGACTCGCTCCCTTATCTCTTATTTTACTGAAAAGGCTGACAGCTTTCAAACCTTCAAGTCAACTTCGTGAATAATTCCTGCTCCACCGCTTTCTTTCAGGTAGGTTCCTGCCCCTTTCATAACACCGGCTACACGTCTTTGGTCGTCCTCCATGGTGAAGTTGGTGTGAACAGCCCCAACGAATATGGCCCCAACGTCCTTGTCCAGGAGGCCTGTCAGGGTGCCATTTCCCTCTTCGTCAAAGGTCCATACCTTAAGACTGGTGAAACTGGCGTCATTTTCGTCAATCCAACCGTTGCCATCGTCGTCCAGTTCGGCCAGCTCCTCAAACCCCTTGCCCGTGGTTGGGCCAAAGAGTTCGGTGCCGTCATCCACCTTGCCATTGCCATTGCGGTCCATCACTAAGAAACCAGACCCTTTCAAGGGAACGTGGAAACTTTCTGGCTGACCATCCAAGGTCAGGTCCAGCTGGATCTTCTTGTCGCTGAGCTCAGAGACTGGCCCGTCGAAGTGGAAGATCAAGGGGTCCACAAGGTCGCTTAGGCGGTAGGACATGGACTCGGTCATGGACCTTTCCCTGGCCATGTGCAGGTTGACCTCAAAGTCAATGGCCCTGCCATCCTCTGTGGTTACCTGGCCCTTACTCTGGAAGGATAAGGACTCGGATTCCTCCACAGTATGGGTCCTTTCATAGTGGACGGAGAAGGCTCGAATGGGCCTGCTCCCAATAATTCGTGGTGCTTGGCGGACTGCCGGAGACTTGTCATCGTCGTCTGTAGCGCCCTCCTTTAACCGTCGTGCCAGGCGAAGTAGGTTTTCCTCCACCTTGCCAACCGTTTCTTCCTCCTGCTGACGCAGGTCCCTCAGCGCCATAACGCTGAACTTAAAGTCTTTGCCCGTGAGCCATGTGAGTAGTCGTTCCAGAAGCTTGAGCTTTTGATAGTCTTCCTGATTGAGTAGTTGGTCTAGGGGGTCTTCTTCTTCTTCAATTCTTGCTGCTTCAATTTGGTCCTCCAAAGCTTGTTGTCCTTCTGGAGACAGACGCATCACATCACCATGGCCAATGGTTCGTACTTGGATCTTGAGTGACTCGGTGATCGCTTCCCTGCGAACATGTTGAGACACCGCTTGCATGGATACTTGTGATTGCTGGATACGCACGTCGACACCTCCTTTTGTCAAACGTTTCCAGTGCCTATGATGATTCTATCGGCAGAATTTTCAGTTTCTTTATCAGTCAAAAGGCTGTTTTATATGAGACTTAAGGTGGGTATTGATGGATTAAGGAGGTTGCCATGTTCCATATAGTTGTATATGACGACAAATCCTATATACGAAACCGGCTCCGGGGGATATTAAACCATGCAGACATCCGGATCCATGAAGCCACCAATATGATGCAACTACTGACCCTAGTTGATGACGAGAGTTTTGATACAAACTTGATCATGGCAGACTTGAACTTTGATAATCCACCGGATGTGGAGAATTTTAAGCAGTTCAAGCAGACCCACAAGTCTGTACCCCTGGTTTTTTACACGTCCTACTCTTCCCGTAGGGCCTTTGTCACAGCCGTCCGTATTGGGGCGTCAGATTTTATCCTTAAGTCCACAGAAGACAATGACCTGATTGAGCGGATTCGAAAGCACTTGGAAACCCCAGCCAAACAAGTCATTAATACCACCCATGACCAAATGATCTCCATGGACATCCACCACTTCATTGCAGGTGAAATCCGAAAGGCCCAGAAGGGCCAGTATTCCCTGACCCTGTGTTTTTCCACCTTTATGAATAAGGCGGGGAGTGCGCCGGCCAATGTCCAGTTGAATGCAAACCTCTTACAGAGTTTTGAAAATGCCTATTGGGAAACCGACGTCATGATGTCCTATGGTCCCAATAGTTTCATCAGCATTCTGCCCTTCTGCGGACCCGAGGGAAAAACCATCGTGGAAAGTAAGCTGCAGAGTATTTCCAGGATGCTGGCAGGCCAGGAGATCGAGCTTCAAGACACCCAATTGGTCAACGAGTATGTGACCTTCCCCAACGATGGCCTTACCAGGGACGAGATCCTGATGACCATGGAGCAGAAAATGAACGTTTAGTGGAAAATTGTGATCTAGCCCCACTAGTATGATCCCATCATACTGGCGGGGTTTTATATTGTTCTGTAAGGGGGCCAAGTCTGATACAATGGGAAAACAAGCAGGCCCACGGTTTATGGCAATGTGGCCTAGCGGGACAAGATATCGTCTTGAATTTGAGTAAGGATGAAGAAAAGGATACTTTATGAATATAGATGTAATCGTTATAGGGGCGGGCCCAGCAGGCCTTGCCGCCGCAGCGGCACTAAAGGGACTCAGGGTCTTGGTCTTGGAAGGCCAGGCCAGCGCTGGCAAGAAACTCCTCCTGTCCGGTGGCGGCCAATGCAATGTCACCCATGAGGGCTACCCCAAGGACTTTTATGACCATTACGGCCAGGGGACGCGGTTCGTCCGCACGGCCTTGAGTAAGTTTCCACCTAAAATGCTCCGTCATCAATTGAGCCTTGTGGGGGTGGAGACCTTTGCTAGGGAGGACGGGAAAGTCTTTCCCAAGAGCCTGGAGGCAGGCGACGTGCTGACGGCCTTCTTTGGCCTCCTAAAAGCACCTGGAACCCAGGTTTCCTATAATGAAAAAGTCAAAGAAATCAAAAAAACACCCGAGGGCTTTCGGGTGGTCACCTCGGTAGGGGCATATTCGTCCAGGTACGTGGTATTGGCAGCAGGGGGCGCATCTTACCCCATGACGGGGTCCGACGGGTCGGGATGCGGTCTTGCCGAAAATCTTGGCCACGCCATTGTCCCCCTTCGGCCGTCTTTGTCACCTGTTTATGTGACTGACCATGTCCTAAGGGACCTGAGTGGTTTGAGTTTTACGGGATGTACCTATGAAATTCACAGAAGGGGTCAAGTGGTTGGAAAGTGCGGCGGGGACATTTTAGTCACCCACAAGGGCTTTAGTGGACCGGGCATAATCAATCATGCCAGGGACTTGCAGGCTGGAGACCATTTACGGATTGTCTGGAGCAACCAGTGGCTGGCCATGGAGAAGGCCCTCTTAGCTGGGGGCAAGAAGCAAGTGGAAACCGTCCTGGCCCAGTTTTTGGCCAAGCGTATGGCAGGCGTCCTCTGTCAGTGGGCCCAGGTTGCCAAGGGAACCACCTGTGCAGAATTGAAAAAGGACACACGAAAAAAACTGCAAGAAGCAGTGGGGGCCTTTCCTGTGGAAATTGCAGCCCTGGGTGCCCTCAAGTCCGCCATGGCGACTGCAGGCGGCGTTTCCCTGGCTGAAGTCAATGGGAAAACCATGGCCTCCCGTTTGGTGGAGGGCCTATACTTTGCCGGTGAGGTCCTGGATATCGACGGAGACACCGGTGGCTATAACATTCAATGGGCCTGGTCCAGTGGACAACTGGCAGGTGAAATGATCCAGAAGGCAACTTCCTAGTGGGTGCCCTCTGAATGGTAGTTGTCGGAGGCTCTCTCCAGGAGGATGTCTGGACGCAGGAGGAAGATAGACCGCCCCCTCTTACGGATAAGTCCTTCGTTTTCAAAGGCTGTTAGGGTCCTGGACAAGTGGCGATAAGAGGTGCCCAGGAGGGTGGCTAGGTCAGCATAAGTGTCCACGATCCGGGCCACGTCGTCTGGGTGACGGATGGCCATGAGATAACTGGCCAGTCGATTTTCCAGGGGGTAGAGCAGGTTAATGGAGCTGGTCTGGGAGTTTTGGTTGAGCTTGTCAGCCAGGGACCCGATGATCTTTTTCAGGAAGACAGGGTCATCCATGGTCTCTTGGTCAATCACGTCCAGGGGTACACCAATACAAGTAACGGGTTCAATGACCTGGACATAACACTCTGCAATCCGGGGGCCGCTGAGTTCAGCGTCACCAAGGACCTCCAGGGGTCGATAAATTCGAAGGGAGTAGGACTTGCCATTTTCCATGAGGGTGTAGACCTTTGCACTTCCCTTGACGAAAAAGTAAAAGTGGGTCAGGGGGTCTCCACCATGGAAGACGTGTTCTCCTCTTTCGTAGGTGAAACACTCCATATGGGCCACCATGTCCTTTGAAAACCAAGCGTCTAACCCATGTTGCTTAACGATTTTTTCAATTGCTTTTCGATCCCTATGTCGTTTCATCTGACACCTCCCCTTGTATCCTACTTGGAAAGAGATTCGACAGATATGACACATGTCCTGTTTAAAAGGGAAACTTTCTTAGATAATGGCAATAGAAGTACAGGAGGTGCACCATGAAAATAATCGATCCAAAGAATTGGAAGAGAAGCAAACACTACGCCATGTTTACGGCCATGTCCCATCCCCATTTTAGCGTGTCGGCAGATATGGACATTACGGCTTTTATGACATGGATCAAAGAAGAAGGGTTTCCCTTCTATCATACAATGATCTACGCGGTGACCACGGCGGCCAATGGGATTCCTGAGTTTAGACAGAGAATTCGTGGAGACATGGTAGTGGAGCATGACCTGGTCCACCCAAGTTTCACCTTCCTCAAGGAAGACGATCTTTTTGATTTTGCAACAGTGGATTATAGCCAAGACCTGGCGGCCTTTGTCAAAGAGGCTGGCCTTGCCAGCGACCCGACGGGACTTCCCTTGCTGGAAGATGATCCTGAAAAAGACGACATGCTCTTTTTCACTTGCCTACCCTGGATCAACTTCACCCAAATGACCCACCCCATCCATGATGATAGTTTTCCTAGGATGGCCTGGGGCAAGTATATCAAGCGAGATGGGCGGGTCATTATGCCCTTTAACATCCAGGCCCACCATGCCCTGGTGGACGGGGTTCACGCAGGCAAGCTTTACACGGCCCTGCAAGAAATACTGGATAATCCAGCCCAGCACCTGTATCCTTAAGGGGAACAGGAGGGAAGACATGAGATATGAAGGAAACATTTATAGGCCTCCCAGTGAGGCCTATAGTTATATATTGCAGGTGACCATTGGGTGTGCCCACAACAAGTGCACATTTTGTAGCATGTATAAGGCGAAAGACTTTCGGGTGAGGGACATGGCAGACATCCTTGAGGACCTTCAAGGGGCCCGACTCCACTACCGGGAAGTCCGGCGGATCTTTCTGGCGGACGGGGACGCCCTTTGCTTGAGCATGGACAAACTGCGGACCATTTTGCTGGAGATTAAGCGGCTCTTTCCAGAGTGCCAGCGGGTGGGTGTCTATGCAACGCCCCAGGACATCATGGCCAAGTCTGAGGCGGACCTGAAGGAGCTCCATGACCTGGGTGTAGGGATTATATACATGGGTCTTGAGTCAGGTGACCCGGAAATTTTGCAGGAAATCTGCAAGGGGATCAGCCCAGAGGTTATGATAGAAGCGGCCCAAAGGGTCAAGGGGTCTCCGCTCAAACTGTCTGTCACAGCCATTAGTGGACTGGGGGGCCAGGACCGGTGGCGAGCCCATGGGGACCATACTGCAGCTGTCCTCAGCGCCATGGACCCTGACTATGTGGGCCTCTTAACCCTCATGGTGGAAGCGGGAACACCCTTATATGAAGACGTGGAGGCGGGTCGTTTTCAACTCTTGACCCCAGAGCAGGTCCTCCTGGAAACCAAACGTCTGGTAGAAGGCTTACACCTGACCCAGTGTGTATTCCGTAGTAACCACCCGTCCAACTACTTGAGCTTGGCGGGGACCTTCCCCCAGGACAAGCCTCAACTCTTGGAGACCATTGACCAGGCGGTGGAAGGCTTGGTAAGGCTCAATAGTGAGGCCTACCGACGCCTGTAAGGAAAATGATTTCATAAGGCTTTTGCCATGTGCGTTTATTCCAAATCTCCCTCGGGTATATCAAAAACAACTTGGAGGGAGGTGATTCGATGGAATTTCGATTTGAAAAAGCGACTGAACTGGACGCTGACGCCATCGCTAGCTGGAAGCAGGAAGAAGACTACTCCTGTTATGATACAGATAAAAATGAAATTGACTTAGATGTCATGTTAAGTTCCGATGCCTTCGATTTCTTCGTAGCACTGAATGATGAAAATGAACGGATCGGATTTGTCGAATGCACCTTTGATGAAGAAGGGATACTAGAGATCGGATGTGCCCTATTGCCTGACCACTTGGGCAAGGGGTATGGTTGTCCCTTTATCCAGTCGTGCCTGGAGCATGTGGTGGAGTTTTTCGACTATGGCCATACCCACATTATTACCTTGATCCGTCACACGGACGAGCACGCCATTAAGGTATACGAGCGGGCGGGGTTCCAAGTGGTAGACGAGTCTGAGGACTGGGTGGAAATGAGTGTGGAAGTCTAGGCCTGTGATTACAAGGTGCCAAACCAGGTACCTGCCAGAAACAGACAACAAGAGAGCGCTTGCAGGTGGGGATGTATCCCCCTGGCAAGAGCTCTTTTTTGAGACCTCGACCTGGTGATTGGGTATAAAACTAAGCGTCACAATTTCTTACCAACTATGATATGATTTGAGAGGTGTTTATGAACCCAACGATAGAACTCATGCGCAATCACAGGTCCATTCGACGATTCACGGACAAAGCCATTGAAAAAAACCATTTGAATGCTATGATAGAAGCTGGTCAAAGCGCATCGACCTCCAGCTACTTACAGGCCTATTCTGTAGTCCGTGTCACAGACCGAGACAAGCGGGAAAAGCTGGCCCTTTGGGTGGGCAATCAAAAGTACGTGGACACAGCAGCCGAGTTTCTGGTCTTTTGTGCTGACCTCAACCGCCTGTTCTGGGCGTGTGAGGTCAATGGCAAGGCCATGTCCACCGGTTGGACAGAACTCACCCTGATTGCAGCTGTGGACGCCGCCCTCATGGGACAAAATGTCCTTTTGGCAGCCGAGTCCCTGGGCTATGGAGGCGTTTTTATAGGTGGTATTCGCAACAATCCAGACAAGGTCAGCGACCTACTGGGTTTGCCGGACCAGGTCTTTCCGGTCTTCGGCATGTGCCTAGGAGAGCCCGACCAAAACCCTGACCCCAAGCCCCGTCTACCCCTGACCAGTGTCCTCATGGACAATGAATACCAGGAGCCCGACCAGGCTGTTTTGGGTCCCTATGATGAACATGTGAAAGCCTATTATATCAATCGAACCGGTGGAAAGATTGACCATACGTGGACACAACAAGTGAGCGGGAAATTGACGTTGGAGACCCGCCCACATATGAAGACTTATCTGACGTCTAAAAAGCTTTCGGAGAGATAATATGGTGTTATTGGATGGCATACTCTTGCCATTGTTGATCTTACTAATGACCCGGTGGGGGGACATACGAAAACTGGATATGACACCCATTGGTATGGCCATCCTGGCCTTCACTGCACCTGTGGTCCACATGGTAGTGGGCAATCCCAGGTGGCAGGTCGTGGCACTTTACATCCTTCATGGATTGGTGGGGGCCATTGCCTTATTTTTATCCTTGTCCAGTGGCAAGTACAAGGTTTCCGTGCCTGGGGTGCGCAAGTTTGCAGTGGTACTAACAGGCTTGTCCCTGGTCAGCATGGTACTGGCACCCATCCAGGTCCAGCAACCCAGTTTGGGGCCTTACACTGTGGGCAAGTTCAGTGAAACTCTTGCCCTCCATAAGGTCCAGGAGTACTACAATCCTGAAGTGAATGATGACCGCCAGGTCCAGCTGCAGGTTTACTATCCGGCAGAAACCATTGGGTGGGGACGGGCAGACCTCTTTGAAAACCCTTCCAAGAAGGCAGCAGGTCTTGCAGGAGCCACCCGAGTCTGGTATCCATTCATCAGCCATTTGAACCATTTGAAGTCTTCTGCCTGGTATGGGGCACCAGTGTCCAGGCACCCGTCCAAGTTTCCACTGATTGTGATCAGCCATGGTTGGAAGGGCTTTGGTGACCTCCATGCCTTTGAAGCCCAGCGACTGGCTTCCATGGGCTATGTGGTGGTTGCCATTGACCACACCTATGTGGCGGCTTCTACCACCTTTGACGATGGTACCAGCCAAGCCTTTAATCCCAACACCCTACTTGAGGGGCAAAATGACCAAGTTTTTCGTAAAAGTGCCCAGCAATTAATCCAGGTCATGACCAAGGATATCCAGGGGACACTAGATTACTTCCAAGAAAAGTTGACCCGGGACCACCCCTTGTTTGGGAGGGTGGATATGGAGAGAGTGGGCCTCATTGGCCATTCCATAGGAGGAAGTGCTGCCCTGAGCACTTCAATCCAGGACAAACGGATCGACGCGGTCTTGGGCATGGACAGTTTTGTATGGGCCATGGAAGAAGAAATGGTCATGGCCGGCATGACCGTCCCCTATCTCCACCTGCGATCAGACCAATGGAAGGGGAGGGACAACGACTTGGCCCTTACCCGGATGATGGCCGGCACTTATGCAGACAGCTGGTTGTTCACCATCAAGGGGACAGCCCATTCGGATTTTACCGCCATTGCCGACCTGTCTCCAGTGAGCCGGTGGTTTGGCTATACGGGCTCTTTGGACCCAGCTGAACGACATGAAATCATGGACAAGGTCATCATGGACTTCTTTGAGTTTTCCCTCAGGGGGCGGAATACCCGCTACCAGTTAAGTGCCCTGGCCCATGAGTTTGAGAACTTGGAATTGACCACTTTTACAAGGGAATAGGATTCGACGGTATTCAGTCAGTTTTTCCTTTGACTGTCGTAGGTCTGTCTTAAGAACGCTAAAAAGCCTCTGGGAAATGGTGCATTCATTTCCCAGAGGCTTGAATTTTGTCTAAGAAGGATTAAAACGTGTTCCCCTTTACAGTCGAGACCGTATATAGACCAAAAGGGCAATGTGGAGGGGGTAAAAGCCATAGCCAAGCCACTTGGGCAACCGAACGGGAATGGCAATCCGGTCTTCAAGTAGGATCAAGGGCAAGGCGAGGACGCTACAGGACTGAACCCAGCCCCATGAGGTTGATAAGAGTTTGTATATCCCTGTCCATAAGCCGTACTCAGCGGTTAGAGGACGGAGTAGGTCCATGACTTGACCACCGTAGTCCACTAGGCTGAGGGCCGTTAATCCCAGATAAGCCAGCAGGATGGCCCTAGGCTTGTCCTTCCATATATGGAAAAACAGGATCATAATTAGACCATATGCCCCATAGGACAATTGCAAAAATTCACCGATAATAGGAAAGAAGAGGGCGACCGGTTGGTACTTGCTCTCAAACAGGCGGACCATGAGGACACCTGCAAGTAGGGTGAAAAAGATATTGAGACGCCCGGGCGCCATATAGTTGTAAGGAATTTGAGAAACCAGGGCAAAGGCCAATAAACGGCCACCATACCTGTACACATTCCGAGTCCTAAAGGCCCCAAGGGCAACCAGGTAGGCAAAAATGGGGAAGGAGATCCTTCCTATGACCCGCCACAGGACCTGGTCGGGAAAGAACAAATAACCGATATGGTCGATGAGCATGGTGAGAATAGCGATAATCTTTAAAATGTCACTTCTTTTTTTCTCCATCACCAGCCCTCCTCTCCAGCCGCTTGTTGGTATGGTATAATAACATGGTAGCATAAAAGACAGCAGACAAACAAAGCGGAGGCGCATACCTTGTCAAAAAAAGTATATGTCTATATGATCAGGTGTGCAGATCAGACGGTTTATTGTGGGTATACCACAGATATGGCTAGACGTTGGCAGGAACATGTCAAGCGGTCACCAAAATGCAAGTTTACCCGCCGGTTGGATAAACACCCCTTGCGCTTGGCCCAGTGTTGGGCCGTGGACTCAAAGAGCCATGCAATGAAGATAGAATGCTGGATAAAAAAACAAAACAAAAAACGAAAAGAAGGACTACTGCAACAACCTGACCAGTTGGACCAGTGGTTTTGTCAGGAACGGGATCTAATAGTCACCATTGAGCCCCTATCCCCGACAGACTTCACAATGGAGGAATAAGAAAATGATGCAAAAATCAAAAATGAAGGCCGTCGCTATTGCTATTGCAGGAATCATGGTATTGACATCCGTGGTATCTGTAATGGGTGCTTTCTTGTCATTCTAAAATAGGGGGAACGTATGACGGCTCTTCGTAGAATCGCCGTCTTCCTTGTATTTGTCGCCCTTGTGGGCGGGTATTATTATCTGCAGTTCATGGACGTTGAAATCCTACCAGAGAATTTCAACTACCGAGACGACTTCACCACCCTGGACCGTGATTTTTGGTACGTGGGGGAATGGCAGACAACCTTTAAGGCATATGACAAGGTGGACCTGAAAAACGGGATACTGACAGCTGAAATCACAGAGACAGATAGGGGTCCTTTTCTATTGTCAAAGCCACTGCCCCTTGAAGAAGGGGACGTAGTTACCATTAAACGTCGGGTCAAACTCCACTATGAGAACGACCGGTTCACAGGTGGATTGGCCATCGTACAGACATCAGACAAAGACCTCAAGCCCTTTGTCCTCGACGGAAACTGGGGGCGGAGTTTAGGGGACGGTGTCGCCCTGGTGGAGTATGTCCACAATTTCGACGAAGAGTCGGAGCGACCTGGCCGTGACGTTTTTCGCGTCTTATCGCCCACCTGGGACACGGACGCAAGTTACGGCATACTGGAACCTGTTTTTGACGACTGGTTTGAAGAAGAACTGGTCTATGACACCCGGTCCAACAAAATCAGCTACGCCCTTAATGGGAAAGAAGTGGTGATCAATGGGTCGCCAATCTCACGGGAAAACATCCGGGTCTTCATGCACGGATACGGCTGGTACACGGGCCATTACATGAAGGTAGACTGGTTTGAAATCACCATCGAAAACGAACGTCTAGAATAAGCATGGGAACTGACCCACCAAGGTCCAAACAGCCATATTCTATAGGAGACCCTCCTAGGAGTATGGCTTTATTTATCCCATAAGTGAAGGGGCCTATCAAGTGTCCTTGTTATTGGGACAAGCCCCAGACTTCGGGGTATAAATGAGCCAGAAGGGAGGCGATGAGATGTTGACCATATTTGACCAGTCCAAACAAGGGGTACCCATTAAAGTCTGGTTGGGAAACGAGGGGGAAATTGACCCAGAATGCTTGAAACAGGGTCGGAGCTTGAGCAAACTCCCCTTTATTCATCGCTGGGTGGCCCTTATGCCGGACACCCATCCTGGCTATGGCATGCCCATTGGTGGCGTGGCAGCCATGATCGACACCCTTGTGCCCAATGCTGTGGGTGTGGATATTGGCTGCGGGATGATCTTTAACAACACCAATATCCCAGTGGACCAAGTTACAGACCAGGTGGCCAGGCGATTGGTCAAGGCCATCATGCAGGCCATTCCCGTCGGCTTCAAACACCGGACCACTGCCCTGGACGATAGACGCCTGAGCCAGTGGACGGAGGGCCAGGAAAAGGAACTGAAAAAGACCTACCACCTCTATCAGCAGTTGGAGCGGGCCCTGGTTCAGTTGGGCACCCTTGGGGGTGGCAACCATTTTATCGAACTTCAAGAAGACGAGCACGGCATGCTCTGTATCATGATCCATTCCGGGTCTCGCCACTTCGGCCATGAGGTGGCCAAGTATTACAATGAAAAAGCCAAACGCCATTGCAAGAAAAATGGCGATAAACATGCTATTGCGGCCCAATTGGCCTACCTGCCAGCAGGCTCCCAGGGGGGGGTGGACTATATCCGCTGGATGCACCTGGCCCAAGAGTTTGCAGCACAAAACCGCCAGGCCATGATGACCCTGGTTCAAGATATCCTCCTCGGGGAGTTTCCCAACATCACCTTTGGCAAGGAGGTCAATGCCCACCATAACTATGCTTCGCTGGAAACCCATTATGGCCAAGAGGTCTGGGTCCACCGCAAGGGGGCCATTCGGGCCCGGAGCGGTGAATTGGGCATTATCCCAGGAGCTATGGGGGCCAACTCTTATATCGTTGAAGGCCTGGGGAATGAGGAGTCCTTCCATTCCTGCTCCCACGGTGCCGGTCGTCACATGAGTCGTAAGGAAGCCTTAAAAGCCTTTCAAAAAGATGCGGTTATTGAGGACCTGGAGTCCATGGGGATTTACATTGGTGTCCCTGGCAAAAGCGTCTTGGTGGACGAGTCCAGATTTGCCTATAAGGACATTCATGAAGTCATGCGCCACCAGGAAGACCTGGCCAAGATCGTGCGGACATTAAAGACCAAACTGGTTGTGAAAGGATAAGGTATTGCGACAAGTAACATTCGGAAAGAACGGGACCGAGATTGAAGCCATAGACAAAAAAGAGAAGACAAAACCAACGGGTAAGACAGGTAAGACAGCTTCACCTGACGGTGGGGATAGAATGGTACAAACCAGAGACGTGGACCCAGGGACACCTGGACCAGTCAAAGGGGACGGCAACCAGACCATTACAAAGATCGAAACCCAAAAGAAGGATAAAAACAGGGTTTCGATCTTTCTCAATGACGCCTTTGCCTTCGGGGTTCATGTGGACGTACTTGTGGAACATGGCCTGAGAAAGGGGATGGACCTGTCCCCAGAGGTCCTGGACGAGATCCTCCATACGGAAGAAGTGAAAAAGGCCTATATCCAGTGTGTCCGCTGGCTGACCTTCTCCAGTCGGACCCGAAAGGAGCTCTTTAAAAAGCTCAAGGAGAAGGAATATGACGAGTCCACTGCTGACTTGGCCCTGGACAAGTTGGTGGACCACGGCTATATCAATGACCAGCGGTATGCTGAAAACTTTGTGGAAAGCCGGATGCACAAGTACGGTCAGAAGCGACTGCGCCTGGACTTGAGGCGTAAAGGGGTTGCAGACGAGACCATTGACCAGGTCTTATCCGACCTACTTGAACAGGAAGACCAATATACTGTGGCCCTGGAGTTGGCCCGCAAGAAGCTGGCCCAGAGCCAGGGGGTCGACCCTAAAAAGCAAATCAACCGCATTCAAGGAATGCTCCTGAGAAAGGGTTATGATTATGGCATAGTCAACCAGGTCATGCGGGAACTGAATATTCGATTTTAGTCGACAATCCGCCTTCCTGTGTTACAATAGGGGCGGATTCTTGTATGTGGAGGGCAAAATGGGAAAAATGAAACAGGTTTTACCAGGTTTTGTGCTGGTGCTCGGGTTGGCAGTCGGTGCAAAATGGCTTGAAGGATGGATGGCCCCAGTCTTTCGATTGGAGGCACTCACCATCGGCATACTCTTTGCCATGTTATTGAACAATACGGTCCAGGTTCCAGAGGCGTCTCGGCCGGGGATTAAATATGCCCATAAGACCCTGCTTAAGGTGGGGATTATCCTATTGGGTTTTAAAATGAACGTTGCGGCCATTACGGAGTTGGGCCCAACAGCGACCATCTTGGTCTTGGCCTTCGTGCCTTTCGTTTTGCTTTTGTCTTGGGGACTGGGCAAGTCCTTTGGGATGGACAAAAAATTAGCCACCCTGATTGGGGTGGGGTCGTCCATCTGTGGTGCTTCGGCCATTGTGGCCCTGGCTCCCAGTGTCCATGCCGATGACGATGAGGCCGTCCTTGCGGTTTCAGTCATTAGTTTTTTAGGGGCCATTGGGGTACTCTTGTATTCTGCAGTGGCAACCCTACCCTTGTTGACCGATATCCAATACGGGATCTGGTCGGGCCTATCCCTCCAAGGGGTTGCCCACGCCTTGGCAGCCGCCTTGGCCAGGGGAGACGTGTCTGGGGACATCGGGACCTTCATTAAAATGGAGCGGGTCCTCATGTTAGTTCCCATGTCTATCCTCCTCAGTTGGATGTTTAGAAAAGAAGGGGCAGGCAAGCGGGCAGGCTTCCCCATGTACGTACTAGGCTTTATCCTAGCAGGTGTCATCAATGCTCTGGGTGTAATCCCTGTGGAGATTACAGGCCTCTTGGCCAAGGCCAGCAGTTATCTGATCCTCATGGCCATGGTGGGCATGGGGCTTTCGGTGAAGTTTTCAGCCATCCGTGAAAAGGGCAAGGAGGCCATTGTTATGGGGTCGGTTTTGTTCCTGATCATCGGGTCACTGGGCTTCTTCCTATCCATACAACTCTTTTAGGGATTTGGGGTAGCCAGTAGAGGTGAAACCTCGAAAGGTCCAAACCATAAAGGTGTAACTGAATCAAAAATGACCAAGAACCATAAAAGGCTCCTGTTGAAGGTTTTTTTTCAACAGGAGCCTCTTGAAGTTTTTGGTAAGCCGGAATAGGGTTTAGTCCGGATGAACTAAAAATCCTTTTTCAATACACAGGGGGAGGGAGAGGGCCTTGGTGGTGTCCCCAAAGTCAATGCGGATGATGTCCTCACTGACATCCAGAATGGTACCTTCCCCAAATCGCAGGTGGACAATGCGCTTACCCACAACAAAGTCATGGACCAGCTCACCGCCCTTGTGGTCCGCTTCATGCTGGACCGTGTCTAGTTTGTCTCCTTGGTCTGCAAGCAAGTCCGTCACAAAAACAGACTTTTTAATGAACCGGCCGCCCCTAAACTTGACATTGAGAATGTGGAGGTTGGTCTTGGCCCGGCTCATGGCCACATAGAAGAGGCGACGTTCTTCCTCTAGTTCCTTGTTATAGCCATCTTTTTGAATGTCTTCTTGACGTCGGGTAGAGGGTAGAATGCCCTCTTCCACATCCAGCAGGTAGACCTGGTCGTACTCTAGCCCCTTGGACCCATGAATGGTGGAAAGACGTATGGCTGAAGAAGACGGACCGGACTGGCGCATCTTTTCATTGAGGTATTCCAGCCTTTCCATGAACTCCAGGTGGGTTGAGCAGGAGGAAGCCAGCTGCTTGAGGACCTGCAACATATACCGGGAGGTGTCAAAGCTTTGACCCATCCGCTTGCCGTTCTCTTCCAGGTAGTCCATGTAGCCCAGTTCCTGTTCGATCATGGTCATGGCCACCATGGGGGGGACGGACCCCATTCGTTCAAAGAGGCCATTGTAGTTGGTCCACAGGCTTTTTTGCCGGGGGCCAGCGCCAGGGAATTCGACCAGGACGTCGAAAACATTGCGGCCCCGGTGGTTGCCCTTGACATAGTCCAGGGCCTTTCTAGAAATATAGCCGTTAATGCGGAAGGCTACCTGCTCGAAGGACTGGAGGTCCTGGCGCAGGAGGCTGAGGTTCAAAAAGGCCTTGATGTCCCGGAGTAACCAGTGGTTAAAAAAGTGCATTTTCCGGTCCCTGATATTAAATTCCAGGCCCAGTCGGTCCAGTTGGTCAATCAGGGGAATGGCAGATAGGTTGTTCCTGTACAGGATGCCACTGACGCCCTCCTGGCTTCCTATGGATTCAAAGAGCCACTGGTCCCGTTCCACTGGGGTCTCAAAGTTGTGGACCCGCACGGGGGCCTTGTGGGGGTTAGCCGAAGCCATTTTCTTTTCATACCGCTTGGTGTTTCGCTTGATTACGTCCGAGCAGGCTTCGAGTATGGGACTCGCACACCGGTAGTTGGTGCTGAGCCAATAGAGGGTGCCCGTGGGATAAGCCTTTTTAAAGTCCAGTAAAAAGCCGGGGTCAGCCCCCCGAAAGCCATAGATACTCTGGTCGTCGTCGGCCACCATAAAAATATTTTTACTTTTAGCACCCAGCAGTTGGATGATCTCATGCTGGACCCTGGAAGTGTCCTGGGTCTCGTCCACTTGAATATAGGGGTAACGCTTTTGGTACCACTCCAGGGTGTTGGGGTGGTTCTGTAAGACCTCCAGGGCCAGGCAGAGCATGTCGTCAAAGTCGATCAGGTGGTGCTTGGCCTTGTATTGGTCATAGCCCTTTAGGAGTTTTTCGAGATTTTGAAACTTGAGGTCATGGTCCTTGTACTGGTGGGGCTGGATCATCATATTTTTGATGTAGCCGATATGGTTGACCAATTCCTCATATTTATCGTCTGTTAACTGTTCCTGGTTGATTTCAAGGTGGAGCTCTCTAAGTATCCGGTGTTTAGAGTGTTTGCCCTTGCTATCCTCCAGGAGTTGATAGTTGCGATTCATGTGTTTGGCATAGGCCCGCACGATCCCGTAGGCAAACCGGTGGATGGTGGAAAAGGTCACCTCGTAGGGGTAGGACCTGTAAAAGAGCTGGTGGTAACGGGCTTGCATGTCCTGGGCCGATGCCTTGGAAAAGGTCACCGAGAGGATCTGGTTGGGATGGACACCGTGTTCTTCTATTAAATTTAAGGTTCTGCACAGGAGCAGGGTGGTTTTACCGCTACCGGGAATGGCCAGGGTAAGGGCGGGTCCCTTGTGGTGCATGGCAGCAGAAAGTTGCTCTTGGCTGAGCTTCAAGGAGGCTGTGTGAACTAAATTTTTTAGGAATGACATATGGGTCTCCTTTCGTACTCAACAGCATATCACAGGGGTCATTTATGAACAACTTGAAAGCCAGTGTTTCAAGGGGGTTTAGCCCATGTGAAAAAAGTGTTTACATTGAATATATAATGATATAATATATGTTAAGGAACGCAAAACCAATGGGATTTCCATTGGTTTTTTTATTCGGACGCTTTCCGTCCCGCGATGGCCAACGCCCGACGGACGGATTTTTGTGTGCTTATAATAGGGCGCGGAGCCCTGATAATACAGGAGGCATTCTTATGAACTACCAAGTGGTAAGCAAGGAAAATAACACAGTAAAAATGAGCATTACAGTACCAGCAGCAGAGTTTGAGAAGTCAGTTCAAAAGGCATACCTAAAGAGCCGTGGACGTTTCAATATGCCTGGATTCCGTAAGGGTAAGGCACCACGTAAGATCATCGAAATGACATACGGCGAAGGTGTATTCTTCGAAGAAGCGATTGACCTGATCCTTCCAGAAGCATACCGTAACGCACTGGACGAGCTTAAGATCGAGCCAGTTGCACGTCCTGACATCGACATCAAGGAACTGGCAAAGGGCAAAGACGTTGTATTTGAAGCAGACGTAGTTGTGAAGCCAGAAGTAAGCCTAGGCGACTACAAGGGCCTAGAAGTTGAAAAAGTAACAGTTGACGTTACTGACGAGCAGGTGACTGCTGAGCTGGACAAGCAGCGCGATATGAACGGTCGAGTAGTAGACGTTGAAGACCGTCCAGTTGCTGACGGCGACACGGCAATCATCGATTTCGAAGGTTTTGTTGATGGTCAAGCATTCGAAGGTGGCAAGGGTGAAAACCACAACCTAGTGATCGGTTCAGGTTCTTTCATTCCTGGTTTCGAAGAGCAGCTAATTGGTGCTGATCTAAACGCTGACAAAGAAGTAAACGTAACGTTCCCAGAAGATTACCATGCGGACCACCTAGCTGGTAAGGAAGCCGTGTTTAAAGTGGCAATTAAGGGTATAAAGGTAAAAGAACTTCCAGCTCTAGACGACGAGTTCGCTAAGGACACGTCTGAGTTCGACACCCTAGACGAGCTAAAGGCTGACATCAAAGAAAGCCTACAGAAGTCTGCTACAGAGCAAGCTGAGTCTGCAACACGCGACAAGGTAATTGACGCAGTTGTTGAAAAGCTAGAAGCTGATATCCCAGCTGAAATGATCGAAGGTGAAATCGATGGTATGGTACAAGATTTCGAGTACCAGCTTCGTTACCAAGGTCTAGAGCTTGACCAGTACCTACAGTTCTCTGGTAGCAAGATGGAAGATCTAAGAGAGCAAATGAAGGAAGACGCTGAAGGCCGTGTGAAGGTTCAACTGACTCTTGAAAAAGTTGCACAGCAAGAATCAATTGAAGTAACGGATGAAGACCTTGAAAAAGAGTTCGAGCGACTAGCTGAGTCTCAAAAGTCCTCTGTAGAAGACGTGAAGAAGATGTTCGGCGCTCAGACTGAGTACATGAAGGCTTCCATTCAGACACGTAAGACAGTTGATTTCCTCGTAGATAACGCAAACCTAAAGTAAGCGACGTTGAGGAGGGATGCCCATGGCATTAGTACCTGTTGTTGTAGAACAGACCAATCGAGGAGAACGGTCTTACGATATTTACTCGAGACTGTTGAAGGACCGCATTATTTTCATTGGTGACGAGATTAACGACACGACTGCAAATCTGATCATTGCCCAGCTTCTATTCTTGGAAGCTGATGATCCAGATCGCGACATCAGTGTCTACATTAACAGCCCAGGTGGGTCGATCACGGCGGGCATGGGGATTTATGACACCATGCAGTATATTAAGCCGGATGTATCAACCATCTGTGTGGGAATGGCTGCAAGTATGGGCGCATTTCTCTTGGCTGCTGGTACAAAAGGAAAGCGTATGGCCCTGCCAAATGCTGAGGTGATGATTCACCAGCCATTGGGTGGTGCTCGCGGACAGGCATCAGACATTAAGATTCAAGCAGAGCGCATCATCAAGATGAAGGAAAGCTTGAACAAGATTTTAAGTGAACGTACAGGACAACCTCTGGAAGTGATCGAAAAGGACACGGATCGTGATAACTTCATGACGGCTGAAGAAGCTGTTGAGTACGGTTTGATCGATAAGGTGATTACGTCCAGATAGTAGATGAAAAGAGGTTTCTATGTCCAAATACGATGATAAGCGACAGCTTCAATGCTCCTTCTGTGGAAAGTCACAAGACCAGGTAAAACGACTGATTGCAGGTCCTAATGTATATATCTGCGATGAGTGTGTGGCCCTGTGTAATGAGATCATTTCCGAAGAAGTGCATGAGCATGGCGATCTGAATTTAGCAGAGCTGCCAAAGCCTGCTGAAATTTATGAGATCCTAAACGATTATGTCATCGGACAGGACAGAGCTAAGAAGACCCTGTCTGTGGCAGTGTACAATCATTACAAGCGTATCCATGCGGATATCGGCCATGATGAAAATGTGGAACTGCAGAAGTCCAACATCTTGATGATTGGTCCAACGGGTTCCGGTAAAACGCTATTGGCTCAAACAATGGCCCGCATTCTGAACGTGCCATTTGCCATTGCCGATGCCACAGCATTGACCGAGGCTGGATATGTTGGTGAAGACGTGGAGAATATTCTCCTCAAGCTGATCCAAGCAGCAGATTATGATATTGAACGGGCGCAAAAGGGCATTATCTATATCGATGAAATCGATAAGATTACCCGCAAGTCCGATAACCCATCCATTACACGGGACGTGTCCGGCGAAGGGGTTCAGCAAGCCTTGCTGAAAATCCTTGAGGGCACAGTGGCTTCCGTTCCACCCCAGGGTGGCCGTAAGCACCCCCATCAAGAGTTCCTACAGATTGACACAAGCAATGTCTTGTTCATTTGTGGTGGTGCTTTTGACGGCATGGAAAAGATCATTCAAAAGCGTATTGGTAAGAAGCAATTGGGCTTCGGTGCTGAACTTCAGTCCAAGAAGGACATGGAGATCGGTGCACTCCTGGAGAAGTTGGAAACAGCAGATCTTCTACGATTTGGCCTGATTCCTGAGTTTATTGGCCGTGTGCCGATTACGGTTTCCCTCCACGAGTTGGATGAAGACGCGCTCATGCAGATTCTATCCGAACCAAAGAACGCTCTAGTCAAGCAATATAAGCGCTTGTTCGAAATTGACGGCGTTGAGCTGGAATTCGAAAAGGACTCCTTGATTGCCATTGCCAAACAGGCAATTGATCGCAAGACAGGTGCACGGGGCCTACGGAGCATTGTGGAAAGCATTATGCTGGACATCATGTTTGAGATCCCGTCCCGTAAGGACATCCGCAAGTGCATTGTGACAAAGGAAACCGTCGAGAGACACCAGCAACCGACCTTGGTGCTGGAAGACACTGGCGAGGAAACAGCTTCCTAACCAGTTCCTAAACGTATTTCGTAGAATGCGAGTCTGACGGCTCGCATTTTTCGATATTTTAGATCATGCAAATCACAAGGAAGAGGAGTTGAACGTATGGATCAAGAGAAGAAGCAGATTCAAGAAATGCCCCTGATCCCACTCCGTGGCTTATCGGTATTTCCCTATATGGTATTGCACTTTGATGTAGGCAGAGAAAAGTCAATCAAGGCACTGGAAGAAGCAATGATCAAAGACCAGCGCATTTTCCTATCCACACAGATTGACCTCGACATTGATCTGCCCACAGTAGACGATTTCTACGAGTACGGTACCGTTTGTAAAATAAAGCAAATGCTCAAGCTACCAGGTGACGCCATTCGGGTCTTGGTAGAAGGCCTGTCCCGGGCGCGGATCGACAAGATGATCCACGAAGAACCTTATTTCCGGGCAGACATTGAGTTGTTTGAAGAAGAGGCGGAAAAGGACAAGGAAACAGAAGCCCTTATGCGGGCTTGCGTCCAGGCCTTTGAACGCTATATTTCCGTGAGTAACCGCACGTCTCCAGACGTTATGTTGTCTGTGTCCTCCATTGAAGAGCCCGGTCGTTTTGCAGACACCCTGGCTTCCAACATGGTGCTCAAGACAGAGCAAAAGCAGGAGATCATTGAAGCGGTCTCTGCCAAGGAACGTCTAGAGATTATTTATGAACTGCTCCTGTCTGAAATTGAGATCCTTGAAGTTGAAAAGGAAATCAATGACAAGGTAAGAAAGCAAATCAACCAGCTTCAAAAGGAATACTACCTGCGAGAGCAAATGAAGGTGATCCGTGAGGAACTGGGCGAAGAACAGAACGCGGAGTCTGAGGTTGAAGAGCTGACCAAAAAGCTGAAGAAACTGAAAGTTGGCAAAAAGGTTAAGGAAAAGGTTGAAAAGGAAATCGACCGTCTTGGAAAAATGGCACCTTCCAGTGCTGAGTCCAACGTCATCCGGACCTACGTCAACACCATCCTTGAGCTTCCTTGGAACAAGCAAACCAAAGACACCCTGGACCTAACCAAGGCAAGAGAGATCCTCAACGAGGACCACTATGGCCTGAAGACAGTGAAAGAGCGTATTTTGGAGTACTTGGCCATCCGTGAGCTGACCCAGAGCATGAAGGGGCCAATCATTTGTTTGGTGGGACCTCCTGGGGTTGGTAAAACATCCATTGCCAAGTCCATTGCCCGGTCCTTGAACCGTAAGTATGTCCGTATGTCCCTTGGTGGTGTGCGAGACGAAGCTGAAATCCGAGGCCATAGACGGACCTACATTGGGGCCATTCCCGGTCGAATTATCAATGGCGTAAAAGAAGCAGGTACCAAAAACCCTGTATTCCTGTTTGACGAAATTGACAAGCTGGCCAGTGACTTCCGTGGTGACCCGGCGTCTGCCCTGCTGGAAGTTCTAGATCCAGAGCAGAACAAGGACTTTACGGACCACTACCTTGAAGTACCCTTTGACCTGTCCAAGGTCCTCTTCATCACCACTGCCAACAGCCTGAGCACCATTCCACGGCCTTTACTTGACCGTATGGAAGTGATCCGGATCAGTGGTTACATTGAAGACGAAAAACTTCAAATTGCTAAGAAGTACTTGCAACCCAAGCAATTGAAGGAGCATGGTCTAACCTCAGACAACCTTAAACTGTCTGACTCGACCCTGCGTATGCTTATCAACAACTACACCCGTGAAGCTGGCGTCCGTGAGTTGGAACGTCAAGTGGCTGCGGTTTGCCGAAAAGTGGCGGCTAAGATCGTCGAGGAGAAAAAGACCAGCGTTCGTGTCAACACGACCAACCTGGAAAAAATCCTGGGCGGCAAGAAGTTTAGCCATGAGGAAATCAGTGACCAGGACGAAGTGGGCATTGTAACTGGCCTGGCCTGGACTGCTGTTGGTGGTGTAACCCTCAACGTGGAAGTGACGCCTATGAAGGGTAAGGGCCAGTTGGTGCTTACCGGTCAAATGGGCGACGTCATGAAAGAGTCTGCCCGGGCAGGGATCAGTTACATTCGATCGGTCCAAGACCGTTTTGACTTGCCTGAGGACTTCCATGAGAAGACAGACGTTCATATCCACATTCCTGAAGGGGCAACACCAAAGGATGGTCCTTCGGCGGGAATTACCATGGCGACAGCTGTCCTGTCAGCCTTGACGGAAATCCCTGTTCGTCGAGACGTGGCCATGACCGGCGAAATTACCCTAAGGGGTCGCGTACTTCCAATTGGTGGACTAAAGGAAAAGTCCCTGGCTGCAAAACGGGCTGGCATCAAGACGGTTCTGTTCCCATACGAGAACAAGAAGGATCTTGATGACATTCCGGCTGGTATCCAGAAGGACATGACCTTCATTCCTGTGAAGCATATGGACGAGGTTCTAGAACACGCCCTGGTTGAGCAGCCAAAGAAGAAGAAGACCACAAGAAAGAGGAAGACGAATGAAAATTCGGGAAAGTAAGTTTATCATCAGTGCGGTAAGTCCTGTTCAATACCCGGAAGAGGACACGCCAGAGATTGCAATGGCTGGGCGGTCAAACGTAGGCAAGTCCTCTTTGATCAACATGCTCATCAATCGCAAAAACCTGGCTAGAACCAGTTCCACTCCGGGCAAGACCCAGACCATCAACTTCTATGACATCGACGAAAAGTTTCGGTTTGTCGACCTTCCAGGCTATGGCTACGCCAAGGTATCCAAGTCCCAGAAGAAGTCATGGGGAAAGGTCATGGAGACCTACCTCAGTGGTAGAAAGAACTTGCTGGAGGTAATCCTCTTGGTGGACCTGCGACACAAGCCGACCCAAGAAGATGTCCAAATGTACCAGTGGATCAAGGCTTACGGCTTCAACGGCATTGTTGTGGCCAACAAGCTGGACAAGATCAAGGGATCGCAGCTTCAGAAGAACATCAAGGTCATCCGGGAAACCCTAGGGATGGACGACGATGCCTTCCTCCTGCCGATTTCCTCCACTGACCGCCGTGGCAAATACGATTTCTGGGACATGCTCCACGAAATCTTTGAAGTCAATGGCCATGACATCAAGTTTGAGCGTCAGAGTGCTGGCAGCAGTAAGAAATAATCTTGAACAAGGGTCAATCCGAGCATTGGCTTATGGGAACCTCCTGTCCAAATGGGCAGGAGGTTCTTTTGTGCGTATTTTTGTGTAAAGAAAGCGCTCTGGACCTTTTTAGATCCCTGGGATATCAGACCAGAGGGCCAAGCGTATGATTATTCACCCGAATCCACAAGCCCAAGCAGGATTTGCCATGGACAAAACCGAATTGTATTTGAATAGCCAAGATTTAGGGGTGGAGGAGGAGCCGGTTTGAACATACAAGTTTTTCGAAGTAAGTGGTTATACATACCCGTTTTGTTTACCCTGCTCTTGTTGATGGTTTTTGTCGTCCTCACCGAGCGGGCCATTGACCGCTACCACTATGACATGGCCATGGAGGACATGGTCAGCCAAAATGACGAAGTGGTTGCCATTATAGAAGACTATAACGAGTCTGTGTCCCTATTAAAAGACAGCTTGGAAAACCTATGGTTGGACGATGCCAGGGAGTATGGCGCCCTCATTGAGGGTCTCTTGAATAAGTATGGCCAATCGGCCGAAAGAAGAGACCAGTCCATTGACCTCATGGGCCAACTCAACCAGGGATCGACCAAGGGCCTAGGGGTTTACTCGAAAAAGGAAGGCATGTTGCTCTACCCCTACGGTCAGATCACCGTGTCCACCTGCCTCTTCAATGATCAAAACCAAGAGGTCCTTAACAAGGCCTGGACACAAGGGGAGTCCTATGCCCGAATAGCCTGCAAAACACCCAATGGAAATGTCGATCATTTTGCCTATTTCAGTTATTATGAGCCCTTGGACTGGATGATCATCCTCCTGGAACCAGTAGAGAAGGAGTCAGCAGACTACTTTGCTGAAATGTCCATTGAGCAAAACGATATACTGGATCGCTTCCAGAGCATGCATAATGGCACTTTTGTGGATGTAATGGATGGATTTATGTTTGTGGAGTACACCAATCATGACAATATCATTGGTGAAAAAATAAGTGGATTTGACGAGTTGTCCCAAGCGGAGGTATCGGTCGCCCTGCAGAAATTAGGGGCTGGCCGGGTCAATCTTCGTTTACCCAACCAACCTGCTGAGCGGGCGTATCAGCTGGGGGTTCTCACACATGTGGAGGCCCTGGATAAGTATGTCCTAGTGGCCATGCCAGAAGGCAATGTGGTGGACGGAACAACAGCCATCAAGTGGGCGGTACGGATCATGGCCCTCTTCTTGTTTGTGGTCCTGACCCGGATTTTGATTGCCCTCTATGAGAATTTTATTATCTTTGTGGATCCCTTGGCAGAAAGCCCAGACCAGTCAGGCCTCATACAGCAAATACGCCGTCTTGGTTATGGATATGTGTCTGTCCTCCTGTTGACGGTTCTCCTGTCCACAGCCCTGGGTCAGCAGGTGGTTGATATTACGCTGTACCAACAGTGGCAAGAAGACATGATCAATAAAAGCATACAACTGGAGCGACTCTTGATTGCTAGAGACCGGGCAGTTCAGGACCTGGAACGACTCAAAAATGAAGCCATTGATCGGCGTCTGCGAGCGGAGGCCCAGTCCATGGAAGGGGTTGTTCGCTGGGCTGGAGTTGAAGAGGCTGGAAGTTACTTGCCAGGAGGTGTTAAAGTTTTTGATGACCACCTGGGAGCCTACCAAATCAATATGCGCTACAACGTTTTGCTCAAACGCCCTTATGCTGAGGAGCAATTTTACGATTTTGAAGAAGGAGGCCGCCACTACCGGGTCTATATCCACTGGATTGAGGACCTGGAGAGTTTTATTGTGGTCCAGTCAAACGTGACCCTGAGTTATGAGCGGGCAGACAAGTTGGAAGCCCAGCTTCATGAACGTTTTGAATTGCGGATTGATAGTATATTAAAGCAGTATGTCTTATATAGCAGTATTCCTTACGAGTACCGGTCCCAAAGAGACCACAGTATTCTGGACCAGGGACTTGCCAGTCTCCACCACCAGTGGGGCTTGGAAGATCCCATAGAGCCAACTTTCTTCCATTATGATGGGGAAGATGGTCAATCTTATGGGGCTGTGTTTTACCGCAACCCTGTTCGTAAAGTGGAAATGTTACTTATGGGCCAAGAGGACCTGGTGGCCGAGGATGCCGATTATCAGTTCGCTATGGCCATGGGAATCTACTTGCTTTTGGTTTTGATCTTTGCAGTCAATGTCATGCAGAACAGCAAAAGAAAGTAGATAAAACCATGCAACATGCAACGCTATGTTATGTAGAGAAGGGCACAAGGCCCTCATGCCCTGGGTCCTAGAGGAAGGCCCAATGTTTACCGCGACTTCTCGTTATGATTCTGGGGTATATAGTGACCATGATGTGTCCTTCCACCAATAGAAATTCCCGGGGGAACATGCTATACTTGTTGTGCACAAAAGAAAAAGGAGGCCAAACATGGCAAATAAACCGGTTGTAACCATTACAATGGAAAATGATAAGCAAATGAAGGTGGAGCTGTATCCAGAAATCGCTCCCAATACAGTAAATAACTTTATTTCATTGGTGAAAAAGGGCTACTATGATGGTCTGATTTTCCACCGTGTCATCAAGGGTTTCATGATCCAGGGCGGCTGCCCAGAGGGATCCGGTATGGGGGGGCCAGGCTACGGCATTAAGGGTGAATTCAACATCAACGGCTTCACCAACCAGCTCAAGCATGAGCCAGGTGTCCTATCCATGGCAAGAGCTCAGAATCCAAACTCGGCAGGGTCCCAGTTCTTCATCATGCACAAGAACAGCCCCCACCTGGACGGTTCTTATGCAGGCTTCGGCAAGATTGTCGAAGGCATGGACGTGGTAAACGAGATTGCTGAAACAAAGACAGCGATGGGTGACCGCCCAGTGGCAGACCAGCGCATTGCTACCATGACTGTAGACACTTTCGGTGAGGACTACCCAGAACCTGAAAAAATGTAAAACAAAGAGCTAGATCGTCCCGGACAACCAGGAGATCTAGCTCTTTTTCTTTTTTTGATTAGGCCCTCGATGCGCCCTGGTCCCACATAATGGGTTTACAGGGTGCTGGCACTACCCAAAACGTCAACGATCTTGTGGGACACCATGTCTTTAATGGCTGTACGGCCCTTACCCAGGTATTTACGTGGGTCGAACTCCGATGGGTTCTCCACGAGGAACTCACGGATGGCAGCTGTCATGGCAAGACGAAGGTCAGTGTCGATGTTGATCTTGCAAACGCCATACATAGCCGCTTCTCTTAGCATAGGCTCAGGTACACCTTGGGCACCTGGGATGTTTCCGCCATACTTGTTACACTTCTCAACGAACTCAGGCACAACTGTTGAAGCACCGTGAAGTACCAGCGGGAAGTTGGGTAGGAGTTCAGTGATCTTCTTCAGGCGGTCATAGTCCAGCTTGGGCTCACCCTGGAACTTGTATGCACCGTGGGAGGTACCAATGGCAATGGCTAAGGAATCACAACCCGTACGCTCTACAAACTCAACGGCTTGCTGGGGGTCTGTGTATGTAGCGTCTTCTGCACTAACGTTCACGTCGTCTTCAACGCCTGCAAGCTTTCCCAGTTCTGCTTCAACAACAACGCCTTTTGCATGTGCATATTCAACCACTTTTTTGGTCAAGGCAATGTTGTCTTCGAAGGAAAGGGCAGACCCGTCAATCATAACAGAAGTAAATCCATCATCAATACACTGCTTACAAATTTCAAAACTATCCCCGTGGTCCAGGTGAAGTGCAATATCAATACCTGTTGCTTCTTCAGCAGCTGCAACCAAGTGCTTAAGGTATTCTGGCTTGGCATACTTGCGAGCACCAGCAGAAACTTGAAGGATCAGGGGTGATTTAGCGTCCATGGCAGCTTCGACAATACCTTGTACGATCTCCATGTTGTTTACATTAAATGCGCCAATCGCATACTTGCCTTCATAGGCCTTTTTAAACATTTCTTTTGTTGTTACCAATGGCATGGTTTACCCTCCAGTTATCTATACGGACTTGTGGTGTACATCTACGCCACTCTCCTATATTCATGTCCAGTTTAACAGAAAAATAAACCCCCGAATATAAGTTTTCCAAAATTGTAAGGAGAAGCGGGTAAGATTTTGTCCCGGCAAATGGACTCGTCTGAATTGCTAGGATCAGGGTAAAACTAGGGGGCTTCGTAGCGAGGAATACGTGGCAGATGGGATGGGGCAAAGAAAAACCACCAAGGCCCCTCCTTAGAGGAGAAACCCTGGCGGCTTGTTCATGAATGTATGGGTTTTTTAGTTAAGCTTGTAAACAAGTCCTATTTGCCGGAACCGAAAACATGCTTGATCTTGTGTTCTACAACTTCACGGATAGACTCCCGAGCTGGACCAAGATACTTACGAGGATCAAAGTTCTTTGGATCGTCGTTGAAGGCCTTACGCACGTTACCAGTGAAGGCAATACGCAGGTCTGTATCTACGTTGATCTTGCAAACGCCAAGACGGTTTGCTTCCCGTAGCATTTCATCAGGTACACCGCTTGCGCCCTTTAGCTGGCCGCCATTGTCATTACACAGGGCAACAGCTTCTGGATAAACAGAGGAAGCACCGTGTAGAACCAGTGGGTAGCCAGGAAGTAGGGTCATGATCTTCTTTAGACGTTCGAAATCAAGGTTTGGTTCGCCTTCAAACTTGTTGGCACCGTGGGATGTACCAATGGCAATTGCCAGGGAGTCACAACCCGTACGCTCAACGAACTCTTTTGCCTGGTCAGGGTTAGTGTAAGTTGCGTCTTCTGCGCTTACATTAACGTCGTCTTCAACGCCTGCAAGTTGGCCCAGTTCTGCTTCTACAACTACGCCTCGTGCATGGGCGTATTCCACAACCTTTTTCGTAACAGCAATGTTCTCTTCAAAACTATGGTGGGAACCGTCGATCATTACAGATGTAAAGCCAAGGTCGATTGCTGTCTTACACTGTTCAAAGTCAGCACCGTGGTCAAGGTGAAGAGCTAGTTCAACACCAGTGTCTTCCACTGCAGCTTCAATCATCTTCATCAGGTAAGCTGGACGGGCATACTTCATAGCACCAGAAGATACCTGAACGATAACAGGAGAGTTTTGAGCTTTAGCAGCGTCAGTAATTCCCTGTAGGATTTCCATGTTGTTGATGTTGAAAGCGCCAATAGCGTAGCCGCCTTCGTATGCCTTTTTAAACATTTCTTTTGTTGATACCAATGGCATAAGTCTTCCTCCTTAAATTCCCGTGTGAGTGGCCGGAATATGTACCGCGGTACGGAAAATGTCCCGGGGTTTTCAATAAAATGCGCACTATACACATGTGTGATATAATGCGTCATATGGTCAAAACCACTGTATCGAAGCTGGCTTGTCATGTCAAGCGAGGAAAACGATACCCCTCGAAATTCCAAGAAATTTCGTCGATTTGCATACGAAAAAACCGGAGGGTTTTATGAAAAAATACAATCAATTTCCACCTGGGTTTGTGGCCCAGATGGAATCCATGCTGGGAGACGAGGCGGAAGCCTTTTTTGCGTCTTATGGGCAAAAGCCCCATAAGGGTATACGGGTCAACACCCTCAAGATTTCTGTGGAGGACTTCAAGGCCCTATCTCCCTTTGACCTGCAACCGGTCCCCTGGTGTGACACTGGCTTTTATGTTCCTGAGGACGCCCCCGTGTCCAAGCACCCCTACTACCGGGCGGGACTCTATTATATCCAAGAACCTTCTGCCATGATTACAGGGGCGGTGACCCAGGCCCAGCCTGGGGAGTGGGTGGCAGACCTCTGTGGTGCCCCTGGGGGAAAGTCCACTCAGATTGCAGGGGGACTAAGGAACCAAGGTTTGTTACTGGCCAATGATATCAGCAACTCCCGGGCCCGGGCCCTACTTCATAATCTGGAGTTGGCAGGGGTCAGGAACATGATTGTTTCCAGTGAAGACCCCAAAAAAATTGCCAGCAAGATCAAGCATGTCTTTGACGCCATAGTGATCGACGCACCCTGCTCTGGAGAAGGCATGTTCCGAAAGGACCCCAAGGCCATCCAGGCCTATGACGACCACGCCGCCCAGTCTTGTCGAGATATTCAAAACACCATCCTTGACGCGGCAGGAGACCTGGTGGCTGGTCTGGGACGCATTGTTTATTCGACTTGTACCTATAATCGGTTGGAAAACGAGGACGCCCTCCAGGCTTTTATGGAAAGAAGTCCCCACTTTGTCCAGGCACCTATCACAGAGGCAGCCATTGACACAAGTAATGGATGGGGACGGATTTGGCCCCACCGTCTTCAAGGGGAGGGACACTTTGTTGGGTCTCTTGTTAGTGGGGAGGACCAAGGACGCCAGGTCCAGACAGTCAAGGCCAACCAGCCACCGGCCCTCTTCAAGACCTTTATGGACGACCACCTGATCAGGCCTCTTCAAGGACACTTCCTTCAATTAAAGGACCAGTTGTACTTGCTCCCGGAGGGGGCACCTCAAATGGACGGCCTCAGGGTCCTACGAAGTGGCTGGCTACTGGGCACCTTAAAAAAGAACCGCTTTGAACCCTCCCAGGCCTTTTCCATGGGCCTAAAATCCGAGGAGGTCAATCAGGTACTGGACTTGAATATAGACCAACATGAGGTTATGAAATACCTGAAAGGGGACACCCTTATGACGGCAGGAGACAAGGGTTGAACCCTGGTATGTGTGGAGGGATATCCTTTGGGCTGGGCCAAGTCCACAGGAACCATGTACAAGAATCAGCTCCCTGCCAACTGGCGGGTACAATAGGAGGACCTATGCGACTGGACAAATACCTGGCCAACATGGGTGTTGGATCTCGAAAAGAACTCAAGATGGTTATCCGCAAGGGGGCCGTAACTATAAATGGTCATGTGGAAAAGGACCCTGGCAAGCATGTGGACCCCGACCAGGACCTTATTCAGTTCCGGGGAGAGACCATTGGCTATCAGGAGTATATGTATATCATGCTCCACAAACCTGCTGGGGTGATCAGTGCCACTACAGACAACTACCACAAGACGGTCATTGACCTTCTTCCGGAGGAATGGCTCCACTTTGAGCCCTTTCCAGTGGGGCGGCTGGATATCGACACAGAAGGCCTTCTCATTTTGACAAACGATGGCCAACTGAGCCACCGACTCCTGTCTCCCAAGAAGCACGTGGACAAGACCTACTTCGCCATCATTGACCAAGAGGTGGTGGCAGCGGATATTGAAGCCTTTGCCAAGGGCCTGACCCTGGACGATGGCTATGAAACCCTGCCGGGATACTTGGAAGTCCTGGACCAAGGGGAGGGACGTCAAGTGCGGATCACCATCCAGGAAGGCAAGTTCCACCAGGTCAAACGGATGTTCCAAGCCGTGGGCAAGGAGGTCACCTACCTGAAGCGGGTAAGCATGGGTGGTCTTATTTTGGATGAAAGCTTAGACAAGGGTCAAGCCCGGGAGTTGACAACTGAAGAGTTGGACCGGGTTCAGGTGCAAGTCTCCCCCTATAGGGAGAATCAAAAGTAAACAAAGTCAAAATCCCCCCTCGCTCAAGTGGAAAAGCGAGGGGGGATTCTTTATATAAGTGTTAAGGTGGTTCCGGTTAAAGGGGCATTTAACAAGAGACTTAACAGCTTATGCTTGCTTATGACCGTATGAATACCACTTCGTCAAAGTAATCGTCATAGAACTCTTGGATAGACTCACCAAACGTTTTGTAGTATTTGTCGATGGCCTTGAAGTAAGCGTCGAAATCTGCAGTTTTTTGAGCTTTTACAATGGCCTTGTAAACTGTGTTCAGGTCCAACTGGTTCTTACGGGTGAAGAACTTAATGGCTTGCTTGGTGTATTTTTCATGGGGAACAATGGTCTTTAGGGCTTCGTCTGAAATCCAGTAAGGAGCCATGAACCCGTGAAGGTCCTTTGTAAGCTTCTTGGCAGCATCCATGTCGTTGGCCTTCAGCTTGACAATGATAGCCTTAAAGATTTTTTCACCCTTTACAAAGTCCTTGTCTTTCAAAGTGAAGGGGAGGATGTATAGGTAGTCCTCATAAGTGTAGTTGACCAAGTCAGATGGTGTCAGCTTGTCTGCACCCTTAATGTACTGAAGCAGTTGTAGCTCGTTTTGAGTGTCACCCACTGCGTCACCAATCAGCTTGTAGTAGTCCGTGTGGATGGACTTGATTACCTTGAAGTAGTCCTCCATCTGGCCGTCTTTACGTAGCTTGGCAAGGGACGCAAACTTCTTTTCAATGGCTTCCTTGTCTTCTGGTGTCATGAGTTTGCCACCAAAAGTCATCATGTCTTCAAAAGGTAGAAGTACCTTTAGGGTATTTTCAGCCATCCAGTATTTCTTGATTACCGAGTAGTAGCCCTTCAGGAGGATTTCTGCCTTGTCTAGTTTACCAAGCATGAAGGCATAGTTGATTTCAATAAAAGTCTTTTCAATGGTTTCAGCGTCGGCTGGGCTGAGTTTGAAGGGGAGAAGGGCCTCGAACTCCTTCATGGTGTACTTGAACTGGCCTTTGTCCATTGCCGTAACAACGCTGGTACTTTCTGCAGCGAACGAAAAAGCGCTACCACCCAATACCAAGGTGAATGCCAATAATAATGCGAGTAATTTCTTCATGTAAAGCTCCTCTCACGGGTTGTGGCAAGGCTAGAAGGGCTTGCCGTGTCTTCTAACTGCAGTATAGACCTTAGAGCGACTTTAAGGTCAACGGAAAAGATGAAAAAAGTCATTATTCTTTTTGGAAAAGGGCTGTATGCCAGTGGGTACAAGGGATTGGGCTATGCGCTCCTTTGTAACAATCCTGTGACAAGATGTTAAATTATGAGAACATTTCTCAATAAGATATTGAGCTTACTCTAATATGGGATAAGAATAGAGATAAGAGGGGAGAAAGTAGGTGACGTATGAAACGATGGATCGTGCCCGTCGCTATACTGGTGGGCCTACTCCTAGTGGCAGGGATCTGGTATGCTACCAGACCTGTTGAGGAACAATCCATGGAAGCCATGGAGACCGCTCTGGAACCGACACGAAGTGAACCATCAAGCTCAGAGGCCACACCTGATCCTCAGCCGGGTGGCCAAGTGGACTATGGAGCCTTTAGGTCCAATGTTCTCAGTGGCGGCGTTCCACCAGACGGCATACCGCCCATTGACGAACCCATTTGGGACCCCATTGCCACAGCCGACCAATGGCTAATGGACGAGGACTATGTGTTTGTCCTGGAAGCCCAGGAGGGGGTTTACGCATACCCCCAACGGATCTTGGTCTGGCATGAAATTGTGAACCATCAAGTGGACGGCCAAAACCATTCCATTACCTATTGTCCACTGACGGGCTTCTGTGTGGGCTATGACGGTGTGGCCCAGGGTGGCCTAGGAACGTCTGGCCGCTTGCTCAACAGCAACCTGGTCATGTATGACCGGGAAACCGGCAAGTATTGGCCACAGATATTGGGAGAAAGTATTGACTCGGAAAACCCAGGGACACCTTTAAATGCCTTTCCAGTCCACTGGGTGACCTGGAAGAACTTCAAGGACCACTATGAGGAAGCCAAGGTTCTCTCAACAGAGACCGGCTACTTTAGGGACTATGGCCGGGACCCCTATGGCTCCTATAGAGACGAAAACTCCTACTACTTCACACCAGTTGTAATGTTCCCAACTATGAATGATGACCCCAGACTGGCCAACAAAAAGGTCGTTGTGGGGATCAAGGGACAAAACGGTGTGCTGGCCATTGATCCAGCCTTGGTAGAGGAACGGGGAATGATCAACGCTATGGCAGGAGACACGCCAATTGTCGCTGTTTATGACCAAAACTTAGACATCGTGCGTGTATTTGAAAGGGAAGACGACGGGGAAGTCACATCGGTAGACGGCTTACAGCCCGCCCACCATTTTGATGTCATGTGGTTTGCCTGGTCGGCCTACTTCCCAGACACGGAGTTGATGACAAAATGAGAACCTTTATAAAGAAGCTTTGGGACGATGACAATGCAAGACGATGGGGAGCCGTCGCCGGGGTCGTATATTTCGTGGTCTACCAGATTAGCCTGGGCCACTTGAGGATCATGGGGAGTGGTGGTTTTTCCCTTACCCTGGCCAAGAACTGGCAGCAGCTCTTCTTCAAAACCAGTGCCCCCTTCCTGTGGGAACCCCTGCTCAGGTGGACGACCCCCTTGTTTGAATGGGTGATCGCACCGGTCAATATCTTCCTGGGGCTAGTATTGGGGGCCTTAGTGATCGTGAACGTGGGTGCAACCATCTACCTCTATAGCCTCCCCAAAATGTGCCGGCTAGATGCAGGGACTAAGGGGCTGTGGGGGATATTGCCCAGCTTTCTCACGGGCTTTGCCTGTTGTGCACCGACCTTCCTCATTCCCTTGGTGTCGGTCTTTGGAAGCCTGACGATCTATATAACCTGGCTACGGATTTTGCTGATTCCTGCAGGCTTGCTCCTCCTGGTGTGGGGGGCCTACTACAGTAGGCGGCAAATACGTGCAGCTGAGGCTAGGTTACCGGCCTAAGGTGGAATGAAAACCCTCAGCCATATGAACGTGAACATAAAAAGGGATCTTGCAGTGAAGTGTTGACTTCTTGCAAGATCCCTTTACTTGTAGGATTTTATTCACTTACTTGAGACGACCTTAGATGACCTCGTAGTAGTGGCTTTGCTGGCTAGCTTTACAAGGGCCCTTGGCCTAGCGGCCAGTGAGTTTGTCTATGATCTGGTCCATGTCCATGTCCGACTTCAGTTTAAAGGAGCCAGACTGGAGCTTAGTTGACAATTCTCGTTCGTCCAGACGGTTGATGAAAGTCGTTGTGTCTGGGATTAATCCTTCGTCCTCCAATTGTTTGGCAATGGAGTAGCCTGACGAACCGGGCTTGATCTCCAGGACAATGTCTCTTACTTCAGTATCAGGTAGGATTGTGACCTCGCCACCCTTTGGCTTTCCTCCGGTGGAAGGGGTTTCACCCGGGGTAACATCTACAATAACAGGAGGGTCAATGACAGGTGCTGTGGTTTCTTCTGGCAGGGTCACAGAAGCAGTGGGTTTGTCTGGTGCTGTAATTTCAAATGCCATGGAGTCAGAAATCTTCCAAGATACGACGAAAAAGATCATGGCGATGATAAGCAGTGACAAAATCACGTCACTCATGTCGTAAACGATGTCCTTCATTTTTTCTAGCATACTCAATCCTCCCGTGGGTGTTTACTACAGATAGAATATCACAAAACCCGCCGTTTTCCAATGGGTTGATGGGTTTCAAAATGATTAAAACCATGATACAATGAAACCGCTTATACCCTTACTGGAGGATGGTTATGGCCCAGTTTTTTAAACTGCAAAGAAGAGGCATTCCTGCCCTTAAAAACTACATAAAAGCAAATCCAATCCACTGTTATGACATGCATTTGGCCCTGTCTGACAAGAGTAAGGTCAAAACCAGCGCAACCGCTTATGGCTACGGCACGGGTGATCAACTGACGGGCCTTGCCATATTCCAAAGCAATGGCAGTCTCAGTTGTCACTTCAGTGACGCCGGCGTCTTTCAAAAGGTGGACTTCTTAAAGGCCTTGAAGGAACACAAGCCAACCATTGTAAAGGCGGACACTGCCATTATTCAGCGGATGGTCAACATGCTGGCCCGGACCATGGTCTGGTATGAGGTGGAAGATTGTCAGCTCATGCAGGTCAAGCAAACCGACCCCAACCAGGTCAAGCATGTACCGGGTATTATTCTAATGGACGGAAACGCCATTGACTCCGCCGACGTGGTTCCCTTCATGGTGGAAGTGGAAAAGGCCTTTGGCCGCGCCCACCTCACTGTAAATCAAATGAAGGAAAAGCTAGACCAAACCCCAGCCTACCTCTTTGCCTATGACGGAGACCAGGTGGTGGGCCAGGCAGTGATAGAACACCAAACGGACCAGGCAGCCCAATTGGGCGGGGTCTATGTGAAAAAAGCCTACCGGGGCAAGGGGATTGGCACTGCCCTTTCCGCTTCCCTAGCAGCGGACCAGCTGCAACATGTGGGAGAGGTCAACCTGTTGGTTGTCAGGGACAATGTAGCCGCCATTACCTCCTACGAGAAGATCGGTTTTCAGCCGGTGGGAGAAATCAGTCGACTCCACCTACAGCTTCGGTAAATAGAAGAGGCAAGAACAGAGGATATTATGCGAGAGATTCAAATCGGAACCAACGAAGCGGACCAGCGAATGGACCGCTTTCTTTTAAAATACTTCAACAACTCGTCACGGACCAATGTCTATAAGCTGATCCGAAAAAAGGTTTTTAAGGTCAACGGCGAGCGGAAAAAAGAGGACTACTTCTTAAAAAATGGGGACGTTATCCAGGTCTATCTCAGTGACGAGTCTTTTGACGCCTTGGTCAAGGAGGAGGAGGTTTTAGCCCCTGTTCAAGTGGACATAGACATTGTCTTTGAAGACGACAACATCCTGATCGTCAACAAACCCAAGGGCCTCCTGACCCACCCAGACAAAAATGAGTTTTCCAAGACCCTGGCAACCAAGGTCCAGCACTACCTGAAACACTTGTCCACTAGAACCTTTAAACCTGCGCCGATTCAGCGCTTGGACAAGAACACCAGTGGCCTGGTCACCTTTGCCAAAAACTATGAAACCCTAAAAAAACTCAACGCCCAAATGCGAGACCGGTCCATCCGTAAGTTTTACCAGTGTGTGGTCCTAGGAGACGTCAAGCAAGCGGGAGAGGTCAAAGGCTGGCTCCTCAAGGACGAGGGGAAGAACAAGGTCCGAATGAGCAAAACAGAAAGTCCAGGTTCTAAAGCCTGTCACACCAAGTATAAGCCCATTGAACGCAAGGGGACCCATACTTTGGTGGAAGTGGAACTCATGACCGGCCGTACCCACCAAATCCGTGCTTCCATGGCCTGGATTGGCCATCCCATCGTTGGAGACCCCAAGTATGGAACAGGAAATCGGAAAAATGTACGATCCCAGCTCCTACATGGGTATAAGATTGTTATAGACGGGCAAACCTATATACATGAATCAGCAGAAATTCGACGATATATGGATTCTGGGAAGAATCGGAGGCAGACATGATCCCTGCGTATAATGTAATTGTGAAATTGATTGATCGCTACGACTACGGTGGTGCATTGGAGCTATTGTCGGAATCGGGGTTGCAAAACTCCGACGCTGCCATCCTAATGGACTCTTGTCGATATGCGGTCAATTTTGATTTTAAGACAGCTCGTCAGATCCTCTACAACCTGTCCGACGACCTATCGACCACCAAGGATATTAAGGCCCTGTTTCGAAATCTCAATGACCTGGTAGATGGAGATCCAGACGCCATATTTTCGGAACTCATGGAGAATATCAAGTTTCAGCTGGTCAATGAGGAGTACATTGATTTTCTTGGCCGTGTCTACCGGTTCAAAGAAGCTATTATGAAGTATATCTTTGCCACCAAACACGCCAACCGCACCCGGTTTTCTTTCCACTTGCCCCTCATGTCCAAGCGGCATATCCTGAAAACCCTGCGCAAACAGTACAAAATCTTCAACTCCAATCTGATCTTTGGCATGACCACCTACTTTTACCGGTATTCCAAGGACGAGAAATCAGTCATTGATATCGTACGCCTACTCAACTCCGACAAGATGCTGGCCCTGATCGACCTACGTAACGAGTCCATTGTTGGCCATGGTTTTGTTGGCGTCAGTGTGGATGACATATACCGGGTATATGGCAATCCCTACAATGTCCTGGACGATTTCAGAAACTGTCTCAAGACCCTGGACATTAAAATCAACCGTTACAAGTATGCCAAGATCAATGACCAAATCAAAGAACAACTGGATGTCCTCAATCGCATGAGTCACCCAACCCATACAGGCAGATCCTTCACATTTGAATAGAGGCAACTATGGTTAAAGAAATATGGGAGTGGACAAGAGCCCTGGCCCTGGCGGCCGTGATTGCTTTTGTCATGCTCGTTGTGATCCGGCCCACCATGGTCAAGGGGGATTCCATGGTCCCGACCCTGGAAAACAACCATTACCTGATCACGGAACGGATTTTTTGGCAGTCCTCTGGCCTGGAGCGGAATGATATTGTTGTCTTCAATTCCAGCCTGGTGGATAGCAAGGGCAAGGAACGAGACTTGATCAAACGGGTCATCGGTGTCCCGGGTGACCACGTCACCATTGGAGAAGGTCTTGTGTCAGTCAACGGGGTAACCTTGGCTGAACCGTATCTGAATACAGAGGAAACAGAGGGCGCAGTCGACGCCGTTGTTCCACCAGACCACATTTTTGTGTTGGGGGACAACCGGTTGGTGAGCATTGACTCCAGAGACGACCAGGTGGGCATGGTCCCCTTGGACAAGGTCAAGGGAAGGGTGCTGTTTCGGCTACTGCCTCTTCATAAAATAGGCACAATAGGTATAGAACAGGGGGAGAAATATGACAGATAAAAAAGTAACACTAAGCCTACCCAATGGAACCAATGTTCAAAAACCATTGGAATATAGATTGGAAGATCTAGCAAAAGAGTGGACGCCGGACAGTGGGTCTATGATTGTGGCTGCAAAAGTGAATAATAAGTTGCGAGAGTTGACCTATCACTTGGAAGAAGACGGCAAGGTGGAGTGGATCGACCTAAGGAGCCTGGACGGTGTTCGGATTTATCAACGGTCCCTGTCCTTCGTTTTCATCCGGGCGGCCATGGAATTATATAAGAACGTCCATGTCAACGTGGAACATTCCCTCAGTGGCGGTTTATACTGTGAGCTGGAACACGAATTTCCTTTACAAGATGCGGACTACCGAAAAATCAAGGACCGCATGATTCAAATCATTGGCGATGATGAGCCGTTTTTCAAAGAGTCTGTGAAGAAGGAAGAAGCTGAGGCGATTTTCACCAAATTCAATATGAAGTCTAAGGTCCACCTGCTCAAATATAGAAACTATCCAAGACTCAACCTCTATACCAGCGGTTGGTTGAAGAACTATTTCTACGGTTATATGGTGCCTAGCACAGGTTACATAAAGCACTTTGACCTGCTTCCCTATGACCGGGGTGTGATCCTTCGTCATCCAACCAGAAGGTTCCCAGACCAGCTCCCACCTTTTGAGGAAAACCCCAAACTGGCAGCTGTCTTCCATGAGGCAGAACGCTGGGGAGAGATCCTCAACGTGGACTATGTGGCCAAAATGAATGACCTAATTAGTACTGGCGACCAGTTTGACATGATCAAGGTGGCAGAGGCCCTCCATGAAAAGCGAGTTGCTGAGATTGCTGACCAAATTACTGACTCTGGTAAGCGGGTTGTCCTGATTGCAGGCCCTTCTTCCTCTGGGAAGACAACCTTTGCTAACCGACTAATGGTTCAACTGAAGGTCAACGGCCTCAACCCTGTAACGGTTTCAACAGATGATTATTTTGTAGACAGGGACAAGACCCCTGTGGACGAGAATGGGGACTATGACTTTGAGAGTATTGACGCAGTGGACACAGCCCAGTTCAATGACGACCTGGCAGCCCTCCTCAAGGGAGACCATGTGGACCTGCCTACGTTCAACTTCCAGACAGGTACCCGGGAGTATGGTCACCATTCCATGAAGATTGACCGTGACCAACCTATTATTATAGAAGGAATCCATGGCCTGAACGAAAAATTGACGGCGGATATTGACAAGAAAGACAAGTTTAAGATCTATATCAGTGCCTTAACCCAGCTCAATATCGATGACCATAACCGGATTCCGACAACGGATACCCGTTTACTCCGTCGTATTGTACGGGACTCCAAGTATCGGGGCCATAGTGCTGCTCGGACCATTGAAATGTGGCCATCGGTAAGGCGGGGTGAAGTCCGGAATATCTTCCCCTTCCAAGAGGACGCAGACGCCATGTTCAACTCGGCCCTGGTTTATGAACTAGCCGTACTGAAAAAGCATGCAGAGCCCCTACTGGAAGCCATTGATCCTTCGGAACCAGAGTATACTGAAGCCCTGCGCCTTTTGAAGTTTTTAAGTTACTTCTTGTCCATTGAAGAAGACCACTATATCCCTTACACCAGTATTCTGAAAGAGTTTATTGGCGGAAGTGGATTTAGGTCGGGTGAAATGGAATAAGCCTTCCTGTTTGTTGACCGGCCCCAAAAAATGGGAGCCTGTCCCCAACTAAGCTTGTAGGACAATACGGATTGTAAAGACACTTCTTACCTGACAAGGACATTGAGTCCTTTTGGGAGGCGTGTCTTTTCTTTATGTAAGGGGTCAACAAAATTGGAAATTGACTGAATGAGTCAAAAATTTGGAGGAAAAATTCAGGGTATGTCGAAATGAGTACAGAAAGGCATTTAACTCATGGAGGAGTAAGATGGAGACACAAACCAAGTCCAATGTTCAGGGATTGAATAGAAATATCTTCATAGCAATGTGGACCTTTGTTGCAGCCAGTGTATTGCTGACTGTATTATTTGTGTTCAAGGCAAGCATCCAGAGGAGCTTCCAACATGCTGATTTAACGGTGTTTACCAACATGAGCATCTTTGCCAGTCTGGTGGCCTTGTTCTTGCTCTTTAATACGGCTTACTATGCTTATATCAGCAGAAGACGGCTTCGGACCATGATGTATGCCAT
>CAYFHQ010000007.1:0-83527 GCA_964342805.1 uncultured Peptostreptococcaceae bacterium | reverse complement strand
TCGCTCACCAACTGCCTTTCAGCCGTTCCTTGTCTTAGGAAGTTTTCTACAGTCTTCATCTTGCCGACTTTGTCGACAATCTGATCCCTTGTCATTTGACAAGGGATTTTTTACTTGGGAGGCAGAAGGCAAAAGTGTCTTCCGGGTCCCATATGAAGTCTAAAGAAGCGCGATAGCCCCGAAGCCACAAGTCTCCATTGATCTTCCTCAGGTAGAAACCCTTGGGGAAGTCGTCTTGGTTGGATGGGATAGGTGAGGCTATGGTGATTGATCCAGCGGGTGCCTGGTTTTGCTTGGGTGTCTGGTGGATGGCACTTTCGCTTTGATCGATTTCCCCTTCAACCTGGTCTAAGAGCTCCAGTCTCATATAAGGAGCTAGTACTAGGGGACAAAGGTCGTAACCTATGGCCTGGGCCCTCTCAAAAATCTGTGGCAGGTTGGCACCCTGGGTGAGGCCCAAGTCTGAAAGGGTGACAAGGGTAACCGTGTATGTTTTTGCTTCCTTGGGGAGGACAAAATACGGACTATCCATGAGTTGGCGTGCGTATGGATTAAGCTTGATGTGGTGGTCCTCGAGGGTGGTATGCAGTTGCTCCTGACTCATGGAGTGGAGTCTGATGTGAATCTTATTCTGATCCTGCAATGCCTGTGTCATAGGTGAGATCCTCCTTTAAAGTATTCAGTTAGTATAAAAGATGGTCTTTCCTACTGTCAAGTATTCAGGTCAGGACGGCTTGAACGGGTTTTGGTATAAGTTAAAAATGATACTCGGATTACGCCTCAGGTAAAACCCTCGTGAAATGGTAACGAAAAAAATCAAAAAAGTTGAGAAAGTTTCAGAATGTATACAACAACAAGGTGGTGGGTGTGGAAAGTCCCGCGGGATAATCATTGTTATCATCAAATAGGAGGGAGGTTGACAATTCTCTATCAAGTAGGGATTTCAAAGGTTTGTCGATTGGGTTTTAATATTTTGTAACAAAATTACGAAGATTAACCCAGAGAAAGTGATTCTGTAGAAAGAAAAAGAGGAAAGCGTTTGCAACCTTGATCTCTTTTACCAACAATGGTCTTCTATACCCCAGATTGTATTGATATACGCACATTTCCGTATGGGGTCTTGAGAATATAGTACAAGTGGACATGGATATTGATATATATTTAACAAGTGGTTTCGTGTCGTATCGTTGTAGAAACTTTACAAGGGATTTCAACAAAATATACAGAAAGCTCCATAATAATTCAATTTTCTTTGTGTCTTTGTTCATACACCGAAATGTGAGTATCGTAAAATTTAGCAAAGTGTGGTAGTATGAATGAGTACGAAACATTTCATAGCAATGGTTTCAGCCGAAATGAATAAGTTGTGATTTCATAAACAATTTGATGAAAAATGTGATTGAGATGGATGGCTCACCGGGTCATTCATCATTTCTTGAAAAGGGTTTTGTGCCAATTATTTGAATATTCATGCACGTTTCCGGGCATGGTTCTGAGCGATTGGGAGTGAACAAGATGAAAAAGACAAAATTCGGATCAGATTGGAAAATGTATAGCAACTTGGGCATCATCAGCCAGGTGGGCTTGATCATGCTCTTGCCCATTGTCGCAGGCTTGTGGGTGGGCAACTTTGTAGATGAAAGGTTGGGTACCGGGGGTATAGGTCTACTGGTGGGCATACTACTGGGGGTAGTGACCGCATTTATGAATTTGTTCAAGCTGGCCATGCGCCAAAGCCGGGACAAGAAAGAGAAGTAGGATGGAAGAGGTTCGTGCACTGGAAGCAAAAACCATCAAAGTGGTTATTGGAGCGACATTGATTTTAGCAGCCATCTGCTTTCTTGTGGTTCCAAATCCCTTACCATACATATACGGCCTTGGCTTTGGAAGTGCCATTGGCTGCCTCAATTTTTTATTGCTGTCTAGAACCCTGGCCAAGGCGGTGCGGATGCATCCCAGCAAAGCACAGGGATATGCAACTGGTCAGTATTTTATTCGGTTCGTTATCTACGGCGTAGTTCTTTTTGTATCTATCTTGTCACCCCAGGTGCATGTTCTAGGTACAGTGGTAGGACTACTGTTGATCAAGGTAGTAATTATGGCTACCAACTTGTTTAGCGATAAAGCTTATTTTCAGAACATTTTTAAAAGAAAGGAGGAGGATTAGGTGGGAACAGAAGGCTTTGGTCCTAAGATAGTCTTTACTATCCCCGGACTGGATATTCCCATAACGGAAACGGTGACCAATACATGGATTATCATGGCGCTTCTCATTCTATTCGCTTATGTGGCGGGTCGGAATCTGAAACGCGTTCCGAAGGGAATGCAACTCATAACAGAAACCATCGTAGGTGGTGTAAATGGACTTACACGTCAAACTATGGGGGATAACAAAATGGGCTTTGCACCGTACATCGGTACACTCATGCTCTTCATTGGTATTTCCAATATAGCCGGTCTGTTTACGTTACGACCACCGACTGCCGATGTGAATACGACCATGGGTCTTGCACTGATGACATTCTTTGCAATCCAAGGCTTTGGTATTCGATCTCACGGTGTAGTAGGACACTTCAAAGGCTTTTTACAGCCAATGGCATTCCTATTGCCACTGAACATTCTAGGAGAACTGGCGAACCCGATTTCGCTGGCCTTCCGTCTGTTTGGTAACATCATCGGTGGTGTAATTGTAATGAGCTTGCTGTACAGTGCACTTAGCGGTCTATCGGCATCAGCGTTTGGTTTAATTGGACTCAACGTGGGGATCCCGATTTTCCAAGTCATCGCAGCACCATTACATATTTATTTTGATTTGTTCTCTGGTTTGTTGCAGTCGTTCATTTTCTCAATGCTAACGATGGTCTTCATCTCCAATGCGATGGATTAAACACAGAAATGAGGAGAAAAAATGGAATCTGTCAATTTTATCCAAATGTTTTATGATTGGTTAATGACATTTGACCGTGAAGCCCTTATTCTTGCTGCGTCCGCCATTGGTGTAGGCTTTGCCATGATTGCCGGGATTGGTCCTGGTATTGGCCAAGGTTATGCAGCTGGAAAAGGTGCAGAAGCTGTAGCAAAGAATCCAAAGGGAGGTCGGAATGCGACCATGGTTATGCTACTGGGTGCTGCTGTTGCAGAGACATCTGGTATCCTAGCCCTTGTAGTTGCACTGATTATGCTCTTTGGTAACCCACTGGTAAACATGGAAGGATCGGTTTGGATCCTATCGGCTTCCGCTATTGCAGCAGGCCTGTCCATGATTGCAGGGATCGGTCCTGGTATCGGTCAAGGGTACGCAGCTGGTAAGGGAACAGAAGCAGCAGGCAAACGTCCAAAGTATCAGTCGATGATTGTTCGAACCATGCTACTAGGGCAGGCTGTTGCGCAGACAACAGGTATTTATGCATTGATCATTGCAATGGCATTGTTGTTTGCAAATCCACTATTGAATTATCTGAATTAAATCTGATATGACAAGAGTATTGAAACTCAAGTGAGAAACTCTTAAGGAGGAAAAATCTTATGAATCCTATTACAGGTGAAGCTTTAATTTTGGCAGCATCAGCAATTGGTGCAGGTCTAGCAATGATCGCAGGTATCGGACCTGGTATCGGTCAGGGTTATGCAGCTGGTAAAGGTGCAGAAGGTGTTGGTCGTCAGCCAGAAGCTCAGGGTGACATCGTTCGTACAATGCTTCTTGGTGCAGCCGTTGCCGAGACAACTGGTATCTACGGTCTAATCATTGCACTGATCCTACTGTTCGCTAACCCGCTAATCAATGTTTTCACTAGTCTTGCTGGCTAAAACCATTCTGTGTTCAAGTACAAATGGACATTTGATAAAACGAACATAGGAGGTAGGAACTATGCTGATGTATGCAGCAAGTGCCGCTGCTGAAGCGGCAACGAGAAGTGGTCTGGTTCAGTTCGACTGGACGATCATTTTCCAAGTTGTGAATACACTCATTCTGTTCTTTTTCCTTCGAAAGCTCCTATTTAAGCCGGTAACTGAGTTTATGGCTGCCCGGGAGAAAGAAATTGCTGGTCAGTACGATGAAGCTGCAGCAAGAGAAGCAGAAGCTGAAAAGCTAAAGAATGAGTACATAGTAAAGATTGAACAATCTGAAGACGAAGGCAAGCGCATTATCCGTGACGCATCCAGCAGAGCGGAACAACGTGCCAGCCAAATCATCAAAGAAGCTGAGGCTGACATTGTCGATCTGAAGGCGAAGGCGCAGTCTGATATCGAGCGTGAAAAAGTAAAGGCAGTCAATGCACTCAAGGACGATATTGCTTCGATGGCAGTTCTAGCTGCATCTAAAGTAATTGAAAAGGACATCGATGCATCTGCACACCGTACTTTAATTGACGCTACGATCAATGAGGTAGGGGATTCCAAATGGCAAAACTAGTTGCGAAAACCTACTCAGAGGCGTTGTTCGAGGTTGCGATTGAACAGGACCAACTGGACCTGATCCACGCAGAACTCGGCGCTGTATCCGACATATTTGAAGAAAATGCTGATTTTTTTGAGGTCTTCCGTACACCTAAGATCAACAAGGAAGAACGTAAGGCCATCATCGAAGAGGTATTTAGTAAGACTGTTTCTCAAGAAGTCATGAATTTCTTGAAAATCTTGATAGACAAAAAACGAGGCTCAGCCATCCACGGTATCCGAAGAGAATTTGACCGTATGGTAAACGAGCATAAGGGCATTGTTAAGGCGATTGTCGAATCCGCTGTAGAGCTTACGGAAACTGAGCAAGAGCGGCTGAAGGCAGAACTGGCAAGAACGACGGGTAAAACGATCCTGCTTTCCAACAAGATCAACCCTGAAGTAGTCGGTGGTCTGGTTATCCGTATTGGTGACAAGGTGATCGATGGCTCTGTTCGAAGCCGCCTGGCAACTCTTAAGGACAGTTTAGCTCAGATAATAGTTTAGGAGGATTGGACATATGAATCTCAGACCTGAAGAGATCAGCTCTGTGATTAAAGCACAGATCAAAAAATATGAATCAAAACTCCAGGTAGAAGACACAGGTACAGTAATCCAGGTTGGTGACGGTATTGCCCGTGTACACGGTCTGGAAAAATGTATGGCTGGTGAGCTTCTGGAATTCCCATCAGATGTTTACGGCATGGTACTTAACCTGGAAGAAGATAGTGTTGGTGCAGTACTATTTGGCTCCGACACGCATATTAAAGAAGGCGATCTGGTAAAGCGTACACAGAGAATCGTAGAAGTACCAGCTGGCGACGCCCTACTGGGCCGAGTAGTTGACTCCCTGGGTCAAGCAATTGACGGCAAGGGTCCTATTGTAACAGAAAAGTTCCGTCCAATTGAAGCAAATGCTGCAGGTGTAATTGACCGTAAGTCTGTACACCAGCCACTTCAAACGGGCATTAAAGCAATCGACTCCATGATTCCGATCGGCCGTGGCCAGCGTGAGCTGATCATCGGTGACCGTGAAACAGGTAAAACAACGGTTGCAATCGATACAATCATTAACCAAAAAGAAGAAGACGTAATCTGTATTTATGTAGCGATTGGTCAAAAGGCCTCTACAGTTGCAGGTATCGTGAAGACCCTGGAAGACAATGGCGCCATGGACTACTCCATCGTTGTTGCTGCCAATGCGTCTGACCCGGCACCGCTTCAGTACATCGCTCCATATGCGGGTGTTGCCATGGCAGAGGAATTCATGTACTCAGGCAAACATGTTCTGATTATCTATGATGACCTGTCCAAGCACGCAGTGGCTTACCGTGCCATGTCCCTTCTACTTCGTCGTCCTCCAGGGCGTGAAGCTTACCCTGGTGATGTATTCTACATCCACTCAAGACTACTTGAGCGTGCGGCGAAGCTAAGTGACAAGTTGGGCGGCGGTTCCATTACGGCACTTCCGATCATCGAAACCCAAGCGGGAGACGTATCGGCATACATCCCAACAAACGTTATTTCCATTACCGATGGCCAGATTTACCTGGAGACTGAACTCTTCAACGCAGGTCAGCGTCCAGCCGTTAACTCCGGTATTTCCGTATCTCGAGTTGGTGGTTCTGCCCAGATCGGCGCCATGAAGAAGGTATCCGGTAAGATCCGTCTGGAACTTGCCCAGTACCGTGAACTGGCAGCCTTTGCCCAGTTTGGTTCTGAACTGGACAAGTCCACAAAGGCGACACTGGACCACGGTGCCCGTCTAATGGAAGTTCTAAAGCAAAAGCAGAATGACACAATGAAGGTTGAACACCAGGTTATGATCATCTACGCGATCACAAACAAGTTCATGACCGACGTCCCTGTTGAAGCTGTTAAGCGCTTTGAAGTTGAGTTCCTCAAGTACATGGATGATTTCCATGCAGAGGTAGGCCAGCAAATCAAGGCAGTTGGTAAGCTGAATGACGAAATCGTTGAAGGTCTAAACAAAGCAATTGAAGCCTTCAAAACAACGTTTAAAGCTGACGTAGACGCATAAGGCTGGAGGGTTATTATGGCAGGAATGGGTATGCGCGATATCAAGCGCAAGATCACCAGCGTTAACTCAACGCGAAAGATCACTAAAGCCATGGAACTGGTTTCCACTGCCAAGCTCAAGCGGGCCAAGGACCGTGTCGATATCACGAAGCCTTACTTCGAAACCGTCATGAATATCGTTCAGGACATTATCCAAAGTGAAAAGGCCCTGCGCCATGATTACTTGGAGGTTCGTCCTGTACGCAAGACGTTGTATATCGTCGTGTCCGCTGACCGAGGCTTGTGCGGCGGCTACAATATCAATGTACTGAAACGAACACTGGAGGAAGTGGAGTCTGTTGCCAAATCTAAAATGATTACGATTGGCAAGAAGGCGTCCTCCTTCTTTACAAAAAATAATTTCGATATTCTCAACGAATATATCTATATTTCTGAGAATCCTTCATTTTTGGACGCGCAGGACATCGCGCGACGAGCTTTAAATCTTTATGCGACTGAGAAAGTGGACGAGATCAAGCTGGTCTATACCCGTCTTGAGTCTACGATTTCTCAGGTACCAGAAGTGCTGCAATTGCTTCCTGTTGTTGCAACAGAAGGCGTAGAGCAGTCCAACGATCCAGATGAGTACGAGGAGTTCACTACTTATGAACCTTCTCCAGAAGCTGTATTGGGCTATATCATTCCAAAGTATGTGGAGTCCACCATCTATGGTGCCTTGATCGAATCATCGGCAGCAGAGCAGGCGGCACGACGCATGGCCATGGAAAATGCCTCAGACAATGCAGACGACCTCATTGAGTCCCTGACCCTATCCTTTAACCAGGCCCGTCAGGCTGCGATCACGCAGGAAATCTCAGAAATCGTTGGTGGTGCAGAAGCACTAAAGTAAGCTGAAGAAGCAGTTGAAAGGATGTGAATGGCTTTATGGAACAAGCGATCGGTAAAGTCGTACAGATCATCGGTCCAGTTTTGGACGTTCGCTTCGAAGCGGACGATCTTCCGAAGATCTACGATGCGATTCGCATAGAATATGGCGATATCAAATTGACAGCCGAAGTAGCACAGCACATTGGTGACAACACGGTTCGTTGTATTGCGATGTCTTCAACAGAGGGTCTTGTACGAGGTGTTGAAGCAAAATGGCTAGGACAGCCAATTTCTGTACCAGTTGGTAAAGACACGCTAGGGCGTATCTTCAACGTACTTGGGGAAGCAATCGATGAGAAGCCAGCTCCAGCCCAGGCGTCTACATTGCCAATCCACCGTCAGGCGCCTGAGTTTGACGACCTGTCCACAGCGACAGAAGTACTGGAAACAGGTATTAAAGTAGTAGACCTTATCGCTCCATATACAAAGGGTGGTAAGATCGGTCTGTTCGGCGGTGCAGGTGTTGGTAAAACAGTACTGATCCAGGAACTGATCAACAATATCGCCAAGGAGCACGGTGGTCTATCGGTATTTGCCGGTGTAGGCGAGCGTACTCGTGAAGGTAATGACCTTTATCATGAAATGATTGAGTCTGGCGTTATTGAGAAAACAACAATGGTATTTGGACAGATGAACGAGCCACCGGGAGCACGTATGCGTGTTGGTCTAACAGGACTAACTATGGCAGAATACTTCCGTGACCAAGAAGGTAAGGACGTTCTTCTCTTCATCGATAATATCTTCCGATTTACCCAGGCGGGTTCTGAGGTTTCTGCACTTCTAGGTCGTATGCCATCTGCCGTAGGTTACCAGCCTACCCTGGCAACGGACATGGGTGCCCTTCAGGAACGAATCACGTCCACAAAGCAGGGTTCTATCACGTCGGTACAGGCCGTATACGTACCTGCCGATGACCTTACTGACCCGGCTCCAGCGACGACATTCTCCCACCTGGATGCAAAGACAGTACTAAACCGTAAGATTTCCGAAAAGGGTATCTATCCAGCGGTAGATCCACTGGATTCTTCTTCTCGAATTCTGTCTCCAGAAATCGTTGGCGACGAGCACTACTATGTTGCCCGAGAAGTACAGGAAATCCTACAGCGATACAAGGAACTTCAGGATATCATCGCCATCCTAGGTATGGACGAACTTTCTGACGAAGATAAGATCGTTGTAAGCCGGGCGCGTAAGATTGAACGATTCCTGTCCCAGCCATTCCACGTAGCTGAGCAGTTTACAGGTATGGCAGGATGCTTCGTTCCACTGAAGGAAACGGTTCGTGGCTTCAAGGAAATCCTTGAAGGCAAGCACGACGACCTTCCAGAAGGTGCGTTCCTGTTCGTTGGTACAATCGAAGAAGCAGTTGATAAGGCGAAATCCATGCAGTAATCGCCTTGGGCGAGAACTCGCATAGGAGGTGTTAACGTGGCTTCAAAATACGAATTGGATATTGTTACACCCAATGAAAGTTTCTTCACTGGTGATGTGGAGATGACCATTGTCCGCACAACTGAGGGCGACGTGGGCATATTGAAGGATCACGAGTTGCTAGTTGCACCGGTTTCTGTAGGTGCCGTTCGGATCATGATCGAAGGTAAGTTCCGTAACGCAGCGTGTGCAGGTGGCTTTGTTTCCGTTGACGAAAACAAGGTGACCATTGTAACAGACGCAGCTGAATGGGAAGACCAGATCGACATTGACCGGGCAAAGGGTGCATACGACCGGGCGAAGAAGCGGTTGGAAGGTAGCGAAAAAGAAATTGACGTGGCACGGGCCCAGGGGTCATTGACCCGGGCAACAAACCGTCTGCGGATTGCTGGTCATACTTTGGACCATTCATAAAAATGAGAGCCACCAAGTTTTGCTTGGTGGCTTTTTATATGGAACCAGTATGGTATAAGGCTATTATCTAGAATTGTGACACATAAGTTGCAATTCTTTTTTCATTTTTAGTAGGAGAAGATGCGGCCGCTTGCCCCATTTTTAGGGTTCCATTACCATCCCTCCACGACCCGATCTGTTAACCTTTACACTTCCTTTCCACAAGCCAGTAACCAACTGTGGTTGGTCAAATAGTTTCAAAAGGATAAAATTCGGTAAAAATCCATACAAACTGTGGTCACGTGTATACACTTGGTATATAATAAAGTAGATATGGACTCAGAAAGCGGTTAGAAGCAAGTCTACAGGCTAATCTGGACGTTTTCTGAACTCATATCGAGATCGAAAAAGGGCCACCCATCTTACTTTTTGTCCAAGCACCTGTGCCCAGGAACCCATTTTCGCTAACCAGAAACTGAGGAGGCTACCCATTGGCGAAATTTATCGTTGAAAAAAGCGGGCCTTTAAAAGGCACGATTAAAGTAAATGGCGCAAAAAATGCAGTGCTGGCAGTTATGCCGGCTGCTTTGTTGTCTGAAGAACCTTGTATTATTGAAGAAGTACCTGCCCTACGTGACGTGGCAGTAATGACAGAAGTACTGGAGTCACTAGGTGCAAGCGTAAAGCAAGTGGAAGAAGGAACACTGGAAATCAGTGCGACAGATATTACGAGTCATGAAGCCCCCTATGAGTTGGTGCAGCAAATGCGTGCATCTTTCTATGTAATGGGGCCACTTTTGGCTCGATTTGGTATTGCCCGCGTATCCATGCCAGGTGGTTGTGCCATCGGCGCACGCCCTATTGACCTGCACTTGAAAGGGTTTACAGCCCTGGGTGCTGAAGTTGAACTGGGCCATGGTTATGTGGAGGCAAAAGTAAAGGGTCGCCTCAAGGGCGCATCGGTTTACTTGGATTACCCGAGTGTTGGCGCTACAGCCAACATCATGATGGCAGCAACCCTGGCAGAGGGAACAACAACCCTGCAGAATGCTGCTGAAGAGCCTGAAATCATTGATTTGGCCAACTTCCTCAACAAGTTGGGTGCCAATATCAAGGGTGCAGGTACAGACACGATTCGTATTTTCGGTGTGGAAAAGCTAACAGGTGCACGTCACGCTGTAATCCCAGATCGAATTGAAGCAGGTACATATATGGTGGCAGCTGCCATCACAGGTGGCGACGTAGTGGTGAACAATGCGATTTCTTCCCACTTGAAGCCGATTATTGCCAAGCTACAAGAATGTAATGTTCAAATTGAAGAGTTGGACGACGGTATCCGTGTAGTGGGTCCGGCTAATTTGAACAGTGTCGATGTAATGACACTTCCATATCCAGGCTTCCCAACGGATATGCAGGCCCAGTTTATGGCCCTCATGTCTTATGCCAATGGAACGAGTGTCATTAATGAAACTGTGTTTGAAAACCGCTTTATGCATGTTGCTGAGCTAAGCCGAATGGGTGCAAACATTAAAATTGAGGGTCACTCTGCCGTTGTACAAGGTACCCAAGACCTCCAGGGCGCACAGGTGAAGGCGACAGACCTAAGAGCGGGAGCAGCTTTGATTATTGCTGGACTTGTGTCTGACGGTATTACTGAAGTCGGTGATATCCACCATATTGATCGGGGCTACGTAAAAATAGAAGATAAACTCTCTGCAATTGGGGCAAAAATCCGTCGTGTAACTGAACTGGAGGGGTAGACAATGTTTGGCTTTGGTGCTGAAATCGGGATCGACTTGGGAACTGCCAGTGTACTGGTGTACATAAAAGGCAAGGGAATCGTTCTCCAAGAACCATCTGTAGTGGCGATTAACCGAGACGCAACTCGGGAATCGGAAAGAGTATTAGCTGTAGGATCTGAAGCACGAAAAATGCTAGGTCGTACACCGGGGAATATCGTTGCAATCCGTCCTTTGAAAGACGGTGTAATCTCAGACTATGATGTCACAGAGCGTATGCTCCGTGAGTTCATTAATAAAACGTGTGGTCGTCGTCGTTTCTTTAAACCCAAGATCATCGTATGTGTGCCCAGTGGTGTAACGGAAGTTGAAAAGCGGGCTGTATTGGACGCGACAACAGAAGCCGGTGGCGGACGTACCTACCTGATTGAAGAACCCATTGCAGCTGCCATTGGTGCGGGTTTAGACATCACAAAGCCAGATGGTAATATGGTCATCGATATCGGTGGGGGTACTGCAGATATTGCGGTCATTTCCCTAGGTGGTATTGTAGTGAGCAAGTCCATCAAGGTGGCCGGTGACAAGTTTGACGAAGCCATCATCAAGTACATGCGAAAGGCCCATAACCTATTGATCGGTGAGCGTACCGCTGAGGAGCTGAAGATCAATATTGGTACTGCGTCTCCTCGTCCTAAGTCCATTAAAATGGACTGTCGAGGCCGAGACTTGATTACAGGCCTACCTAAGAATATTACGGTGACCTCTGACGAAATGCTAGAAGCCCTCCATGAGCCGGTGAATGCTATTTCTGACGCCGTACATGCTGTGCTGGAAAAGACACCACCTGAACTGGCCTCAGATATCAGTTCCCGTGGGATTGTTATGACCGGTGGCGGTTCCTTGCTTCATGGTCTCAACAAGCTTCTTGAAAAGCGGACAGGTATTCCAACCTACATTGCCGAAGACGCTGTGTCTTGTGTGGCAAAGGGTACAGGTATGTCCCTGGAGCACCTGGACGTTCTGGAAAAAACAATGATCTCCAATAGCCGCCGTAACACGCGGGGATATTAGACATAAAGTAAGCCAATCTTTGAATGATGTTTCATTCTAAGATTTTGTTTGCTAGATAATCAGTTTATAAAGCCCTTGAATGGTCTCCGTTCAAGGGCTTTTTGCTTGTCGACAAGGGCAATATAGACGGAGCCAGAGGGTAAAGTTCTTCTGACCCAAGTCTGCTAGAACCAATAGCCAAATCATAGATTTGGACTGTCGATGAGCGCAAGGGCTGAAAGACGAATGAGAATGGCTGACGGCAAAACAGGAAACCATTGGAAAACCAATCGCCCAGTGGAATAAAAAAGTCAAAAAAGAAGCATAAAAAGTTAAATACTTGCCGGACTCTGCCGATAATATTGGTGAGAAATCATGTGGAGGAAGAATAATGATTAGAGGGTTATACACAGCGGCCACGGGGATGTTGGCAAACCAAAAGAGAATTGAAGCGGTTTCCAATAACCTGTCCAACGTACAGACGGTAGCGTGGAAACGTGATGAAGTATTTTCCGAGTCCTTCAACAATGTTCTTCTCTTTAAGCAAAATGGCACACGGTATGTGGCCGAGGACGTGGACCGACCCAATGAAGTTTCCAAGGACGATGACGGTTTTTATACAGTCTCCACTAAAGAAGGCTACTTCAGAGTTGAAACCTCACGGGGTGTGTCCAACAACAAGGAAATGAAGTTCCATGTTAACCAAGAGGGCTTCCTCTCCACTTACTACTTGAACTCCAACCGCCAGCTTGACCTCAAACGAGGCCACAAGGTTTTGGACCAGGCGGGCCAGGCAATTCAAGTTGGGAATGGAAACTTGGAAATCAAGGCCAACGGCGATGTTATGGTAGACGGTGAAACCAAAGCCAACTTGATCTACCACCCACCAGCCAATGCCATTGGAACCATCAACGGTGGCGTACTCATGAACCGTCGTTACATTGATTTTGAGCAAGGCCAGTTCCTAACAACCAATGAAGATTATGATATGGCCATCAAGGGAGAAGGTTTCTTTAGAATCCAGCTGGATGATATTGAAATCTACACACGAAATGGTCAGTTAAAACTAGATTCAAAAAACACACTGGTTACTGGGGACGGTTATCCCATCCTCGGTTTCAACGGCCCCATTACCCTCAAGGATGAAAAATTCACCATCAACGAGTTTGGCGAAATCATCCAGGGGGGAGAGATCATCGATAAATTATCCATGATCAACTTCTCCAACTTTGGTGACCTGGTCCGAATCGGTGGCACTTATTATCAGTACAGTACAGAGCCCATGGGCGAAATCATAGATTTTGAAGGTGAAATTAGACAGGGTAATCTCGAAGAGTCCAATACCAACTCGATCACTGAAATGATCCGAATGGTTAATCTTCAAAGAGAATACGAGTCCAGTTCAAGAGCTGTTCGAACCATAGACGAGATGATCCAAAAGGCCGTAAACGAAGTTGGTTCGCTATAAATAGGGAGGATATAAAATGAAAGCATTGTGGTCTGCAGCCTCAGGTATGAGAGCACTTCAATCTAAAATTGATGTCATTTCCAACAACTTGGCGAATGTCAACACTACGGGCTTTAAGAAGCAGCGTATTGAGTTTAGTGACATGTTATATGAAAAGCTAAAGCAAGAAGACCTGGTTGACGGTGAAGGTCGTCCGGTTTCAGTTGAAGTAGGTCACGGGGTTCAGATGTCTGCAACCTACCGTAACTTTAATGAAGGGAACCTGCAAAACACAGGGAATGAACTTGACGTTGCCCTCCGTGGGGATGGTTTCTTTGTGATCAAGGATGACCGAGGAAACGAACGATATACCCGAAGTGGTAACTTTAAAATTTCTGTATTTGAAGATGGTGCCCGCCTAACAACCAACGACGGTTTCCGGGTTCAAGGCGTTGACGGTGACATTGACTTTGGTAAAGACGTTGCAGAAGTGATCATGGAAGGCAAGGGTCAAATCTTCGTGAAGCGGATTGGGTCCGATGAAAAAGAGGAGATTGGCAGATTTAGAGTCGTTGATTTCCCAAACAAGGCCGGTCTAGAAAGTGATGGTCGCGGCTTGTACGCATCCAATAGCTCAACAGGTGCCTTGGTTGATGTCAACATGGACACGGGTACCACAGAAGTTTGGCAGCGTCACTTGGAAGCCTCCAACGTAGAGGTTGTTGAAGAAATGGTAAGTATGATCACAGCCCAACGGGCATATGAACTAAACGTGAAGACCATTCAAACCGCAGAGCAGATGCTTGAAATCGCCAACAATATGAAGCGATAGGGTTGACTAAGGAAGCCAGGTGAAGCCCCATGAAAATTAACAGTGTAACCAATATCAGTGGTCCAGGAACGGACTCTTCCATTAAGGCAGACACGATCAAGGACACGCAGTTTAAAGATATGCTGGAAAATGCAAAAAAAACTGGCGACGACGAAAAGTTGAAGGAAGCTTCCCAATCCTTCGAAGCCTACTTTATCAACCTCATGCTCAAGGAAATGCGTAAGACTGTTGTGGACTCTGGCTACATCGAAAAGAGCAACGCCAGGGAAACCTTCGAAGGCATGCATGACGAGGAGTTGTCCAATACCCTGGCCAAGAACGGCGGATTTGGATTGGCGGACATGATTTACAAGCAGTTGTCCGGTATCCCTGCCCCTGAGAAATCTGTTCAGGAAAAGGAACAAGAAGCTACCAAGCAAGTAGAAGGGGTTGACCCAACGGAAGCTGATCCCAATGTGGTCACTGCCCAAGCCAATAAAAAAGAAGAAGAGTAATTCCCACCCCATGGATCCTGTATGCATGGGGTGTTTCTATGTGGTCCTGTAGCCTGGGTCCTCTGCTGTTTTCCTTGGCAAAAGTACCAAAGTGGTCTATAATAAGTCTAGAATTAACACCTGATACTAAAAGCAGGTTACAAGGAGGACGTATGTTAAATACAACAGAAATTATGGAATTGATTCCCCACAGATATCCCTTTTTGCTAGTGGACCGCATTCTAGAAGTAGAAGCAGGTACGCGGGCAGTTGGCTTAAAAAACGTAACCATGAACGAACCTTTTTTCCAGGGACATTTCCCAGGAAATCCGATCATGCCGGGCGTTCTTATGGTAGAGGCCCTGGCCCAAGTAGGTGCCGTTGCCTTGATGTCCCTTGAAGAAAACAAGGGCAAGCTAGCGGTCTTTGCGGGCATTGATGGCGTGCGATTTAAGAAACAAGTGACGCCGGGCGATACCCTGCGCCTGGAGGTGACCATTGAGTCCATGAGAAGGGGTATTGGCAAGGGCCAAGCCGTGGCCTATGTGGACGACAAGGTAGCCGTGAAGGGAACCCTTATGTTTGGTCTCGTTGACCAAGACTAGTTGTCGTACAGGTCCTAAGATGGATACCAGCCGTACCAGGGTCTGTGCCAAGTGACAAGAAAGACATGAAAAACATTACAGTTTAGCCAAAGCACTGGAATTTACCATAATTCCGGTGCTTTTTACATATGGGCCATGATATACTATTTGCAAGTGTTAGGAAGGAGTTTGACTATGTATGGTCTAGTTTTGCAGGGGGGCGGAGCAAAAGGCTCTTATCAGGTGGGTGCATGGAAGGCCCTAAGGGAAATGGGTATCCCTTTTGACGCTGTAACGGGTACATCCATTGGGTCGCTCAATGGGGCATTAATCGTCCAAGACGATTTTGATGTTGCCTGGGACCTCTGGTACAATATCAAGCCAGAAATGGCCATTACAGGCGATCCAGCCATGTTAGAAAGCTTAACACATATGGACTTTGAAAACTTGGATATAGGTGCTGTAGGCAAGTATTTGAGACAAATCACCGAGCAAAGGGGCCTGGATATTAGTCCCCTACGTCACTTGATCGACTCCAGAATTTCTGAAGAACGGGTGAGGTCCTCGGCCATCCGTTTTGGCCTTGTAACCGTGTCCTTAACAGACTTGGAGCCCATTGAGGTTTTCATTGACCAAATCCCTCAAGGGCGGCTGACCGACTATTTGATCGCTTCCTCCAACCTCCCGGTATTCAAGATAGAACCAGTGGACGGGAAGGTCTATATCGATGGAGGCTTCTATGACAAGTTACCAGTCAACCTCATGGCCTCGTCGGGAAAAAAGAAGATCATTACCATTGAACTCTCAGCCATGGGGATCAAGCAAAAGGACCCTGAGGGTGTGGACATTACCAGAATCCAACCTTCTGACGATATTGGTTTGATGTTGGAGTTTTCCTCCAAGCGGTCCAGGGTCAACTTGGAAATGGGTTATTATGACGCCCTTCGGGTCTTTAAAAAGTTCCAAGGGAACCGGTACTACCTGACCCAGACCATTGACAAGGAAAAGGGCTTCCATCGTCTGACACAAATATCAGAGGAGACCACAGCCCATATCAGCAGGCTACTGGGTGTGACTGAATATCCTTCTAAGCGAATGCTGTTTGAAGTCCTAGTCCCCAAGCTCATGGAATGGTTGAAACTTGGGCCCGCAGCCGACTATGACACCCTCTGGCAGGCCTTGATGGAGCATACAGCAGAGAAAATGGGTGTCAACCGCTACCAGTTACTCCAGTATCAAGACCTGGAAGACCAAATCAGACAAATCGGTGGACCTGCTCCCAAGGACAAGACCACACTTTATCAACTTCCTGACTATTTTAGGCAGTCGTCCATTTTCCAGTGGAGTCAAAAGGACGACCTCTTACTGGAAATCGGCCAGTGTCTGTTTGCGGAAACGATTGAAAAATCAATGTGATGAAACCATAGAATAACATATAATTCTTCGCCAAATGGGGTATAGATGGTAGGAGAATACAAAGGAGTGTGACCATGAACTATCAATTCTTGTATGACAAGTGGGTCAACGAGCCCTATTTTGACGAGACATTTAAAGAAGAACTGAAGGCCCTCAAGGGGGACGAAAAAGAAATCGAAGAGCGGTTTTATAAAGATCTAGAGTTTGGAACCGGCGGCATGCGGGGCATTATCGGTGCGGGCTGTAATCGTATGAACAAGTATGTCATTCGCAAGGCCAACCAAGGGTTTGCCGACTACATTGTGAAAACCTATGGCGAGGGTGCATCCATCGTCATTGCCTATGATTCCCGTAGAAAGTCAGACGAGTTTGCCCTGGAATCAGCCTTAGTCATGGCAGGAAATGGCGTTAAGGCGTATCTTTTTGATTCGATCCGGACAACGCCGGAACTGTCATTTGCGGTTCGAAGCCTTGAAGCCCAAGCTGGGATCGTCATTACTGCCAGCCACAATCCGCCAGAGTATAACGGCTATAAAATTTATGACCATACAGGTTGCCAGCTTCTGCCCCACGAGGCAGAGGCTGTTGTTGACCGGGTCAACCTCATTCGTGACTGGGACCAGGTTTCCTATATGGAGAAAGACGAAGCCGTTCAAAAGGGTTTGTTGGTCTCCATACCTGCTGACCAAGACACCCTTTATGTAGAGGAAATCAAGGGCAAGTCCCTGGTGGACTTGGACCAGAAGGACAAGGAAGCCCTCAAGTGGGTTTTCTCTCCCCTCCATGGAACCGGGGGTCGTCCTGTGGAACGTGTCCTCAAGGAGCTAGGCTACACGGGTATGGTGCCTGTAGCAGAGCAAATGGTAGCGGACAGTGACTTTACTACGGTCAAGCAGCCCAACCCAGAAGAAGTCAAGGCCTTTGACCTGGGCCTTACCTATGCAAAAAAAGAAAACGCCGATATTATGATTGCCACTGACCCAGATTGTGACCGGGTGGGTGTAATGGTCAAGGATACAGACGGGACCTACTTACCCCTGAATGGCAACCAGACCGGCGCCCTATTGGTGGACTATGTCCTCAACGAAATCAAGCCCCTGCCTAAAAATCCAGTGGTCATTAATACCATTGTGACCTCAGCCATTGGAGAGGCCATTGCCCGGAAACACGACGTACGAACCATGAAAACTCTGACGGGCTTTAAGTTCATTGGAGAACGTATGACGTCCTTTGAAGAGTCGGGTAGCCACAACTTCCTCCTGGGATATGAGGAAAGCTACGGCTACTGCTTCGGGACCCACGTACGGGATAAGGACGCCGTTGTCGCTTCCATGCTGGTCGTGGAAATGGCAGCCAAGTACAAGGCAGAAGGCAAGTCCCTCCTGGACCGCCTCAATGAGATCTATGAAGAAGTGGGCTACTACCAGGAAACCCTGATCGCCACAACCATGCAGGGCAAAGAGGGCATGGAAAAAATTCAAGAGATCATTCAATACTTCAGAGAGTCCAATTTTAACAAGTTGGGGGGCGTGGATATTGAACGCAAGGTGGACTACAAGGAAGATGACACCGGTCTTCCCAAGTCCAATGTGCTCAAGTATTTCTTGATCGACGGGTCCTGGTTGGCCGTTCGACCTTCGGGAACTGAACCCAAGATCAAGTTCTATATTTCAGCCCGTGACACCCATAAACAAGGGGCCACAGACAAGCTAAACCACCTGCAAGAAGCCATTACAGACCTGGTTGACCGCATTTAAGACCAAGTAAGGAATTGAGACGGAACTTTCTGCCTCAATTCCTTTTTTTATGGGTGGAGTATGCTATAATGAACCGAATGAAAAGGAGTCATTATGCATTTACGAGTAGTTGAGCGGGGGCTACCACAATTTATCAAGGGGTTAGCCACCAATACCAGATACATGGGAGTTGTAGGCCTGCTGGTCCAGTCGCAGCTGGATGATGGCCAGGTTATAACGGAAATCATGCATTTGGATTACGAGTCCTACGGACTTGACGGATATGAAAAATTCGCCACTGAGGACCTGTCCACCATTGAAGCTGATATCCAGCGGGTGATGGGTGGCCTGGGTGGTATCTTTATAGAAGTAAATGAAAAGGAAGCCCTGGAACTGATCCAGACGGCCATGGAGGTGGCTCCAGAAAGCCGGTGGGACTATCCAGAAGCCTTTGAGATTGATCCTAGACGGTCAGCCCCAACTGAAATGTCGGACTTGGCAGTGGACCAGCTCCACTTGCGCCTCTTGCCCGCAGTTGAGCGGGTTGAGGGCTGGGTCAACTATTTTCTCATGCGGACCATAGGCCATGACTGGCTATCCAGAAGGGCCCTGTGGGACGATCCCAGAAAGAACGACACCTTCCGCCAGATCACAGAACAGGAACAAACCCTGATCCGAAACCAGGCGGTCCTCATGGACCATAAGGAGGGTCAGTGGACCTACCGGTGTACGGCCTTGATCGACCGGCAAAATAAGTATCAGGTTTTGGTTGCCGATATTACAGTCATTGAAACACCCAACAAGAAGATGCGCATTTCCCAGGCCCTTGTGGTGGACGAACTGAGTGTGTCCCCCCTGGAGGCGGCCATGCAACTGCGCAAGCGGGAACACTTGTCGGTGTATGCGGTCATGGATGATGAGTTTGATTCCTTCTTTGAAGAACGTTTCCCGGCCCTGATGGTCAATGACCACGAAGCCGGTCGACTCTATTGTGAATTCAACAAAGACAATCGCCATGTGGAGGATTCTGTCTACTATCTAAATGGAGATATTTACGCCGTTTATTACCTGACAGATGCCGGCCAGCTGGTTATCAGTGCCTTTGAAGAAGACAAGCTGGTTGAGGTGGAAAACCGCCTGGCAGACGCTGCTTATGTCCAGCGTCTGGAACCCGTTGGCGGCTTCATTGCTGACACCCCCATTCTCTATGACTTTGTCTATAGTGAAATGGGTAACTTTTACGAGTTTCTTAATGAGGAGGACGACTAATGGAACCAGTCTTAATACTCTTTTCATTGATCCTCGTGGGGGTTGTGGTCAAAAAGTTAGGTATTGTCAGTGACAATATGAACCGGGAAGTGTCCAGTCTGGTGATCAATGTCTGTTTGCCGGCTTTTATTCTGAAGTCCATGCAGTTTGACTTTGCGCCGGAGGTCCTCCTGTCCAGTGGGACCCTGATTGCCACCTCTTTTGCTGTCTATGCCCTGTCCATTGTCTTGTCCATGGCCTTTATACGCTTGATCGGTGTGGCTAAGGAACAGCGAAATGTCTACCAGTATGTAGGTGTGTTTTCCAATACAGGTTACATGGGCTACCCTGTCCTGTATGCCTTTGCCGGTGACCTGGGTGTCTTTTATGGGGCAGTCTACAACCTGGCCTTTTCCGTTTTGGTTTGGTCATATGGGGTGTCCATCATGTCAAAGTCCTCCCAGCGGGAAAGTAAGGGACTTTGGGACTCCATAAAGGCCATTAGCAATCCTGCCCTTTGGGCTGTTTTGATTGGCCTCAGTCTTTTTACCCTAGGTATCCAGCTTCCAGCAATCGTCCAGAATATCCTGGGCTTGATTGGAGCGACCACCACGCCACTATCCATGATGTTCATTGGCTTTATCTTGTCAGACCTTCATCCCAAGGACCTGGTCCGCCACTGGAGAGACTTTGCCATTGCAGGCCTGCGTTTGATGATTATTCCAGCGCTTGTGTTTGGCATTTTGACCCTGGTCGGAATGGAAGGGGAACTTCTAGCGGTTCCCGTTTTGATTGCCGCCATGCCGGCCGCAGCCAACACAGCCATTTTGGCCAACCGTTATGGCGCAGATGACCAATTGGCCAGCCGAATTATCTTCATTACCACCCTTTTGTCGGTGGGGACGGTGCCCTTGGTCCTGCAGTTTTTACCGAAATTTTAAGGTCCATCAGCTTAAAAATGTGGCTCTAAGTCAGTAGTTGGGGTGTGATCTATTCAGATCACGCTCCATTACTGTTTTTTGGTGGATAGGGTCCTTGGCCAAGTGAATGAGCACAAAAAAGGACTGCACAAACAAGTGCAGTCCCCGGCTATCGACAAACTCCATTTTGTAGACAAAATTATGGGACTGTATAACTATACAGTCCCGAACAATTACCTAAAGTATTCCCCCTTATGAAAGAGGTCTAAGAGAACATCCAACTCCACACTTTTATTGACAACCTCATGGTCGGAAAAAGTCCGGTGCTCTTCTAATATCAATTCATTCAGTTCAGCACGACGGGCTTCAATTTGCTCCATCAGGCAGTCCAGTTGCATGGTCAGATCTCCTATTCAATATCGTAAACAAAGCCTCTGTCATAGCCTATCCAAATGGTTTCAGCTGTAGACAAATCATAAGTCATGGTCCAGTAACCCTGGGTACGTTGCATCTTGTTTCCAAGGCCAGGAACCAGGACCAAGACAGGTACCTTTCCGTTAAGGTCTCTGAGTGTTTGCTCAAAAAGCCGTTGACTGGGCTCGTGTTTCCAAGAGGGCAGGGTGTTTACATGTAAAACGACCGGTTTCAAGGCACCAGGCTTTTGAACCTTGTCGAGTTCAGACAAAATTTTCTGCCAAGAGGCAAGATCCATTTTGCCACCTGTCACATTCAGTGACAAAATACTATAATCTTCTAGTTCTTCACCTGGAAGGGGAATTCCTTCACGAATGTAAAAATTTTGTGCCTCTGGTAATTCGAGTTCTATTGTATCCGATTGACCTTGAAGTTTCAATGGAGACTTACGGGCTATTGGATTTTTATGGGCTAGGGAGACCTGGACAGGTGGTGTAGGCGGGTAGGCCTGTCGTGTCACCTGGAGGTTGTCCAGGACAATGGTGCCTACATCCTTAATGGTACGGTCCGTTTCTACTAGGTAGACCCGGTCCAGGGTAAGGGGTTCAACTGCCCGGGTGGGTACTGGGCTGGTGACCGTTTGCCATCCCTTCCAGTCCACATGGCGTGTAAAATCAATGGTATAGGTTTCACCTCCACCATCGGTTATTTTCCCCCGAAGCCAGTGGCCATTGCCATAGTCTCCGAAAACATCCAGGCTCAGTTGGGTGGAACCACTGGGCAAGTCCAGGCCGTCCTGGCCAAAGACCATATAAGCGGCCCGGGTGTCGTTTGTGCCCCTAAAGTCATACATGAGCTGGCCACCATAGCTTCCTTCAGAAGGAAACTTGGTCTGGTGGACAGACCCTTCTACACTGAGGGGCCAAGAGGCAAAGGTGAAGGTGTCTTCTCCTATGGGGGTCTCAAAGTCATACAGGGTGACGGTTTCATCGCCAACAGCCACTGGGAGGTAGACTTCATGGCCCAGGTAAGACCCCCTAATGAAGCCAGAACCGGTGGTGTCTTTGGCCACAAATTGGCCTGCTGCCTCCAAGGTTCCAAGATGACCCGGAATAATCCACTGCATCTTGTCAATTGGAATAGGGAAGGTGAACCCGTCAGCGGTTACCCCTTGAATAGAAAGGGGAGCTTTTTCGCCAGCCTTCAAACGCAGGGTAGAAGGGGAGAATTGAATATCTGCAAACCCTTCTGCAATTTTCACTTGAACCATTTCGCTTCTGTTATGGACATTGGCCTTTATGGTGAGGAGTCCTGGAGATTGGGGGATAAAGCCTAGTTCACTATAGGTCCCATCGACACCACTAAAAGAATAGGTTACGGGTGTTGGAACGGCCAAGCCAGACCCATCATAGCCAATAGCCTTGACTGGAATGGGTAAGCCTATGACACCCACTTCTTGGACGGGATCAAACTGAATCCGGCTGGCAAGGCCAGTGGCAGTCTGGGTACTGACTATACCAAGACCGTTGTGGATTCGGCGTTCGCCTCCGTCCGACGGTGTATTGATTACTTCCAGGTCTCCTGTTTGACCGTCCCGAAGGACCATAGCTGTCGACCCACCACCATCCATATTAATGGCATTCCAAGCGCCCAGCTCGGCCATCAAATAGGCCAGTTCCGTTTGGGTATAGCCCTGGTAGGTCCCATGTCGACCGTCTATGGCCACCAGGATCATTTGACTATAGTCCTTGGAAAAACCCACTGCCGTACGGGGGTGTCTGCCAGCAACGTCCAGGGAAAAGTCGGTGACCACTTGCCCATTTTTAACAAGGGCCGCCCCTCCGCCTATGGCCTCCTTCAACTCACCGACATAGGGAGACTGGGTGTAGCTAATGGTGTCCCCCACTGCGTAGTTGGCTAGAATTTCTTCCTTCTTTTTACCTACAGCAGTCACAATATAGCCATCCTTTGGAATGGAAATGGGACTCGCATTTTCTCGTATTTCCCTGACCACATTGTTGACAACAACCAACTCAACTACGGGTTCCGGTGCGCCATTTCCAATGGAATGGCTGTCCCAGGTTTGGTCCAGTAAAATGGCCCTGTCGTATTGGGCGTAGGGTTTGTTTTTGAATTCAATGTTTAGGGTGTGTCGACCATTACTAATCCGTAGACTTTCAGAAGTAGGTTGGATCAGGTGCATCCGGTCGTCATTCATGAGGGCCAGGGTGTGGAAACGGTCATCGTGGATGCCTGTTGTGACAAACTGACCATCCTTTACAATCATGCCCAGGGTGGACTTGCCTGCAGGATCGAAAAAGTCCCCATTGATGGCAGAAACCACTTGCCCTTCCTTTTCAGCTAATTGACTCAGGGTCTTTTTATCGGAAATATGGTCTGGAATCAAAACCCTAGGCTCTAGACCCTCCTGGTTGAGGTCCACCCGGGTCACATGAAAACGGAACCAACCGGCATCGGTCAGCCGCTCCATTTGCGTGTATGTAATCCCCTCGGCCAGAATCTGACTTGACTCCATGGTTGCTAGCTCAGTCTCATAACCATGGCTAGGCCCTGACATAAATAGTGTTGACGCAACACTTAAAGTACATAAAAAAAGAACGAGTTGTTTTTTCATCAAATCACCTCGTTCTCATTGTATCAGAGACATATTACCGAAATATGTAGTTGGGCGTTACAGTTCAGTGACAGTTTTTGGCTGGCTTATTGGATAAGCGCTAGGATTAAGCCACTGCCGAAAGTCACTACCAGAGCTGCCATGGCATTGCCAATTAAAATGGAAACAAGACCGTCTCTAAACTTCATGTTTACCATGGAAGCTGCAACACAGGCTGTCCAGACACCTGTTGTAGGTAAAGGGATAGCAACAAATAAGGCAAGTCCAACCATGGACAGGGCCCTTAGGTTCTTCACCTTTCGACGGGTGCGTCCTTTAACATAGTCGACGATTCCAGCAAACTGCTTTTTGGTTCGAAGCCAGTTGAATACAGGAGTCAACCAAAGTAAAAGAAATGGAACTGGCAAAGAACTGCCAATATAGGATATAACAGCAGCATGCATGGGACTCATTCCGTTAGCTATTGCTACAGGTATAGCTCCCCGTAGTTCAATAATTGGCATTGCAGATAAGATCAATATATGTAGTTCGTTAACAATAAAAGTTGTAAAATCCATGTTTCCTCCACTTTACTGAGTATAACAAATGACAGTTAGCAATGAAAGTGGAAGAAGACATGAAGCTAAAGTGTAACGATTCAATGTTTATACCTGCTGTAAACATCCACTAAAAACATGCAACTTTGTTTAATATATTAACCGAAAAAAAAAGTTTGCCTAACCACAAAGGGTGTGCTATAATCGTTTCGAACCATGAAAACTACATACACCTTATTTCGAGTGACGGAGGGATTAGGCCCTATGAAGTCCAGCAACCGGTAACCCTGTAATGGGGGTCATACGGTGCTACATCCTACAGAGAAATCTGAAAGATGAGGTATAGAAAAAGCATGTAAACCTCTTCTTTTGAAGAGGTTTTTTTATGGTCTAAAGTGGAATTCTTTCATTAATTAACGATATTAGCTGCACTCGAACAAGCAGTATGTACTTGCATTTACCCAACGCCATTGGCGTGATTTTGAGGAGGAAAAAGAATGAGAAAAAGACTTTTTACGTCTGAGTCCGTTACTGAAGGACATCCAGATAAAATGTGTGATCAAATTTCAGACGCAATTCTGGACGCGATCTTCACAAATGATCCAAATGCCCGTGTTGCGTGTGAAACCACTGTAAAAACAGGTATGGTTTTGGTTTGCGGTGAGATCACAACAAACACTTACGTAGACATCCCTAAAGTTGTTCGTAAAACAGTTGGCGAAATCGGTTACACACGAGCTAAGTTTGGCTTCGACGCTACAACGTGTGCAGTTCTAACAGCCATCGACGAGCAGTCTTCTGATATTGCCATGGGTGTTGACGAAGCCCTAGAGCACAAAGAAGGTACAATGGATGACGAAATCGAAGCAACAGGTGCTGGTGACCAGGGTCTAATGTTTGGTTTTGCTTGTAATGAAACACCTGAGCTAATGCCACTACCAATCTCCCTAAGCCACAAGCTGGCTAAGCGTCTTTCTGACATCCGTAAGGAAGAAGTGGTAAACTACCTGCGCCCAGATGGGAAGACACAGGTAACAGTGGAGTACCATGACGACAAGCCAGTACGTGTGGACACAATCGTTATCTCTACCCAGCACGGTCCAGAAGTTGACCGTGAGCAAATCGAAAAAGACCTGATTGAGCATGTGGTTAAGCCAATTGTACCGGCTGACCTACTTGACGAAAATACCAAGTACCTGATCAACCCTACAGGTCGTTTCGTAATCGGTGGCCCAATGGGTGACGCTGGTCTAACAGGCCGTAAGATCATTGTAGATACCTACGGTGGCTACTCCCGTCACGGCGGTGGTGCTTTCTCCGGTAAAGACCCCACAAAGGTTGACCGTTCTGCAGCTTACGCAGCTCGTTACGTTGCCAAGAATATTGTTGCAGCGGGTCTAGCTGACAAGTGTGAGCTGGAACTTGCTTACGCCATTGGTGTGGCACACCCTGTTTCTGTACTGGTTGAAACATTTGGTACGGCTAAGGTGAGCGAAGAAAAGATCGAAGAACTTGTACGCAAGCACTTTGACCTTCGTCCTGCAGCCATTATCCGTGACCTGGGCCTACGTGCTCCAATTTACCGTCAGACTGCGGCTTATGGCCACTTCGGACGTACGGACATCGACCTACCTTGGGAAAAGACAGATAAGGCAGACATCCTAAAGAAGGAAGCATTCGAGGCTTAGGCCAGGGCGCATCTTTTAAAGGAAAGTATAATATAACTTAGTTGATAAGCAGTGTCTCCTAATGGGGACGCTGCTTTTTTATGCCCACTGGTTGAAAATAGAAAATACGTTCGGGTCAAGGGGTGCAATATGCTATACTAGGATGGATGGAAAGGAGGCCCGTATGTCCGTAGAACTCCGTGGTGTCGTGGAAGAAATTATCTTTCACAATGACGAAAATGGCTATGTGATCGCCGTAATTGAACATGAAGATGAATACGTTTATGTGAAGGGCTTTATTCCTGCCATCCGTGAAGGAGAAACCATGATTTTCAGGGGGCGTTATGTGGTCCATCCTACCTATGGTGAGCAACTGGAAGTCCTCAGCGCCGAAACCCTTCTTCCCAACACAGAGGACACCATTGAACGCTACTTGTCCTCCGGCATGATCAAGGGCATTGGTCCCAGTACCGCGGCCAAGATTGTGTCCCATTTTGGCGACAAGACCCTGGAAATCATGCAGTATGATCCCATGAGAATGACGGAAGTCGAAGGAATCGGCAAGAAAAAGGCTGAGGATATCGCCCTTTCTTATATGGAGCAACATGGGGCCAGAGATATCATGTTATTTTTACAGAAGTATGGCTTGTCAGCAGCCTACGCTTCTCGAATATATAAGACCTACGGGATCCATACCAAAGAGGTCATTTCGGAAAACCCTTATAAGCTGGCTGACGAAATTCGGGGGATCGGCTTTAAAATGGCCGATCAAATAGCCAAACGTATGGGGATTGATCCCTGTTCCCCCTTCCGGATTGCCACTGGCATCCAGTTTGTCCTGACCACCTTTGTCCACCAGGGCCATTGTTTTGCCTGGCGGGACCAGCTGGTCACTCGGGCCACTGAAATCTTGGCAGTCCCCAGCGGGGACATTGAGGAAATGCTCCAGGACCTTATCATCGCCGGGGCCGTCTATGCCGAAAGCCTAGACGGAAAAGATGCGGTTTACCCCGCCCCCCTTTACTACGCTGAGGTCAACGTCTGCAAACGTCTCTTGGATATCAGTAGCTCCTGTGCTGAGATCCCAGGTCTGGATATTGATGATGAGATTGAAGCCTTTGAAAAGCGGAATGACATAGACTTAGCTGAAGAACAAAAAGAGGCCATCCGCCAAGCGGTCCAGCATGGTGTCTTGGTGGTAACTGGTGGACCGGGAACCGGCAAGACCACCCTGGTCAACGGCCTTTTAGAAATATTTGAAGCAGAATATTTAAATGTCCTTTTGGCCGCACCAACAGGACGGGCATCCAAGCGGATGTCTGAAGCCACAGGTCATGAGGCCAAGACCATCCACCGCCTACTGGAGTACCAGTACATGGAGGGGGAGGATACCCTAGGCTTCCAAAAGACTGAGGACGATCCCCTGGTGGCAGACGTGATTATCATAGACGAAATGTCCATGGTGGATATCCAGCTCATGAGCCATTTAATGAATGCTGTTGCCCAGGGTACGCGGCTCATCCTTGTGGGGGACGTGGACCAGTTGCCTTCTGTTGGCCCTGGCGCTGTCCTGAGGGATATTATCGATGGTCAAGCGGTCAATGTAGTTAAGCTGACAGAGATCTTCCGTCAGGCCCAGGAGAGTATGATTGTTGTTAATGCCCACCGGATCAACCATGGGGAAGACCCGTTGGTCAATGAGAAGGACAAGGACTTTTTCTTCCTGCAAGAAGCCTCCCAGAAAAAGGGTTTGGCAACATTAAAACAGCTGGTAGCTAAACGATTACCCAGCCATTACAATTTAGACCCCATAAGGGACATACAGGTCCTGGCTCCCATGAAGAATGGGATAACAGGGACCAAACAGCTGAACGAAACATTGCAACTGGTCCTCAATCCACCGGGCGACGCCAAAAGCGAGAAGCAGTTTGGGCCTCGGGTTTTTCGGGACGGGGACAAGGTCATGCAGATCAAGAACAATTACCAGATTAAGTGGCGCACGGACTCAGGGGTTGATGGCCAGGGGGTCTTTAATGGGGACATTGGTTATGTGGAAGCAGTGGACAACCGGTCCAAGACCCTAACGGTATGTTATGACGAGGACAAACATGTGGACTATGAGTTTTCCCAGGTGGAGGAGTTGGTCCATGCCTATGCTGTGACCATTCACAAGTCTCAGGGGAGTGAGTTTCCCGTTGTGGTCCTGCCCATTTATGGGGGGCCGCCCATGTTGACGTCCAGAAACATTTTGTACACCGCAGTGACCCGGGCCAAAAATTTGGTGGTATTGGTTGGAATTAAACGCTATATGTCTGACATGGTTCAGAATGATCAACAGAATATTCGAGACACCGGATTGGCAAGAAGATTTCAAGGAATTGTCGAAAAGGGATTTTTGATGTAGAATAGGACTAGATAATTAGTCCTATTTTTTATTTGAGAAGCGGGGTTGTATGAGGCGAAATACCCAGTGGATCAAAGATCATACCTTGTTTTTTCTCTTGCTGGTGGCTGTAGGTGCCGCAGTTTTTGTCCTAATTGCAGACACTAAAATTCCATATTATGTTAAAATAGGCATAAGTATACCGATTCTCATTGTTGTGCCATTAAGAATCCTCCATATGGAGCGGCGGAGTATTAATATGCAGAACCGCATAAATGAACTGGAAACCCTCCATGCCATTTGGCAGGCCATGGACAGTTTTCCAGCCATGGAAACCATGCTGGACTCCATTGTTCAGATGATCGTGCGACTCATGCCCACAGACTCAGTACGGGTCTACCTGTATGACCAAGAGCAGGACCAGTTGGTCGTTAAGTCCAAGTATGAACGGGAACCCATGGACGGGGACCTGTTGACTGTGGCGGAAGAAGTCTTCCGGTCGGGACAAGCCGTCTATAGCGGGGATGTTACAGGTGATATCCAGCTTTATAATGCACTTAATCACCCAAAGCGCTATTATACCCTTGCCATGATCCCACTCAATGCCAGGGGCAGACGGATGGGGACCTTGTGTTTGGTAGATAGAAAGAAGAGAAGAGTGTCTGAAGACAATATTCGTTTTTTCGACCTGGTGTCCTCAACCATTTCCATGGTCCTTTCCAATCACGCCAACTTCAACGAAATCAAAGTGGAAAGGGACCAGGACGGCCTAACGGGCTTGTTCAACCGGGACTATTTCGACAGACAACTGGTCCATGAAATTAACCAAGCAGACCGGACCGATGGGTCAGTATACTTGCTCATGTTGGATGTTGATCGGTTTAAAAGCGTAAATGACGAGTTTGGTCATGCCTATGGGGACCGGGTGTTACAAAAAATCTCCAGTGTCCTCAAGCATGCCGTCCGGCAAAATGACATTGTTGCCAGGTATGGGGGAGAGGAGTTTGTCATTATTCTCCCTGGAGCTTGTTCAGGTACAGCGGAACGGGTGGCCAACCGCATTCGCAAGCAACTCAGGGCCTCTCTAGAGTCCAGCGACGTCTTCATTCACCTGGCTGACAGGGTAACCTTGAGTATTGGAAGCGCTTGTTTCCCCCACTGCAGTAGGCAAGCAGAGGAAATCCAGGAGATGGCTGATCAACGGATGTATGTTGCCAAGCGAACTGGAGGAGATCAGTATTGGTACACTGAAAGAGACTAGAGAGGGTAAACTCAATCAGATGATTGATGCTTTTTTAGGAACCCTCTTTCCCAGAAACATCGTCTGTATGGCGTGTGGGGAGGAAATTTGGACAGACCAGGTCTATAGCCTGTGTCCCACTTGCAAGGGCGACCTACCCTGGAATAAGGGGTTGACCTGCAAAATGTGTGGCATTACAGTGCCCCCAACCGCAGGGGACAGGTGTTACACCTGTCAAACCCGGAGGTTCTTTTATGACCAGGGAGTTTCCTGTCTCACCTATGAAGGGGCTGCCAAGCAGCTAATCATGGACTTTAAATACAACGAGCGAACCTACCTGGGTATTCACCTGGGTGACATGCTTTATGACTTGGTTGGTGCGAGTTTAGGGTGGGACTATGATTATATTGTTCCAGTCCCCATGCACAAGAGTCGTTTGCAGGTACGGGGTTATAACCAAACTGCCATTCTTGCCGACCAGTTGAGTAAACGGAGTGGGGTACCGGTAAGTCAGGGCCTAATACGAAGTAAAAAGACCCCACGACTCAAGCGGTTAGATGCGGCTACCCGCAAGACCACCTTGGACCAGGCATTTCATGTGACGGCCCAAGGGATGTTTGGGGAAAAGCGCATCTTATTGGTGGATGATATTGTGACAACGGGCGCTACTTTGAACCAGTGTGCTGAAGTCCTAAAGGTAGATGGGGCAAGGCTTGTGGACATGGCCTGTATTGCGTCTAATCCTTTGGCCCACGATTAGTAGAGTAATATTGTGCTACTATGGTATAATTTAAGTACCTAAATAGGATTCGGAGGTAGATTATGTTCTCTAAACTAAAAAATTGTAAACAATGTGGCCGCATGTTCCAAGCGGATGATCATACGCAAAAATTGTGTTCTCGGTGTAGTCATGACGACGAGGCCCTCTTCCGTGAGGTAAGAGAGTATTTATATGACCACCCCAATGCCAATGCCCAGGAGGTTGCTGAGGAGACAGAGGCAACAGAAGACCAGGTCATGAAATGGCTCCGCCAAGGACGCCTAGAACTCAAAGGTGAAGGCGTTGGCTATCCTTGTGACCGCTGTGGTGTTGCCATAACGTCAGGTCGTTTTTGTCAATCTTGTTCTCGGGAAATGGCGTCTGGCTTTAAAGAGGCCTTTAAGGACTCTGGACAGAATGGCAAGAAGGATGTGAAGAAGTCTAGAGATGGTATGTTCACCCGTCGAGACTAATTGTTAGAATTAATTTCATAAAAACACTAAAGTAGCCCCCACTTGTGCCGATACTTGTATTAGAAAATCGGTGTGATTGGGGGTATTATTATGAAGATACAAAACAGTCCTCAAATCCAACAGGTCATGAAAGCTTATGGCAAGACGGCCGGGAAAGTTAAGAAGACTGCAGGTCCAAAGATGGAGAAAGACAAGATCGAAATCTCGGACAAGGCACGTGATTTCCAAGTAGCCATGCAGGCAGCCAAGGGAACTTCTGAAGTTCGGGCAGCCAAGGTTAAGGAAATCAAAGAGCAAATTGCCAATGGCACCTACAAGCCATCGGCGGAAGATGTAGCGGACAAGATCCTTGGTCGAATCCGCGACCTAGGGGAGTAAGCCCTCTCTGGCTGTATTGCTACCTGATGTAGAAAGCGAGAGGGAGGGGGTACTCCCTCTTTATTTTGAACGAAACAGCAAAAAGAACCGATAAATGAAGTGAAAGAAAAAGTTGATGAAAACCATTTGATTATAGAAAGGAGTTCGGTCCATGCGAAAATCGATCGGACAGCTCATTCAGGCATTAGATAAGACCAATGAGGTCTATCGAGAAGTATTGGAACTGAGCGAAAAGAAACAAGACGTGGTCATTAAAGGGGACATTAAAGAACTGGAAAAGATCACGGTAAAAGAACAGGGCCTGGTGGCCAGTATCATTAAATTGGAGGATATCCGAGAGCAGATTCTTCAGTATGTCATGAAGGATTTAGGTATTAAGAATGTGGAAAGCTTGGACGATATTCTCCCCCTCTTAACGCAAGAGGAAAAAGCGGGTGTTGAAGGTACCACCCGATCATTAAAAAATCTGATTACCGATGTACAGGATGTAAACTCGTCTAATGAGAAGTTGTTGCAGCAGTCTTTAGAGATTGTCCAATTTAACATGAATATGATGACGAGTGCTGGCAAGGATGAGCCAAACTACGGTAAAAAGGGCAAAGTCAATTATGATGATGATAAGTCCAATCTCTTTGATGTCAAAGTGTAGTGGAGGTGAATGCTTGTGGCAGGTTCATTTTTAGGATTAAGTATTGCAGCCAGTGGTTTGTTAGTAAACCAACGGGCCTTGAGCGTAAATGCACATAATATTGCCAACGCCAACACGGAAGGATACTCGCGCCAGCGGATGGACATGACACAATTCCGTCCAGACATGTTACCTGGTGGTTTAGGTTCCTTGGGGACTGGTGTTGATGTAACTGCAGTTAAGCAGTTTAGAGATGAATTTATGGATTTTCGCTTCCAACAGGAAAACACAGTTGTAGGTGAGTGGACGAAAAAAGAAGATATTCTATTGACACTGGAAGCCTTGTTCAATGAACCTTCTGAGTCAGGGATTGCAACAGTGGTCGATGAGTTCTTTTCTTCACTTCAAGAATTGAGCAAGTCTCCTGAGCTACTAGAGACGAGAGCTCTTGTACGACAGCGAGCAATTATGCTGGCTGAAAATCTGAGCCACCTATCTGAGGGTTTGCATAATTTGCAGCAGGATATGAACTTTCAGTTGGAGACCGCAGTAAATGAGGTTAATAGTTTAGCAGACCAGATTGCTGAATTGAACTCGGTAATTTTTGAGTCAGAGCTTGAGGGTGGTGTCGCAAATGACCTTCGTGACCAACGATCGCTATTAGTTGATAAGCTCTCTGAGTATGCTGAGCTTCAGACTTTTACAGACAATCAAAACCGCTTTTTTGTTCAGATTAATGGAACATTGATTGTTTCTCATATTGATTCACAAGACTTGGTTTTAACGGAACGTGCAGATAAAAAGAATCCAGATGATGTTGCACGATTAACTGATTTATCTTGGGAAAAGGGTGGTACCTTTGTCACATCTGGTGGTGCTTTGAAGGGTATCATGGACATGCGAGACGGTGCAACTGCAGAGAGTAAGGGAATTCCATACTATGTAGAAAAGCTCAATGAGTTTGCAGATACCTTCATTTCTGAAATGAACAGGGTTCACAGTTCTGGTTATGATTTAGATCAGAATACGGGGACTTCTTTATTCACAGTGAATGATCTTAGTTCAGCAGATTATGAGAATGCGATCAAAACAAGTGGTTTAGATGGCAATGCAGCCATTGATCTAACAACCGTTTTGACTGCTGGTACCAGTAGCTCCAATACAGAAGCTGAAAACCAAGAAATCATCCGTAAGAATACGAAAACATTCTTCGCTAATAACCCTAACTACGATGGGAAATCTGTGAAGGTACTATCAGATGGTCGCTACTATTTGTCAGACAGACTTCGGGCTTCGGATATTACGATATCTAAAGATGTGGATAGTGACTTGGATAAGATTGCTGCTTCTTCAACACCAACTGGAGTTCCAGGTGCAGGTGACAACGCATTGAAATTGAATGATCTTCGTCAAGACTCAGGCATGTTCGCATGGGGAAGTCCAGAAGATTTCGTTCGATCCTTAGTGTCGAACTTAGGTGTAGATGCTCAAGAAGCCAAGAGAATCGTTTCCAATCAGGAAGCCATGATGAAGCAAATCGAGTTTTTCCGCCAGTCAGCCATGGGCGTCTCCATTGATGAGGAAATGGCTGATATGATCCGTTTCCAAAATGCATATAACGCCAGTGCTAGAATGCTGACAACTATAGATGAAATGCTGGACCTAATTATAAATCGATTGGGTACAGTAGGTAGATAATTGAGGAAGGTGAGATAATGCGCGTTACAAACTCCATGATGGTCAATAATATGATCTATGACCTAAATGTAAACCTTCGAAAAATGAATACACAACAGTCTCAGCTATCGACGGGGAAACGTGTCCAAGCACCTTCTGATGATCCAGTCTTAGCGTCAAAGATCTTGCAATATCGGTCGGACTTGGACGCAATTGACCAGTATGATCGAAATGTGACAGACGCTTTGGCCTGGATGGAGGTTACTGAGTCTGCAATCATTGATGTAAATAATGTATTGCTGAGGGCTAGAGAGTTGATTAATCAAGCGTCAAGTGAAACCAATGGTCCGGAGGAACTCGGCAAGATTGCTCAGGAAATTCGTCAGCTAAAGGACCAGATCATTAGTGATGGTAATGCCAGTTTGGCTGGCCGATATGTTTTCTCAGCATTTGATAAAGAAAAGCCATTTTTTAAGGATGATGGTTCTATAAATTTAGATATTACAGATTCTGAAATTGCCAATCGTTCGGAAATCATCTATGAGATTTCGGTTGGGGAGAAGATAGATGTGAGCACCAGTGGTTTAGATGTGTTTGGTTTTACACCTGCTGACACGATCATGACCCAAAAACTACCTTCTGATTCTTCAACTGGCACTGGTGCTACAAAAGCAGGTATGGGCGTTGGTATTGATTTTACAACAGATTTTACGTCGGGTACCAATGATGATGCTCAGGTGACCATTGCCATAGATGGTTCAGCATTTAACATTGATCCCGCACAGCTAACAGTCTTGAATGGATCGTCTAACCCCATAGATAAGGGTGTGCTTTTGGATGTTATTCGAGAGGCAACCAATGGATCTAGCCAAAAACTCAGTGACTTTGCTGACGTGTATATTGACGCAAGTGGTGTTCCTAGAATTGAAAGCAAGACATTTGGGACCACGTCTACAGTTCAGTTTGATTATACAGCTGACTCAGGTGGCGGCCTTACTGTCGCCAGCTTGGAAGCAGCATTTGGTGTTCTTGATGGCGCTAACGTTGCCGGAACCAATACGGTGAATGCCTCTGTTTTCGATGGTAGTAAAACGGTTACAGATGCTGAGGTTTTAACCAATGCAGCTGAGTGGAAGAACAACGTGTTCTTTGTCACCCTTAATGGACAAACTGAAAAAATCCAAATCGACTCTGGGGCAACGCTTAATAATGTCTCTGACTTACAAACAGCCTTGAATACGGCATTAAACGCTAAGTTCCCTGGTAGTGAGGTAGTAGCTTCAATTGCTGGTTCAGGATCACCGGTTGTGTTCACAACCAATAATATGCCAAATGACGGTAATCCACCAGAGCTTCAGGTTGAACAAGTAGGTACGACAGAATCCCAACTGATGAAAGATTTTGATGATCTGATTTCAGCTCTAGAAGTTGGGGATAATGACACAGTGAGTACATTCATTAAGAAGTTCGATGATAACCATGCAAGATTGCTGACCGTCCAAGCAGATATTGGCGCACGAGTAAATCGACTGGAGCTGGTTTCTTCACGACTAGGCGAAAACAAAATATCAATGACCAAGTTGCTCAGCTCAGCAGAAGATGCTGATATGGGCGAAGTCATTATGAAGTTAAAACTATCTGAAAATGTGTATCGGGCGGCCTTATCCACTGGTGCTCGTGTGATCCAACCCTCACTGGTAGATTTCCTAAGGTAGGTCCACAAGAGTTTTTCAGGTATAGTTGAAGAATGATGGGGAGTGATCACGGATGATCCGCATTCAAACAACACCATTAAAGTTAGAGATTAACCGATCACCTGGGCAGATGACCATTGAACAAGGTCAAGCTGATCTGCAAATCGATACGACATTGCCAGAGGTGGAGATAACAACAACAGATCCGCAAATGACAATTGATCAAAGTGCGGCCCGCGCAGATGCTGGGCTCAAGAATCTTGATCAAGCTTTAGAAGAAGCCAAGAATTTGGCCAAACAGGCAGCTGCCAATTATGCAGCAACTGTTTCCGGTCAAGGTGATGCCCTTGCACAAATTCATGATGGCGCTGACCAAATTGTCGAGCAGGCCATTCAGAATGCATGGAAGCCTGAGGATGAGTGGAACATAGCCTCAGTCCCCAGCCATCCCCCAGTAATCAATGTAGAGCGGGGGACGTTTGATGTCCAATTAAAGCGGGCACAATTCAACTTAACTGCTAATCCGACAAAAACAGTGGTCGATTATCAGCGAGGGAAAGTGGATATATATGTGAAACAGAAAAACAACATAGATATTCAATTCGATGAAGAAGTTTAGGGGAGGTTATATGAGAATAGAAACAAAGTATTTTGGTGATATTGAAATAGATGAAGAAAACATTATTCGATTCCCACAAGGTGTATTGGGCTTTCCAGGTCAAGAACGATTTGTTTTAATTCTAAATCCTGAGGATAATGTACCTTTTCACTGGTTGCAGAGCATTGAAAATGGAGAGTTGTGTTTTATTATCGTAGAGCCATTCTTCTTTGTGCCCGAATATGATTTTGAAATCGATGAAACAGCAGTGAATATTTTGAGTTCTGACCAAGCAGAAGAACTGATCGTGTACAGCGTAGCTGCAGTGCCAGAAAAATTTGAGGAAACAACAATCAACTTGCTGGGGCCGATCGTTATTAATACAATTAAAAAAGTAGGTGCACAGCTGGTGCTGGAGAATTCAGACTGGTCTGTAAAGCATCCAATATTGAAGCAATAGGGGGATGCATGCTGATACTGACAAGGAAAAAGGACGAGAGTATACTCATTGACGGAAAGATTGAAATCCGAATAATTGAACTGGAAAACGGCAAAGTGAAGATCGGTATAGAAGCGCCTAAGTCCGTTAAAATTCTTCGGAAGGAAATCCATGATGAGATTGAGCATCAAAATAAAGAAGCAGCAGTGTCAAAACCTGTAACTCCTGACATGATGAAGACCTTGATGAACAAGAAAAAGTAAGAATGTTTGCACCACCTCATTACGGGTAAATACCAGTTGGAGGTGGTGTTTATGCGTTTAAACACGCGGAGTTTTGGTGAACTGGATGTTGAGGTGAAACATCAGATTCACTTTGAGCAAGGCTTGTTGGGATTCTCCAACGAAAAAGATTTTGTGCTACTTCGTAATTATGATACGGAAGACCCTGTACCATTCATGTGGTTGCAATCGATTAACGATCCAGAGATTGCATTTGTTTTGACCATTCCATCATTGGTATATGGGGAGTATGATTTTGACCTAAATGATGATTTGGTGAAAATGCTTCATGTCAATAACCCAGAGGATGTGGCCGTCTTCAATGTTGTGAAGATTCCAGACACCGTAGACAATATGACAGTCAACCTCAAAAGTCCAATTATAATTAACGTTCAAAATCGAGAAGGATGCCAGATTACCCTGGAAAATGACAACTATACGATCAACTACAAACCCAACAATAATAATGGACAAAATAATTGAAAAACTTTCTGATTTCTTGTAAAGCTTTTTCAGGTTTTGCCGATAATACTATTGAACAGCAAGTATTCTTACGCGGCCGCAAGTTTACTTCCGTTTCAACTATTGTAGGCAAGGATGCCAAGTTACTATATCAAGGAGGAATTGATTATGAGAATTAATCAAAATATCGCAGCGCTTAACACGTACTCTAGACTATCTTCAGCTAACAGAATGCAAGCGAAGTCCCTAGAAAAACTATCTTCTGGTTCCCGAATCAACCGTGCAGCGGATGATGCAGCTGGTCTATCCATCTCTGAAAAAATGCGTGGTCAGATCCGTGGTCTAGAACAAGCACAGCGAAACGCACAAGACGGTATTTCTTTGATCCAAACCGCTGAAGGTGCATTGAATGAAACACACGCAATCCTACAACGTATGCGTGAGCTATCTGTTCAGGCTTCTTCTGAAACTTTGGACTCGAATGACCGTACTGCAATCAGTTCTGAAATTTCAGAGCTAGAAAAAGAAATTGACAACATCGGTAGTTCTACTCAGTTTAACAAGATCAACCTGCTTAATGGTGGTCTAGGTTCATCAGTTGGTTCTGTAGGTTCAGACCTTGGTGTGGATGATGGTATTGCAAACATCGTATCCAATGGTGCTGCTACTGGTACTTACACTGTATCGTACGTACAATCAACAGATGTGCTAACCGTACAAAACTCTGCTGCTACTGTAGTTCAATCTGTTGACCTTACTGGTACTTTCCCAACTGGATTTGACACAAAGGATATTTCCTTTGGTGATCTGGGTGTGACTGTAACAATCAATGCGAATCTTGACACTACAGCTTCCATCTCAGCAAACAACACATTTGCTGTAAGTGGTGGTAACGTTGATATTCAGATTGGCGCAAATAATGAGAGTATTTCTTTCAGCGTTGGTGATATGCGTGCAGCAGCACTGAGTGTAAACTCTCTTGATGTTTCTGATTTCACTGCAGCTCAAGCGACTGTAAACACTGTAAACACTGCAATTGAGACAGTTTCTACTACTCGTTCTAACCTGGGTGCTATCCAGAACCGTCTAGAGCACACAATCAACAACCTACAAGCAACTACTGAAAACTTGACTGCTTCTGAGTCCCGTATCCGTGACGTAGACATGGCCAAGGAAATGATGGAGTTCACAAAAGCCAACATCCTTAACCAAGCTTCTACAGCGATGCTTGCTCAGGCGAACCAGCAGCCTCAAGGTGTTCTACAGCTTCTACGTTAATTTCATTCACATGATTAGAAAAGAAATAGAAGCCAGCTTGCTGGCTTTTATTTCTTTATCTATGTATAAGTACTTGACCTTTTTGAGGGTTTATACATGGATAAAGGAGGGCGTCATGCTTGATCAAATTGTCATGCAGGCAATCGAAGAACAAATGGACTTGGAAGCATTACATACACTTTTAAGTCAACTCATGGACAAACACCAAACAAGTCCACAAGTCATCCAATCATTGAATACAATATTCCGAGAAATTGTGGCCGCTTATGAGGCTGAAGATTATGTTTATATTTATGACCAACTTCAGTACAATTTGCGTCAGTTTGTATAGGGGTGATAGTCATGGAATTATGGAAAAAAAATAAAAGAGCGTTGGAATTATATAATCATTCTTTATCGGAGGGGTTACCTTGGGATCAAGAACTATCAGCGGTTGAAGTGGTAGACAATGTAGAACATGCTACTGTTTTCGCCAATGCCCATGACGGCGAAAGGATTTTACTCCATAGCTTAGTGAACCCAGTTCACGAAGTTAGGTTAAGGCTAAAAGGGCACATTGACAAAGGGACTTTGTTGTTTTTTGTTGTGGGTTTTGGGATGGGCTATTTAGTCGAGGAATTGTTAGCCCATTCCGAAGCAAAGGTAAAAGTTCTTGTCATTGAGCCGCGGAAGGACATTCTGACCGCTGCCCTAAGGACTAGAGATCTAGAACACGTACTTTCTGATGCTCGCTTGAGAATTATAGCCAATGATGATTCATTCGGGTACAACCTCAACGAATTTAATCGGTTCAATTTAAATAAGGCCAACAAAATAGACTATATCCATAGTGGTGGATACCGTCGTCTATTGGCTGACAAAGGCACAAGTATTCGAAAAACCGTTTTTGATTATTTGAAATTTACATTCAAAGGGATTGGAGACTCATCCGAGGACACCCTAATTGGGATTCAGAATATTCTAAGAAACAAGGAAGTGATCATCAATACGCCTCAGGTGAAGTTGTTTAAACCAGAGGACAAGGCAACTGCCATTATCGTGTCGGCAGGTCCTTCATTGGATAAAAATTTCCAACTCCTGAGAGACTTACAGGGTAAGGCTTTAATAATCACTGGCATGACACCCCTTCAAAAACTAAAAGACGCTGGCATTACACCGGACCTTGTGGTCAATGTGGAGCGTGGTAAAGAACACTACAACGTATTCTACAAACATATTGAGTTACCAAAGGAGTCCATTTTTGTTGGTGCTTCTGTTACTGATAGTACAGTCACAGGCTATTTGACCAACAGGAAAATCATGTCCATTCGTAATACATCTCCAGTTGAGACCTGGGTTAAAGAAATTATTCCAGACGTATTGGCAGTAGAGGCCGGCCAATCGGTTGCCCATATGTCTTTCTCTATCGCAAAGGAACTAGGTTGCACTAATGTAATTCTCATCGGACAGGACTTGGCTTATGGCCATGATGGTGAGGATCATACATCTGGAACCATGTATGATAAAGGTTCAAAGATATACAATGAAGAAAGAACGAGCTTTTTCAAGAAGCGACATGAGGAGTCACGCATTCCTGTTCCGGGAAATGAACAAGAAACTGTATTTACAAATGCCCTTTGGTATAACTGGATCAGATGGTTCAGTATGCAAGCAGGGGTGTCAGGAATGAAAGTCGTCAATGCTACTGAAGGGGGGGCATTCATTCCAGGGACCGAGTATTTGCCACTTTCTGAAGCTCTAACAAAGTATGCGGTTAGCCCACTAAACTTTGCTAAGGAGCATGTGATTACAGCTGATCCTGAAGTTATTGAAATGAGAAGAAAACTTTTTGATAAAGACATTGAAGGTCAGTATAATATGCTCCACTCTCTCAAAGACGGTCTCTATAAGCATATTCAGTACCTTGAGGATCAATTACAGGTTGACCTAACTGATGCAAGAGCCAAAGAAATTCAGGCAATCATTTATGGTGTACGAAACACGATTCAATTGGAATATCTGCGTTTCTGGTTTATCGTTCAAACACCATCAACTTTTGAGTATTTAAAAGAGTCTGATTTTAGTCCAATTGATACGACAGAAAAAATGCATCAATGGATTGAATTTAACATCAAGCATTTGCAAGATCTACTTGGTGTTGTAGATATCTACCTTAAGCTATTGGATGACGAAACAGCTTCGACTAATGAGGCTGTAGAAGAATAAGGAGGACCCATGCTGTCCTATCCCTTAGATTATGCAAAGATTCGTAAGTCGAAGAGAAAGATTCTTAATGAGATGAGGCAAGCTGACAGAGGCAGAGATCTGCGGCTTGCGATAGTGGGGAATCACACTACTGCAGAGTTAAAATCGTATATAGAACTCTTTCTGCTGGATAAGGGCTATCAAGTTCAACTTTTTGAAGGTGGATTTAATCGGTACTATGAGGACATATGTATTGATAATGACGATTTGATCGCATTCGACCCTGACTTTGTGATTGTGAATCTAAGCAGAAGAGGTTTGTCAACTCCTTTTCTTGATGGAAAGGAGACGCCAATTGAATTGGCAGAGCAGTTTCAGGATCAATTGAATTCAATTGTGGAGATGACCGCCAAAAACCTAAGGGCTAACCTAGTTCTAAACACGATTGAATTTGATCACTCCAGATTACTTGGACCTTTTGAGTCAGTGGACATCAGAGGGCATGTTGCTTATGTACGCGAGTTAAACAACAGGATATTAGCTTTGGATCGGTTTGACCACGTGGTCGTTAATGACAATAACTATATTGGAGCATGGTTCGGATTAGAACGATGGTTTGATGACCGCTTGTGGCATGCATTTCGGATGGGATATAGTTCTAATGCAACCATAGAACTCTCCAATGCCTATGCAAATCTTATTCATACAGTTCTGGGTGGTAGTAAGAAAGTATTATGCCTTGACCTAGACAACACCCTCTGGGGAGGCGTTATAGGGGATGATGGTCAATCTGGAATTGAAATAGGTCCTGAAAATGGAGCTTCATCAGCCTACAAAGCCATTCAAGAGGATGCAAGACAACTGAAACATGCTGGCGTGATTTTGACGATTGCTAGTAAGAACCAAGAAGAAAACGCTTTGTTGGGTTTGAGACACCCAAATGGCATAGTTAGAGAAGCTGATTTTGCAGTGATCAAGGCGAATTGGAATTTGAAGTCTCAGTCGATAAAAGAGATTGCCCATATCTTAAATGTGGGTGTGGACTCCCTTGTATTTTTGGACGATAATCCAGCTGAAAGAATGGAAGTCAGTCAAGCTCTTCCAATGGTGTCCGTACCTGAAGTGAGCAATGAGCCAACTGGTTTTATGAAACAGATTGCCCATGGTGGCTACTTTCACAAATATGCACTAACCCACGAAGACCAGAAGCGGGCTGACTATTATACTTCAAATGCGAAGCGCGATCAGCTGTTGAATCAAGTAGGTCACAGAGCTGAGTACCTAAAACAATTGGCGATGGAAACAGAAATTGAGCAATATTCCCCCTTGTACCAAGCGAGAATACTCCAATTAATCAATAAGACCAATCAATTTAACCTAAATGGGGTTCGCATTACAGAATCTGAGTTAGCCCCCTACATAGAGGGGCAAAAGGGGTACATTGGCATTTATGGCACTTTGATAGACCGGTTCTCGGATGCAGGATTGGTGTCAGCACTCTATGGACGTAAAGAGGGTTCAGTATTCTACCTTGATCAATGGGTCATGAGTTGTCGCGTCTTTAAGAGAGACTTGGAAAAAGGAATTTTCTCAGTTCTGGTGAATAGACTATTACATGAGCAAGTTATTGAGATTCATGCGAAATATTTGAAGACTGAAAAAAACATAATTATGGAAGATACCCTCCAGTCATTGGAGTTTAAATGGGATCATGAACAAGAGTGCTACACGTATTCAATACGTGGGCCAATTACATTTCCTGACTGTTTGAAGAGGATAACAGATGAATAAGAATGATATTCTAACAGAGATTCAAGTGATTTTTCGAGATTTATTGGCAGATCCCAAAGTGGTTATAGACCCATCGTCGTCCATGGACACAGTTGAGGGATGGGATTCCCTTCTTAATATTAATTTGATCCTCGCAATAGAAGAAACTTTTAGTGTACGCCTCCCAATACAAGAGATGTATGCAGTGAAGACAGTATCTGATTTGATGGAGAAAATTGAACTTAATCAATCCAAATAAGGATGTGGTCACTTGAAATCAGTGATCGTTTTGGGTACTGGCGGTGGAGCAAGAATGCTTCTAGCCCATATCCAGCAAACGAAGCAACTAAATGCAAGCCATATAACTTCTCTAAATGCCTATGAGCAAGAGGAGTTTTTTGGCGTTCCCTATGTTCCTATAGAACGAGCGATGAAGGGGCTTTTAAGCAATCAGCCGATTTACATAGCCAGCGGCTATTATGAGGAAATAAAAGAATCATTGTTAAGCATGGGTATGGCACTGGAACGGATAGTTGACGGGCGACCACTTATCCACATGTATAGACATAAGGTTGAGGAGAAACTAAAGGCTTTATTTGATCGTAATAAACACTTGCAGCTCTTACCAGGGAGGGATTCCGCCTGCAATTTAGTGTTGGATAAGAAGACGTGCAGTTTATACCGGGTTTTTTACCCACATTTCTCAGAAGAGTATAGAAAAGTCTTTCTTGTGATCGAAGAGGAACAAGACTTACGCAATCTTCTCGTTCAAACGCATGAAAGTCGAAACCTAGACTTTATCAATGGGTTTGTTTTGCAACACGAGTGGATAGAACAGGTAGTATACCCCGTGGAATGGTCTCTCGCGATGGTTTGGCAGGGGGTTTGGACTACTTTTCTATTAATGGAACGATTGGAGAGACATAACCTGTATATTGTTGACCCTCACTTATGGAATGTCCTACCTGATAACAGTGGGCAAATGAAGTTCATCGACTATGGCTCTATCCGCATGGGTAAAACGCCCAAAGAATCTATGGAAATGTTTGTTTTATCTTGCGTGGGAGCGCTCATTTTGGCCAATGAGAACATGCAACTATACCGTGCTCTTGTCACTCAAAAACGCGAATTTGATGCATCTCTGATCAATTTCTTTAGTCGTTTTTCCTTTGGTGAGCACATGGATAAAATCATGAGTGCGGTAGAGCGTCACGATGTGAAATCATTCTATTCCCACGTGCGTGTATTACTCCGTGCTAGTGAGGTACATATAGGGTTAAGTGAGTTACATCCCCCCATAGCAAATGGCGTTAAGGAAGATGTTCAAGTAAAAAATAGTGTGTTAGTTATTGGACAACCAAAGGACGCTATTGCAATTTTGACGCACAGTGAAGGAGGGGAACCCTTCGTTGTTACTTCAAGCCCAGAGAGTTCACATGATAATACACGCTTATGTATCATGGAGTGGACAGCTCCAACCCCTGCATTTGGATCCTATGAAAGTGATGAAGGTCTAATGATATACAGACCCGTTCCCTCCTATTTGTCACCTGCACGGGCATCGGCAATAGATCGACTAAGGTCTGACCACGTCTGGTTTATTCACGATATTTATGAGGAGGTTATTCGAACGAAACTCCCACTATCGGACTTAGTGACCATTTTGAATGAGTATGTTGGCCATTATCTCCATATAAACGTGGCCTCTGCATCTCAGAAAATCAGGAATCTAGTCCAAGAACAATTGAGACTGTTGGGATATGTAAAGTGTGATTGTGCTATTGAATCCAGTATGGAATCCAATAATCTAGAGGATACACTGTTAAATGCCTTTGCGTTTTATACTTTTGCTAAGGAGGACGAATGAATAGAGATTGGCTATATAAAACCTTATTACGTGCCTCCTTGGATCGTCCCTTGATTCTACACTTGGATATTTTAGGTATTATCGGTTTGGGGAATACTGTAAGAGATTGCCTAATGATGTTTGAGTCAATATTAGTCGATGTAGCAAAAAAAGGTGGGACTATTTTAGTTCCGTGTTTTTCCTATAGTTACACGAAAGGCGAAATGTATAACCCTCAACTAACGTCGTCTCAGGTCGGGCATGTTTCCGAGTTTTTAAGGCAATCAGGAAAAGCACGACGTACCTTGGATGGTCTGTTTTCGTATTTGGTGTTCGGGCCAAATGTTGACCCACGCCATTTCGAGGTCACTGATTTTGCTTCTATGGGTGCAAATGGTTTAATGGCAGAATTATACGATAAAAATGCTCATGTTGGAGCCATAGGAAATGTGCTCCACGAAATGACAGAGGCTCATCATTTGGAGTGGAGAGAAGAGGTCTCGTATCGATTTGACAAAACGTTTACAGGCCAAATTGATATAAACAGTGAGATATATGATCAAACTATTGTTTTCTTCTGTAGGGATCTAGACCTGGGGAGAGGTGCAGACTTCAGACGTCTAATCCTGTACATGAGAGACAAGGGGATAGTGGAGTCACACTTGTCAAATGACCAAAGAATGCTTGTGGAATATGTACCCTACCAACTGGTCCACAGAAGTGTAAAAGAGCTGTTGCATGAGGATTCATGGAGTTTAACAAAGAGGATTGACAATGACTAAATTAGAAACCTTGTTTGATGCACTATGGCCAATAACTCGAAGCATTACTGGAAATGGTGTTCGGGAGTCCTTAGACATTATTGATACCAACCACCTTCTAACCCGTTATGAAATACCAACGGGAACACATGTATTGGATTGGGTTGTCCCTAAGGAATGGAATCCACGTGCAGCTTGGATTAAGGGGCCGAATCAAGAAAAAATACTAGATTTCAACAACAACAATCTCCATTTACTTGGTTATAGCTGTTCTGTTCATAAGCAAGTAAGCTTAGAAGAGCTTAAATCTCATTTATATGTATCAGAAGTTGTTCCCCATGCAATTCCCTATCGGACTAGCTATTATGAGCAGCGCTGGGGTTTTTGTATGTCAAAGGACCAATACGACCTCTTGGATGAAGGCACATATGAAGTTTTTATTGATGCGAGTCTAACGGACGGCCACATGACCATAGCAGATTATGTTAAACCAGGACTTCTGAAGGATGAAGTGTTATTCACCAGCTATCTATGTCATCCATCCATGGCCAACAACGAGCTATCTGGCCCATTGGTACTATCTCAGCTAATGGAGCATATTCATAGCTTGGGGGAAACAAAGTATACGTATCGTTTTGTAATAGCACCAGAAACGATTGGAGCGATCACTTATTTAGACAGTCAAGGAAAGGACTTGATTGAACATGTAAAAGCTGGATTTGTCCTAACATGCCAAGGTACTAGCGTTCCTTATACCTATAAACGATCAAAAAGGGGAGATGGTCTAGGGGATCAAGTTGTTGAAAATCTACTTGCCCAAGAGGAAGGCTCTCGGATCGTGGATTTTTATCCCTTTGGTAGTGATGAGCGTCAATACTGCTCACCGGGGTTCAACTTACCAGTAGGCTCCCTTATGAGAAGTGTTTATCTGGAGTATGACGCTTACCATACATCTGCTGATAATAAGGATTTGATCTCCTTTGATGCCATGGAAGAGGGAATTGAATTCTACAAAAATGTCATTTTTGTTTTAGAGACCAATTGTAAGTTTGTAAACCTTAAGCCTCACGGTGAACCGCATCTAAAAAAATATGCCCTGATGGATGGGTTAGGAGCGAGATCAGACAAGGGGCTTCTTCATAAGGCGATAATGTATTTATTGTCCTATGGGGAAGGCAGTTTGTCACTGTTAGACCTGTCAAACCTTTCTGGTCTTTCTTACAAGGTTGTTTACGAAGCATTTGCTTTATTGAGGCAAAAATCATTGATTAAAGGAATATAGGGGACCCATGGATATCATTTTATTTGGCGCGAGCATAACTGGTCAGGAATACGTGATGAAGTCGAAAAAAGAAGTTGCCTACTTCATTGATAATGACCTGAGGAAGTGGGGAAAAACCCTATTGGGCATTCCTATTCATAGCCCTAACGTAATCGTGAACCTTAAAAGTGGCACTTATCAGATCGTTGTTACGTCAGTGTATTACAAAGAGATATCTGAGCAACTCAACGAGATGGGTTTGTTAGAAGGTACAGACTATGTTAATGGTATTGAAGCCAGCGAGTTTTATATCAGAGAAGACTTAACTGTAGAAGCCTTTTTTGAGGAGCTAAAGAAGCGCGATATACGTTATGTGATCCCAAGGCACTTTCATGACTTGCCAAAGGTTCGTATAGATGGAGACATTGACTTACTGATTGTCGATCAGGACATATACCAAATAGAGGACTTACTCGTAAAGGACTATCATAATCGGTTCTATGGTAGTAATATTGGCCGGGTTAAGATTGACTTATACGGCGTCTATGGTTCAATCGGCTATAAGTACAAAAACATGGCTCTGTACAGGAGTGACTTGGCTCAAATTCTGGTTGATAGCTATATCTGGCACAAGGGTTGTTTTAGAGTGCCATCTAAAAGTTATCAATCACTAGCCCTTCTCTATCATGTACTTTATCATAGAGGATTGAGTTCTGGGATTCCTGTTGATGATTCGAATGACGCTAGAGCTTATCAAGAGCGATTCAAAGAGGATCTGATTCAATATCAGGGCAATCATAATGAAACTACCAATATCGTCCATTATGATTATGTAGACATGGTAGAAGAATGCTTTTCGTCACTCCGTGTGGACTATGCTGTTAGTCTGCAGAATATTCACTTGGTATTAAGGGACTACGGTTGGGCTCTCGGGTATGATTCTTTCAGAAAGATATGGGGGTCAGATGACCAAGTGTTCCCCTTCTATAAGAATGAAAAATGGTACATGAGTGGGCTTGCGGCCCAGTCCCATCATGGAGATATCATGTTATTCTATTTTCGAGAAGTGGAAAAGGACTACCCAGTTTTTCGAAAGGTATTCGAAGAAGAAATGATGAAAAACCAACTAGTCACCCTGTATGAGGGGACTTTAACTGAAGAAGAGGTTGCTATAGTTACTCAAAATGTTAGAGGCGGGAACTGGACAGATGGTAGTGGGCACAGCGAAAATGGGAAGCCATATAAGATCCTCTTGGTATATGATGACAAACCCGAAAGAACTCAACCAACAGCCCAAGATCCTTTTGTAACCAATGAACATTTTTTCCTGAAACGAAGGGTAAGAGATCGCCTTAAGTTGGAGTTTGATATACCTGCTAGTGTAAACTGCATACATTCGGCAGATGATAGTTTAGAAGTATTCCATGACTTTCAGTTTCTTGAAGATCCCAAAATGGAACGAATCAAGAAATGCTTAATGGAGCTCGGATTTGAGATAAAGGGGTAGGAATGAAAGACCTATATATTGTTGGAGCAGGAGGTTTGGCTCGAGAAGTCCATTGTCTTGTGAATCAAATCAATGCGAGTGAGGAAACATGGAATCTAGTGGGATTCGTTGATCCGAATAATGCCTATCGAGACCCGGCCTTTGTGACCCTTGTGGATGAGTCAGATATCCCAGAGGGAGCACATTTTGTTGTTGCATTGGGCAATATTGAACTGAAGGATTTACTGTTCCATAAGTGTTTGAAGCTAGGGCTAAATCCAGCAGTTTTGGTTCATCCAGAGACTTGGATATCAGATACGACTACCGTTGGTTGGGGATCAATCATATGTAAAGGTACGGCCATGACTGCCGATATTGTCATTGAGGACAACGTATACATTAATCATAATGTCTCAATTGGACATGACGTAAGAATTGGTTCTCACTCAATTGTGAACCCTGGTGCTGTGATTGGCGGAGGGGTTATCCTTGAAAACCATGTTTTAGTTGGAATGGGTGCATCAGTTATACAATACGTAACAGTGGGATGTGGAGCAAGCGTTTCCATGGGATCAGCAGTGACAAGAAATGTACCAGCAGGAGCCTTAGCTATAGGTGTACCTGCTTCCATAATGAAACGAGGCTAAAATGAATACATTCATAAAAGAGCAAAAGGCACTGGGAAGAGAAATCGTGGCGATTATTGGCATTGGCTTTGTAGGGAGTGCAATGGCAGCGGTTTGTGCAGACGCACGATCATCAGATGGGAATGCCTATTATGGCGTAGTCGGAATTGATCTACCTGGCGAAGCACATCGATGGAAAATTGACAAGATGAATGCAGGGGTATCCCCAATTCAATCAGAAGACCCCTTGCTGGACCAGATGATCCATGAAGCTGCTTTAGATAGGAAGAATCTGATTGCGACTTCCTCATATGAAGCTCTGAGCCATGCAGATGTGATTATCGTTGACATAAATTTGGATGTTGATAAGGTAAGTGATGACTATCATGCTTCGTCTGTTCGAATGGACCCATTCGAAAATGCTATTCGTCAGATCGGAAAGACCATGAAGCCTAATGCCTTGCTTATGATTGAAACAACTGTTCCTCCAGGCACAACAGAGCATGTAATCCTTCCTATCCTAGAAAAGGAACTCAGAGGACGTAACTATGATGGGCCCATTCATTTGGCACATGCGTATGAAAGAGTAATGCCTGGAAAAAACTACATCAACTCCATCAAGAATTATTGGAGAGTCCATTCGTCTGTGAATGATGAGAGTGAAAAAAAAGTTTCTGCCTTTTTATCTACTGTGATTAATGTAGATGAGTATCCACTTGTCCAGATGCGGTCTCCAAGGACCTCTGAGCTTTCAAAAGTACTTGAAAACTCTTATAGGGCTATGAACATTGCATTTATCTATGAGTGGACCCTAGCAGCAGAAGCAATGGGTGTAAATCTCTTTGAAGTGATACAGGCTATCCGCATGCGAAAAGGAACCCATAATAATATAATGAAGCCCGGTGTAGGTGTAGGTGGCTATTGCTTGACAAAAGATGCTATCGTCGCTCAGTGGGGGATTCAAAAGTTTTTCAACGATCAAGTGTCACTCGATATGTCACTAGAAGCTTTGCAGATTAACGATCATATGCCCTTACATATTGTTGACTTGGTCAATAATCATTTCCATGGTGAGCTGGAGAACAAGAAAATTTTGCTTTGTGGCGTCTCTTACATCGAAAATGTTGATGATACGAGAAACACACCTACAAAGGTCATTTATGACGCCTTACAAAAGCGAGGCGCTCAATGTATTGTCCATGACCCAATTGTAGGCAAGACGGACGTCATACCTTCAGAAGCATTTAGGAAAGACTTGAATGCCGCGATTAATGAGTCGGATGCTGTCCTCTTTTTGGTTCGCCATGATCCCTATTTGAACTGGTCGATAGATAAGAAAATAATTGACCTGGAGGAAAAGCTGTTTTTAGACGGATTCGACATATTAACAGATGAAAAAATCAAAGACCTCCTTCGTCAAAAAGCCCATGTACTTGGTGTTGGAAAAGGTCATATACCAGAGCTAAAGGAAGAAAAAAAATGAAAAATCTGATAACAGGTGGAGCTGGGTTTATTGGCTACCATATTGCAGAATACTTGTCTGAAAAAGGGGAAGAAGTTCACTTAATAGACAACTTGTTGAGAAATAATTATGATGATGACTTTCAGCATCTGATCGCGAAAGAGAATGTTACTTTTATTCAAGCTGATTTGACAAACCCTGCTACAATAGATCAACTGGACCAAGACTATGATATTGTTTATCATTTAGCTGCTGTGATAGGGGTTAAGGCTGTAATTGAGCGCCCTCACGACGTAATTGATGTTAACACAAAGACCGTAATGAACATTGTAGATTGGATATGTAGTCTAGAAAAAAAACCAAAACTTTTGTTCACTTCTACATCTGAGATTTACTCGGGTGGCTTGGAGGTTATGGGTAGTGACTTTCCTATCCCAACTGGGGAAGAGGTTCCTATCATTTTTCCTGACTTGAATAATGCTCGCTCGACATATGCATTTAGCAAGGCTTGGGGGGAAATGTACATTCATTTCAAGTCACTCAACAATAGCTTTACATACACCAATGTCCGCTACCACAATGTGTATGGACCAAGAATGGGTATGATGCATGTTGTTCCAGAACTTATGGTTCGTGCCTACCGGGCTGAAAACACTTTAGGTGTGTATTCAGTTGATCACACTCGCGCCTTTTGCTATGTGGATGATGCAGTCCAGTATACGGTGTCTTGTGCCATGGATGCAGCTGCAGACCAGAAAACAGTACATATTGGTAATGGTCAAGAAGAGGTTACAATTCAAACCTTGGCTCAAACCGTATTAGATGTTGTTGGACAATCAGAAATCATTATTAAACCATTGCCAACTGAAAGCGGGGGGCCAACAAGAAGATGTCCAGACACAGCCCTACTTAAACAGATTACTGGATTGGACTTAAATACTAGTTTACGTGAAGGTATAGAGAAAACATGGGCATGGTACAGAAAATGTCTGTAAAGGAGCGCTCTATGAATTTACAACTTGATGCACCAAATATCGGTATCATAGAAAAAGAATGGGTGATGAAATGTTTGGATTCAACCTTTGTGTCTACCTATGGTCCCTTTGTAGGTGAATTTGAATTGGCCATAAAGTCTTTCACTGGTGCCCCGGCTGTTACTGCTGTTCAAAGTGGAACTGCAGGCTTATTTATGGCTCTTAGGGAAAGTGGAGTCGGACCTGGTGACGAGGTTATTCTACCCAATATCACTTTTGCTGCCAGCGTGAATTCGGTCCTGTACACTGGGGCAACCCCTGTTTTAGTAGATGTTGACGAAGCAACATGGAACATTTCAACAAAAGCTATAAAAGAAGCGATTTCTGATAAGACTAAGGCTATATTGGCCGTGCACCTTTATGGGAATCCTTGTGATATGGACGAAATCATTTCCATTGCAAAACAAAAAGACCTGATCGTTATTGAGGATGCAACAGAGAGTCTAGGAGCATACTATAAAAAGGCACATACAGGAACGATAGGGGATTTTGGTGTGCTCAGTTTTAATGGGAACAAGGTGATCACAACTGCTTCGGGTGGGATGGTTCTTTCTCATGACCAAGAGACTGCAAACCATATTCATTATGTGGTCAATCAAGCAAAAGATAACCGCCCTTACTACTTTCATTCAGAGTTAGGCTATAACTATCGGATGACCAATTTACAGGCTTCGTTGGGGCTGGCTCAGGTAGAAAGGCTACCTAGTTTTCTTCAAATAAAGAAACGTCACTTTGATATATACAAGCAAGTACTAGGCGCAATGCCACAAGTAGTTTTCCAATCAGTTCTAGATCAAGCGACATCTTCTACATGGCTAATTGCCATTCGTATAAAGGGAGTTAAGGATATTACTAAGCTGCAAAGTCTATTAAAAGACAAGGGCGTACCGACGAGGAGGCTTTTTACCCCGCTTTCCGAAATGCCTATTTATACCACATATGCTGATGGGAAACAGGAGGTAGCTCACAAGCTATTTTCAGAGGTGATTTGTCTACCAAGTTCAACTCTGAATAGTGATGAGGACATTCGTCAAGCTGCTGGAGTAGTTAGTCAAGTGATTCAGAAGGAACGGATATGAAATTGGTAGTTGTTTCAGTCTTGTTTCCATCTGCGAAGCCTTTCTTTGACACATATTTTCAGTCGATTGCTGATCAAGAAGATCAAGAGTTTTTATGGCATGTGTATTTGGATGGCGTATATGAAGGAGATATCCCTTTTTTGTCTCAACAACCTGACAGGATTGAGATCTGTCCGAAGGGTCTTACACCTGTTGAGATCCGTGAGTATATCGTTCGATGTGAACATGAGGGGCCAGGTTCTCACTTGTGTTTTGCTGATGTGGATGACATCATGCTTCCGAACAAGACCGCTATGATGAAGCAGGTCCTTGGACACCATGAAATGGCCTTCCATGACATGGAGACAATCGATGGGTCCGGTAGAGTACTAACAGCCTCTTATTTTGAGGGTAGGTATATACCTGATGAAACGCAAATCACTGATCTATTGCACAGAAACTATATTGGCTTGTCAAATATGGGTGCAAGGAAAGACATATTGTATCATGCGCTCCCTTTTCCAAAGAATTTCATCCTAGCGGACTGGTGGTTTGCAATGATAGCCTGTTTACAGGGCGTAGTACCCAAAAAAATTACCACTGGTTTAATACAATATCGTCAACATGGTGATAATTTTATTGGAGACAATCAAAGGATAAATGAGCATCAGTTGAAGCAGGCGATAGAAATAAAAAAACGTCATTTACGAGCTCTTTCGAGTAGGAAAGAGCTTTCAGATAATCTTCGTAATGATGTAAAATCCTATTTGAGGAAAGTCATGGATTTGCAAGAAACTTTACTGATTCCAACGGCTATGGAACAGTATATAGATTGGATAGCGAAACAACTCCCTTCCTACACGTGGTGGGAGTTTGTTAACACGGCTTGGCTAGAAAGGAACTCAAATGATTAAATTGTTGGGCAAAAAAATAGAAAATGGAATGATGCCGCTAGTCATTGCAGAAATTGGAGTCAACCATAACGGGGACAAGAACTTGGCAAAAACTCTAATTCAAGAGGCTAAGACAGCAGGGTGTGATGTTGTAAAGTTCCAGTCATGGACTAAGGACACCTTGTTTGCAAAATCCGTATATGAAGCCAATAAGGATTTAGACGATGAGTTAAACGCAATGGAAATGCATGAAGATACCTTAAGGGCATACAAGGGCTATTGTGATGATTTGGGTGTAGCTTTTCTAAGTACACCATTTTCCAATGATCAAGTGGATTTTCTAGTAGATGAACTAGGGGTAGATTTTATTAAGATCGCATCGATGGATTTGAATAACTATCCATTCCTTGACTATGTTGCACGAAAGGGAAAAACAGTTATTCTTTCTACTGGTTTAAGTACTATCGCTGAAGTAGATGAAGCCATTCGAGTGATTGAGCAAGCAGGTAATAGCCAAATCATTATTCTTCACTGTGTAGCTTTATATCCACCCCAGGACGAGGAAGTGAATTTGAAGAATATACAGTTTTTTCAGAACACATATCCCTACCCTGTAGGATTCTCTGATCATACCCTAGGCACAACTATACCTTTAGCTGCGGTTGCCTTAGGGGCTTGTGTGATTGAGAAGCACTTCACTTTGGACAAGAGTTTACCAGGTCCGGACCATGCTGTATCGGCAACTCCCGAGGAAATGAAATCTCTAGTGGACCAGAGTAAACGTATTGTGACTGCGATGGGTACTTATAGAAGGTCTGTTGGAGCATCAGAGCATGAAAAACGTGAAGCATTCCGGCGGTCAATCGTCACATCCAAGGCCCTTGAAATAGGACATGTTATACGCCTAGAGGATTTGTCGTTTAAGCGCCCAGGAACAGGATTGTCACCAGAAGTAACCAAGTACCTAGTAGGTCAAACGATTAAAGTTGCTATAGGTGAAGATGAATTGTTGACACTTGACCATGTTTAAGTGAAGGTGTGTGAATAAAAGGAGCCTTTATGTTAGGGATAATTCCAGCAAGGGGCGGATCAAAAGGGGTCCCTCGAAAAAATGTTAGGAAAATAGGAGGTAAGCCCCTTATTGCTCATACCATAGAAGCCGCTTTGGCTACAAAGGGAATCACCCGGTTGGTTGTATCCACTGAGGATGAGGAAATTGCTGATGTGGCTAGGGCCTACGGAGCAGAAATACCCTTTATGCGCCCACAAGAGTTGGCAACGGATACATCCAGTGTAATTGATACCTACATCTATACGATTGAACAACTAAAGGCAGAAGGTGAGAAAGTGGATGAATTCGCCATTATGCAGGCGACCTCCCCTTTTAGAACGACTCAAGATATTGATGCAGCAATTGAACTATTCCATAAGAAATCGGCTGATTCGGTCATATCTGTTGTTGAGACAGAGCATCCCTTGGCTTGGATTAAAACCATGGATGGTCAAGGGAGATTAGCCCATGCAGTCCAAGGACTGGATGCTTTGAAGAACAGGCAAGCTTACCCAAAGTATTTCTTGCCTCAGGGGGCGGTCTATGTGTTTAATTATGACCTTTTCCGCAGAACAAGGGAATACTGGCATCCAAACACATATGGGTATAAAATGCCAGCAGAGCGATCTGTAGACATAGACACACCGCTAGATTTTGAGTTTGCAACATTCCTGTTCGAAAAGATGGGTAGGTGAAAAAGATGATCAGTCTTCGCAACCGTAGCAAAATGCATAAACTTATTGTGAATGAGAAGATATCATTCCGTGAAGCGATCGAGTTTATGGACAAGGGGGGCTTTGGTGCCATTTTCTTCATTGATGATTTTCAGGTCCTAGTAGGTGTCATGACCGATGGTGACGTGCGCCGAGCTATACTAAGGGCTGTTTCGATGGAGGCACCGGCCTCTACTGTATTCAATAAAGAACCCAAGTTTCTAAGCAAGGGATTTGATCAAAGGGCTTTGTTGGATATTAGCAGAAAGGCATATAACAAACCAGTACCTGTGATCAATGAAGAGGGTGCAATCGTTGATATAGTTGTGTCGGATATTGCCCCTGAAATGGAGAAAGACAATCCTGTTGTTATTATGGCTGGGGGATTGGGAACTCGCTTGCTACCCCTAACGAAAGAAATTCCAAAACCCATGATTCATGTGGGCCAGAAGCCGATTCTACAAACAATAGTTGAGCAGTTTCGTGATATGGGCTATAAAAAATTCTATTTTTGTGTAAACTACAAGGCAGAGCTCATTGAGGCCCACTTTCTCGATGGATCTCCATATAATGTGAATATTCAATACATTCGAGAAGAAAAAAGACTGGGGACGGCAGGGGCATTATCCATGATTGTTGACGAGATTAATTGCCCAGTTTTTGTGATGAATGCTGACCTGCTTACCAAGTTGAATTTCGACAGCATGTTAGAGTTTCATAATGAAACTCAAGCAGAAATCACCATAGCAACCCGGGAGTATAATTATCAAATACCATATGGGGTAGTGGAAATTAATAAGGAGTATGTTACCTCATTAGTAGAGAAACCCGTGTATAGTGCTTTTGTCAACTCTGGAATCTATGTGCTATCACCAGAGATCCTAGCCCTTATTCCAAAGAATCAATACTATGATATGACCGACTTAATTGACCAAGTTATGGGGAATGGTGCGGTGATATCCAGTTTTCCAATTAGAGAGTACTGGATGGACATCGGAAAGCATGATGATCTTGCAAGGGCTAATATTGATTATCACCAACAGTTTATTGAGTGATAGACCATACACAAGCAACAAGCAGCTAGGAGCCAAGCTCTCGAATGTGATCGAGGACTGAAATTCCTAGCTTTTTTGAATAGATTCTCCCTAAAGTAATTCCTTAATATGCCGACATAATAAGTAGAAGAATAATAATGTGAGGTGAAAATTATGAGGATTGATAACATTAGTTCAACTCCCGCTTCAAGCGTGAGAGCTAGCAAGGAAATCAGTGAAACAGTTGCACCTGAGCAGGTAGCCGAGCAAAATACGACGCAACCAGCTGTGGAGGAGATTAAACGTCAGCAAGTTGAAGAAAAAGAAGTTGATGAAAAAGTTTTGGACAAGTCCATAGAACAGGCAAACAAGAGTTTGTCAGCTTATAATCGACGAATTGAACGTGCAATCCACGAGACGACAAAAACAATGATGTACTCTGTTATTGATACCACGACTGATGAAGTCATCCATGAATTTCCTCCTAAAAAAATACAAGATATGATCGCAAAAATGTGGGAATTAGCCGGACTTTTTGTTGATGAAAAGGCGTAAACCGAAGCATAGGAAGGTGAATTGAAATGCGTATTGGTGGACTAGCGTCAGGTATGGATATAGACCAAATCGTCACGGATCTGATGAGAGTAGAACGCGAACGACGCGTTACTAGTCTTGAAAGAGATAAACAAACAGCTGTTTGGCGCCAGGAATCATATCATGAAATTAATCGTGATATGGCTAATTTTGTTGTGGATATGAGGAAAGAATTTGGTCTGAACAACGCGTCAAATTCTTCGAGTTCCTATTTTATAAGTAATACTGATGAGTTGGACTGGGTAAAAACTGCCAGTATTTCTGACTCTACAATTGCGAATGTAACAGCAACTAATGCAGCACCCTCAGGAAGCTACTCCTTTGAAATCCTTCAGTTGGCTGCCAATGTGAAAAAATCTAGCACCACTGATGTCACTGGATTTGTAGGAACAAATAGTGATATCGAAATTCAAAGTAGCCAGGGGACTGCAACCATAAACGTACTGGCTACAGACACGATTCAGGATGTTGTCGACAAGATAAATGCTGAGAATGCAACTCTTGGACTAACCGCCTCATATGACTCTAGTACAGGAAAGGCAAGTATTGCACTTGGTACAGCCACTGACTTCCGTTTTAACTCGGAAACTGGATCTGTTGTCAATGCAGTGCTCAATTTTGGTGTTACTGTTGGTGATGATGTAGCGAACAATGTAACTTCAGCAGCAAGTAGCAAGAGAATTCTTGATCGTGCAGGTACGGCTTCAGATGTTGAGTTTGTTACCAAAGGAGGCACGACATCCTTGTCCTTTGCAGCTAGTGACACATTGGGTGACGTTGCTGATAAAATCAATGATGCAGATATTGGTTTGACGGCCTTTTATGATGAGCAATATGGACGGTTTTTCTTGAACACCACAGAGTCTGGTGAGGAAAACTTTTTTAGAGTTAATAGTGATACAGGCAACTTATTCAATGGTACCCTCAATCTAGGTCTTACGATCGGTGATAATGACGCCAATAATGAAACCGGACAGAACTTAAGATTCCGTTTTGACGGAGTACCAGCGGATCCTGATTACTTTGAAAATGCTTCAAACTCATTCTCTTTTAATGGGTTCAGTATTGAAGCTAAAACGACTGGTACATTTTCCACAACAGTAACTTCCGATGTTGACTCCGCCGTGGAAAAAATCGAGGCTTTCGTAGAAAAATACAACACAATGCTGGAGAAGATCAACTCTAAGCTATCGGAGAAAAAACACTATGGATTTGAACCCTTGTCAAAGGAACAGAAGGAGTCCCTCTCTGAGTCCGAAATAGAACTATGGGAAGAAAGAGCCAAGAGTGGTCTTTTGAAGAACGACTCAATAACTTCAGGAATGATATCCAAGATTAGATCTGGTTTTTATGAGCCGGTCTATCGTTCATATACGGATGACACGACCAATGAATTGCTCTCAACTAACCTATTGAGAGATATTGGCATTTCCTCCACATCCTATTCTGATCGAGGAAAGTTAACGATTGATCAGGATAAGTTGCGGACAGCCTTGCAAGAAAATCCTCAAAATGTGATGGACATTCTGTTTAGAGCACCTTCGGATGACGCATTGAACGACGATGACGATGATTTAACAGATGCTCAAGTTGAACAGAAATACAAGGAAAGTGGTGTCTTTAACCGCATGTTCAATTCCATGATAAATGGGATGAAAGAAGTAATTGACAGAGCAGGCGCCGGTGATGATGCAGAGACTTTAAGATCTATTAAGTTTAACATCATGATCGATTTCGTTACAGATATGAGTGCAATAAGTACAATTGATAGCCAAGTACTTGATTTTGATAAGCGCATTAGCGACCAAGAGGATCTCTTGGTTCGAATCGAAAATAGATACTGGAGCCAATACTCAGCAATGGAGTCGGCTATTAACCAAATGAATCAGCAATCAGCATGGCTGTCTCAACAGCTAGGATAGTGAGGTGAACCTATGGCAATCGCAAACCCATATAACTACTCTAAACCATCAAATTTTCATAAGGTCAAAGTGAACCCCCGAGTACAACCAGCAAAAAAGAGGGATGATTCTGAAAGTAAGTCAGACCCTTATCTTGAGCAGAAAGTCATGTCTGCCTCCCCACAGCAGTTGACCCTCATGCTGTATGAAGGAGCTATTCGATTTTTGAAACTGTCCAGAATCCATATGGAGAGTGGCAAGGTGGAAGAATCCAATTTGAACTTAACCAAGGCACAACGGATTATCAATGAGTTGAATATAACCTTAGACGCTCAATATGATGTGAGTAAGAATCTTTCTAGCCTGTATGAGTTTATGCTACGAAGAATAAGTGAGGCAATGGTTCAACGGTCCACAGAACATATTGATGAAGTCATTGAATTGATTGACGACCTACGTGGAACATGGAAGGACGCTACGAAATCCATGCCAGGGGCTCAAGGATAAAGACTATGATTACTCAATTACATGAGCGCAGACGCGTTCTATATGAAAAATTGTACAAGATTGCTTTGAATCAAAAATTAGCTATCAGTAGGGATGATATCGAAGGTCTTGTGCACTTGATTCAACAAAGAGACAGTATCATTCGAGAAATCGAATCAGTCCAGAGTAAGTTGCTTGTCCAAGAGGCTGAAACCAAGGTTGATCCTAAATCGGAGCTAGGGAAGCTAATCTCTAGGGTGATCGAACAAGACACAAGCAATATTGAACAGATGAAAGAAAGTCATGCTCAGCTCACTAAAGACGTGAAGCGTATGAACGACGGCAAAAAAATGAAGAGCAAGTATAATTCTCCCGATGCAGGTACATCCCACAATTCAGTGTTTATTAACAAGAAAGTATAGGGTCGAGCAATCGACCCTTTACCTGTTTATAAGATCATTGACCAAAATACCTAACCCACATTCGAAAATTCCCCTCAACCTGTTACAAACACTTATTTTGTGGTATATACTATACAGCCGAATCCAAAATGTTGTATCCTGTACTTACAAAGGTAGGGTGGGAGATCAAATGGACACCAAGAAAAGTATACGCAAAATGATAGAGTTATCGATCGAAAAACTCTCCTTAATGCGCAAAAAATCCAAGGTGTTATCCGAGGAGGTTCGTGCAACCCAGGAAGAGTCGGTCGAACATCTGGACGCAATCGATCAAATGAAGCATGTGCTTGAAGACAAGCTCTTGCAACTGGATATTGAGTTTTTGAAATTCTATGGAAACGTACTGGAGCGGGAAGGCATTAGCGACTTAAGTGATATGGATATTGAGGACAGGCTGACGGTCAGAGACCTCCAGACCGTTGTTGGCAAAATTCAGGAAGTGGAATCCCGTGTACTTACGACAGAGCAAGAAGTCGTCAACCTACGACAGGAACATGAGCGGACCTTGGGGCCTAAACGTAGGCTGAAGAAAATGGGTGGACAGGCCTCGATGGCCTATAATAGACAAAAGCAAGTTTCCAGATAAAAACCTGGGCAGATGCGCATCTGCTCAGGTTTTTCATTTCCCTTACTTCCTGGCCCTCATGCTCATGGGTCTATGAAAGTCAAGTAAGGAATTTGTGAACCATATGTTTATTCCACAAAACCCTTGGGTATCTTAAGACTATCCAACAAGACGTTGGAACTAAAATAGAAAAGGAGGAGTTGCCTTCATTTAGCGCTGATTTAGAGCGAACACCGATTGCGAATTGCAATCACACTGATTTTGGAAGGAGCTGACTCTATGAAAGTAATCGTAACTGGCCGCAACTTACACGTTCGGGAAACAATGGCAGACTATGTGGAAAAGAAACTGGCGAAATTTGATAAGTACTTCAGAAATGAAGTAGAAGTACACGCCACTTTCAGTCATCAGAAGGCAGATCAAATCGTTGAAATTACCATTCCGTTGAAAAACGATGTGATCTTCCGAGTAGAGGAAAGAACAGGAGACATGTACGCTTCGATTGATCAGGCGGTGGATAAGCTGGCTAAGCAGATATCCAAGCATAAGACCAAGATTGAGAAGCGGTTTAGAGGCCATGATACGATTCGGTTCGAAGAAATCCCATCGGAAAGTCTAGTGGAAGAAACAGAATCCGCACTGGATATCGTTAAAACCAAACGATTCCCAATCAAACCAATGGATCCTGAAGAAGCCGTGCTTCAGATGGAAATGCTGGGCCATAACTTCTATGTTTTCCTCAATGGTGAGACAGACGAAGTGAATGTGGTATACGGCAGAAAAGATGGTCGTTACGGTCTAATCGAACCGGAGCTATAAGCCATCCCTCATATAGAATCCCAACCGAGGTGCTTGCCACCTCGGTTTTTTACTGCCCAAAACCAGTAACCTCGCAACCGGTACCAAAGTAACGATTTGTAACAAGCTTATTTCACTCATTAAAAAAAGGTCGAAATTGTGATAAAATAGCAGTAGAATGTCTAACACATAAGTTGGAGGGGGAAGCATGGCGAACATATTGAAACATGCTGACAAATTTGAAGGACTGATCAAGCAGCTGAATGGTGTGATTTCAGCCAAGGTCATCAGTGGTGAAGAAAGATTTAGAGAAATCCACGTCCTGACCAATCAAAAGCGCAGTCCAAAACAGATCTCAAGAGATATACAGTCCATATATGCAGCAACATTTGGAGAGTCACTGGACCACAAGACGGTTTCCATTGCACAAATCGAAGTGGAATTGCCGGACCAGAATATTGGCCGTGTCTTACTGGAAGAAGTACGCTATCAGTCTGGAACCGACGCCTTTGCTGAAGCGACCGTGCGCCTCCGTCTAGACGACGAGGTATTTGACGGTTCTGCAAAAGGGGTTAACACGTCCAGAAATGCACAGCGGCTTGTCATCGAAGCGACCCTGGAGAGTCTGCACAGCCTTTTAAAGGTGGAACAGCGGGTTGTCCTGGAGGATGTTGAACAGGTGACCTTGGCAAAGCAAAATGTGTATAACGTAGCCCTCTGTGCATTTGACGGGCACAGGGAGGACATGTACGTTGGTTCAGCAATGGTTAGAGGGGACGACCGAGAAGCGTTGGTAAGGGCAACACTGGACGCACTCAACAGAAGAATTCATATGGTTTTAAAATAGGTCGACGATCTTCATGAATCGCCAATTATCATCTTTTAAGCGTAGCGAAGCGTAAGAGCCTGAATAATTAGCGTTAACACAGAGCCTCAACATAGACAGGGGGTAATGTCTCATGAAAAAGAGAATCATGGTTATGGTTATGTCTCTTCTTTCCTTGGTGCTAGCTGGTGGCGCGCACGTTGGTTGGAAGTAATAAAAATACCTGTCGACCTATTTTGAAAATAGCATGTAAGGAGAACCCATGAGTAAGTCATTGAAGCTGTACACGAACTTAGTTATACTCATTGGAATGGCCATCTGCGCCATTGGAGTTTTCACGCTGTTGGAAAACAATATTTGGTTTGAATTTCTATTTTTTACAGTCTTGTCGGTGGTAGCTGAGTCTTTGATTATTCCCCTGGGGGAAAAGAGTTACCTGTCCATTGGCTTTGCCATTGGTCTTGCCGCCATACTGATCTTTAATCCCTATGTGGCTGCCCTGATTATCAGCCTGGGGACCATCCTCAAAATATACAATGAAGACGGTAAAACCTATCATGTCTTAAACAGTTCTTTTTATAAACGGCTCTTTAATGGAAGCATGTATTCCATCAGTGCCCTCATGGCGGGGATTGCTTTTTCAGCAGTGTCGTCTGTCGTTCAGGAACCCTCCCTCATGGACTTTTCCATAGTGGGGATAGTTGTCCTTATCTCCGTGTATGTAATCGTGAATATCGGCATTTTTGTCGGCCTCCTGTGTCAATTGGAGGGAAGGCCCTATGGCCATGTTTTCCGGGAACAGATTTGGTATGCCAAGAATTTCTTTGCCATCTCTCCCGTTGGAATCCTCATGGTCTACGCCTTTACGACCAGTGGTTGGTTTGTGGTCATCCTGTCCTTCGGCCCACTCCTCCTGGCCCGGTATTCCTTTATCCTCTATATGAACATGAAACACATGTACTTTGAGACCATCCGGACCCTGTCTGCGGCTCTCGACGCAAAGGATGAATACACCAATGGCCATTCCCACCGGGTGGCCGAGTATTCCACGGCCATAGCAGAAAACATGGGTATGTCCCCCAAGCAGATCGAGACCATCAAGACAGCGGCCCTACTCCATGATATCGGTAAGATCGGTATCAAGGACCAGGTCCTCAACAAACCAGGGAAACTGGACTTTAAGGAGCTGTTCGAAGTCCAACAACACCCTGAGATTGGGGCCAATATTATTAAGGAAATTGCATTCCTCAAGGAATGTTCTGATATCGTACGCTACCACCATGAACGCCACGACGGGAACGGCTATCCCAATAGTCTAAGGGGAGACCAAATCCCGATTGAGGCAGCAATCGTGGCTGTGGCAGACGCCTTTGACGCCATGACCTCAGACCGGTCCTACCGGAAGGCCATGAGCAAGGTGCTGGCCATTAACATCATTAAGGAAAATGCAGGCACCCAGTTCCACCCAGGTGTAGTGGAAGCCTTTACAAGGGTGCAAATGACGGAAGAAGTGGTGACGGAGCATGTTAGTTGAGACCCTATTTCTAGCCCTACTGATCGGCATGATCATGGGTGGTTCAATAGAAAAGCTCAGTGAAATGGAACTAAAAGTGATCTGGCTGCCTTTGGCAGCCTTTTTCATAGAGTGGCTCAGTGGCTTTCTCATGGGATCAGACATCCAGTGGCTCAGTCAGACTGTTTACGCCCATACCCATTCCATTGAAGTGGCAGTCTATCTCCTACTGGTCACCTTCTTGATCCTTAACCGAAAAGAACCCGGCATGGTCCTCCTTCTGGTTGGTACAGTCATGAATGCCCTGGTCATCTTTGCCAACAGGGGCTTTATGCCGGTTGATCCCTACATGGGGATTGTCTTTGGCTTCGACGAGACTCTGGAGGTTTACAAGGCGGGCCAAGTTTTTGCCCACGCCATTGTTAAAGAACAGACCCAGCTCTTTTGGTTGGCCGACCGCATTGTTATTCCACCACCCTATCCCTTACCCAAGACGGTGAGTCCTGGGGACCTGGTCCTAGACGTAGGCCTATGGTGGTTGATCCTCAAATATATGCTTTCAGGCAAACACAAGACTAGTCAGGCCAGTGGGGATTTGATAGAATTAGACCAGCGGAAAAACAAGGGGGCGACACCATGATTGTAGAAGCGTTACTCATTGGACTCCTGATCGGCATACTGAGAAACGGACGTCTGGACAACTTGGCTGACACACAGTTCAGAGGCGTATTGCTGGTTATTCTGTCCTTTTTATTGCAGTTAACACCCAGTATTATCACACGGTTTGGCATTGCAGGCGACTGGCTCAAGTATTTCCCGTTTGCTGGCGTTGTACTCATTGCCATTGTTGTGGTCTTGAACTTAAACAAACAGGGGGCCTGGATCATTCTGATCGGCGTCCTATTGAATATGGCTGCCATGGCCATCAACGGCTTCCTCATGCCAGTGGACTTTGCTTCCCTGGACATGGCTGGACTTGGCGAACTGGCGGCAACCATTAAAGACGGTGCAGTGATCAATTACATTTCCTCTGACCAGGCCGTTACCTGGTCCAATTTGATCGGAAAGTTCATTCCTGTACCCAAACCCTATCCATTCCCGAAAATCTTGTCACCAGGGGACATTATCATTTCCCTGGGCATTCTATTCATGATCCAAGGAGAAATGAATAGAGCCATGTTCAAACGTAGAGGTACCATGGTCCAGTTTACCTACCGGTCACGGTAACTTGAGCAGTAGAACAAAGATGATTGCATAAGAATCTGAGAGGATGGGACACCCATCCTCTTTTTGTTTACATGAACAAGGGAAACTAGCAAAATGACGTCCCCTTGGGAAGAAAAACGGAGAGCTGAAAGCAGCCCGAAGGCCAACCTTGAACAAACCGTGAACAGGCCCTGACTTTGTTCACAATTTTTCCACATTTATGTAATGAAACACTAAAAAATAGGACCAGACCCCTGTGATATAATAGGTTGCAAAGACAGGCACACCGTGCCGAATGAAATGAAAAGAGAGGGAAAAACCCATGAAGTTTTTAGAAATGATATTCGGCAATCAGAATGATCGGGAAGTGAAACGGTTGAACCAAATCGTTGCCCAGATCGAGGCCCTGGAGCCCCGAATTCAAGCACTGTCCGACGACCAACTAAGAGAAAAAACCACAGAGTTCAAAAATAGATTAGCAAATGGTGAAAGCCTAGAAGACATCCGTAATGAAGCCTTTGCCGTTGCAAGAGAAGCTGGCGTCAGAACCCTAGGCAAGCGGGCCTACCCCGTTCAGCTACTGGGTGGCCTTGTCATCAGTGACGGTCGAATTGCAGAGATGCGCACTGGCGAAGGTAAAACCCTCACCGCAACCCTACCAGCCTACCTCCACGCCTTGTCAGGCAAGGGGGTCCACGTGATTACAGTCAACGACTATCTGGCCAAGCGAGACAAGGAATGGATGGGCAAGGTCTTCACCTTCCTAGGCCTAACCGTAAGCTGTGTCATCCATGGTGTACAGGGTCAAGCGAGAAAAGACGCCTACCAGGCAGACATTACCTATGGTACCAACAATGAGTTTGGATTTGACTACCTAAGGGACAACATGTCTATTCACAAGGACCAGCTCATGCAACGTCCTTTGAACTTTGCCATTGTCGACGAAGTGGACTCCATCTTGGTCGACGAAGCCCGAACGCCACTGATTATCTCTGGTGAAGGTCGCAAGTCCACCCAGCTTTACCAGATCGCAGACATGTTTGTTCAAACCCTGAAAAAAGAAGTGGACTTCACCATCGACGAGAAGGCCAAGTCTTGTGTCCTTACTGACGAGAGCGGTGTGGAAAAGGCAGAGAACTTCTTTAAGATTGAAAACCTGTCTGACCCTGAAAACATGGAGATCAACCACCACGTCAACCAGGCCCTTAAGGCCCGTGCCATCATGCGCAAGGACGTGGACTATGTTATCAAAGAAGGCGAAATCGTCATCGTAGACGACTTCACTGGCCGTCTAATGTTTGGTCGTCGTTACTCCAACGGCCTCCACCAGGCCATTGAAGCCAAAGAAAACATGGAAGTACGCAAAGAGTCCCAGACCCTGGCCACCATTACCATTCAGAACTATTTCCGTATGTACGACAAGCTGTCTGGCATGACCGGTACAGCCAAAACTGAAGAAGACGAGTTCCAGCATATTTACGGTATGGACGTTGTTGTTGTTCCAACCAACAAGCCCATCGCCCGTAAGGACCTGGCAGACTCTGTTTATAAGTCAACTGCAGGCAAGTTTGCTGCTGTTATCAACGACATTAAAGAGCGCCATGTAACAGGCCAGCCTATCCTGGTGGGTACCATTTCCATTGAAACCTCCGAGCTCCTTTCTTCCATCCTAAAAAAGAATGGGGTCAAGCACGAGGTCCTCAATGCCAAGCAACACGAGCGGGAAGCTGAAATTGTAGCCCAGGCCGGTCGTTTTGGCCAGGTAACCATCGCCACCAACATGGCAGGCCGTGGTACGGACATTGTTCTGGGTGGTAACCCGGAGTTCATGTCCAAGCGGGAACTGTCCAAGCAAGGTTACTCTGACGAAATCCTAGCCTACGTTACCAGTCCGCTGGAGTACGATGATGAAGAAATCAACGAAGCAAGAGAAAAATATAATGCCCTGTTCGCAGAACTCAGCAAGGAAACCGACGCGGAAGCAGCAAAAGTAAAAGCTGCAGGTGGCCTTCATATTATCGGTACAGAGCGCCACGAGTCCCGCCGGATTGACAACCAGCTACGGGGCCGGTCAGGCCGTCAGGGGGACGCAGGTTCCTCCCAGTTCTTTATCTCTTTTGACGATGACCTCATGCGCCTGTTCGTAAATGACAATGTCAAGGCCATGATCGACGGCATGGGCATGGACGACGAGACACCACTGGAAGCCAGAATGTTGACCCGGTCCATCGAAGGGGCCCAGCGTAAGGTTGAGGGTCGAAACTTCGGTATCCGGAAGCACGTCCTCCAGTACGATGACGTCATGAACAAGCAAAGAGAAATCATCTACGCAGAACGTAACCGGGTTCTACACGGAGAAAATATATACGATCAAATTCAAGGAATGATCGAAGGTCTTGTGGACAATGCCGTAGGACTTTACGCCAGCGAGTCAGACTTCGCTGAAGAGTGGGACCTGAAGGCTTATGAAGACCACCTCCATAGTATCTTCCTCCCCAAGGGCATGCTCAACCTCAACACGGAAGACATGACCCGAGAGTCTTTGAAGGAACATACCATTAATGTGGCGAATAAGCTATACGACGAGAAAACAGCCGAAGTGGGCGAAGAGACCATGAGAGAAATCGAGCGGGTATTCCTCCTTCGGGTAGTCGACACAAAATGGATTGACCATATCGACGCCATGGATCAACTGAAACAAGGTATTGGACTTCGGGCCATTGGCCAGGAAGACCCCGTGCGGGCGTATCAGTTTGAAGGCTTTGATATGTTCAACGAAATGACCTACAACATTCAAATGGACACCATCCATGCCCTTTACGGTGTTACGGTACAAACGGACACAGAGCGTAAGGCGGTGGCCAAGGTAACCGGCACATCCGGTGGCGGAGACGATGCACCGGCTCCCCTGGAACCCCTGAAGAAGGGTCAGAAGGTGGGACGGAACGACCCTTGCCCATGTGGTAGCGGGCTCAAGTACAAGAAGTGCCATGGCAAGAATGCATAAGTGTAAATAAAACGTCAACGGGACAGCGGCTCCAAACTAGGAATGCCGCCGTCCCCTTTTGGCGATTAATTAAAAATGAAATGGGGTGTTCGCGTGTTGATGCTTGAAAAAAGCGCTGCTGAAATAAAGCATGTTCAAACGTCCCTCGCAGATCTGAGGGATTCACTTTGACATTGCTGGACTAAGCAATGAACATGAGGAATTGGAACAAAAAATGACCGAGTCGTCCTTCTGGGACGACAATGTTGCTGCTCAAAAAGTCCTAAGACGGGACAAGGCAATCAAAGACAAACTAGAGGCCTTTACCAATTTGGAAACCACGGTGGAAGAGTTGGAAATTATGTGTGAAATGGCCGAGGAGGAAGAGGACGTAGAAGCCTTACTCCAAGAAATCAACGAAACCCTGGACCGGGTAAAGGTGGACATTGAGAAAATGTCCCTGCAAACCCTCTTGTCCGGAGAGTATGACGCCAACAACGCCATCCTGTCCATCAACGCAGGAGCAGGGGGCCTAGACGCCCAGGACTGGGCAGACATGCTCTTTAGAATGTACAACCGTTATACGGCAACGGCTGGCTTTGACGCTGAAATTCTGGACCTACTTCGGGACACAGAGGCAGGCATCAAAAATGTCACCATGCTCATAAAGGGGATCAATGCCTACGGTTATCTCAAGGCAGAAAAGGGCGTCCACCGGATTGTGCGGATCTCTCCCTTTGACTCTTCCGGCAAGCGGCACACGTCTTTTGCTTCCGTAGATGTCATGCCAGAACTGGACGAGGACGTGGAAGTGGATATCAATCCAACGGACTTGAAAATCGATACATACCGGTCTTCCGGAGCCGGAGGCCAGCACGTCAATACCACGGACTCCGCCGTGCGGATTACCCACCTACCAACGGGGATTGTGGTCCAGTGTCAAAATGAACGTTCACAGATCAGTAACCGGGCAACGGCCATGCGTATGCTCATGTCCAAGCTGACTGAGGTGAAAATTCAAGAACAGAAAGAAAAGGTGGAGGATTTGGCCGGGGATTACTCTCAGATCGCATGGGGTAGCCAGATCCGTTCCTATGTTTTTCACCCCTACAACATGGTGAAAGACCATCGGACCAACTTTGAAGTAGGCAATATTCAATCGGTTATGGACGGGGACGTCCAGCCCTTTATTGACGCCTATTTAAAAATGCGGTTAAAAGATAAGCAAAACTAGGAGGAACACATGTCACTGATCGTAAAACAACTGGTCCAGGAGCTGGGCATTCGAGAAAACCAGGTAACGGAGACCATGAAACTTATTGATGAAGGCAATACCATTCCCTTCATCGCCCGATACCGAAAGGAAATGACTGGCGGACTGAGTGATGAAATTCTCCGTACATTCGATGATAGACTGAAATACCTGCGCAACCTGGAAGGCCGCAAGGAAGAAGTACTGCGGATCATCGAGGAGCAAGGGAAACTGACACCTGAACTGAAAAAATCCATTGAAGCAGCGGCTGTGCTTCAAAAAGTGGAGGACCTCTACCGACCATTCAAGCAAAAGAAGCAGACGAGAGCCTCTAAAGCCAAGGCTAAGGGCCTCGAGCCTCTGGCAGACCTGATCCTGACCCAGGGTATGGAAGGATCACCTGAGGAAGCAGCGGCAGGCTATGTCAATGCAGACCTTGAAGTTAAAACCATCAAAGAAGCCCTCCAGGGTGCCCTTGATATCCTGGCTGAGCGCTTTGCAGACGACCCTGATTTCCGGGAGGCCATCCGGAACATGTCCGTGAAAACGGGCAAGGTGTCCACCCTGGCAACCAAGCCAGAAGAAGAGTCCGTGTATGAAATGTACTATGAGTACGCCGAGCCGGTGGAAAAGCTTCCAAGCCACCGTATTCTAGCCATTAATCGTGGGGAAAAGGAAAAGTTCCTCAAGGTCAAAGTAGACAAGCCAGACGAAATGTCTGTTCGAAAAATGGAAGATGCGCTTTTAACCAATGCGTCTTCACCCTATGCACCTTTAGTGAAAACGGCTATTGCCGACGCCTACAAGCGACTGATTGGCCCAGCCGTGGAACGGGAAATCCGGTCCATGTTAACAGACCGTGCCCAGGAAGAGGCCATTACAGTATTCGCTAAGAATACCAAGCCCCTGCTATTGATCCCACCGGTCAAGGGCATGAAGGTCCTGGCTGTTGACCCGTCCTACCGTACCGGCTGTAAGCTGGCTGTACTGGACGAAACAGGCAAGCTACTCCACTACACGACTATCTACCCCAACAAGCCCCAAAGCCAGACGGACAAGTCACGTAAGGTCCTTCTAGACCTGATCAAAAAGTTTGATATTGACGTGATTCCAATCGGCAATGGTACGGCTTCCCGGGAGACAGAGCAGTTTGTAGCAGAGACCCTTCGACAGGTGAAGAAGGAAATCTTCTATACCATCGTTTCAGAGGCAGGCGCGTCTGTATACTCAGCTTCCAAGTTGGCTGCAGAAGAGTATCCAGACATTGATGTGTCCATCCGTGGGGCCATTTCCATCGGTAGACGTCTTCAGGATCCACTGGCGGAACTGGTAAAAATCGATCCCAAGTCCATTGGTGTGGGCCAGTACCAGCACGACCTCAACCAAAAGCGTCTGGGTGAAACCCTTTCCGGTGTGGTTGAAGACTGTGTAAACAGTGTAGGGGTAGACCTCAACACGGCGACACCTTCCTTGCTCCAGTACGTGGCGGGCATTAGTCCAGCCATTGCCAAAAATATTGTTGCCTACCGGGACGAAAACGGTATTTTCACAGACCGCAAGCAATTGGGCAAGGTAAAGCGTCTGGGAGACAAGGCCTTTGAACAGTGTGCCGGCTTCCTACGAATTGCGGAAGGCAAGAACCCACTGGACAATACGGCGGTTCACCCTGAAACCTACAAGGTGACTACAGCCCTATTGGAAAAGTTGGGTTACTCCTTAAAGGACGTGGAGTCCCACAACCTTGAAGGCATTAACCGCCGGATCATCGACCTGACTCCGGAAGAAATGCCGGAGGTGCACTTGAAGGCCAAGGGGTTTGAAGCCCTTAAGGCCTTGAAGCAGAAGTCCAACCCTAAGAATGCCAAGAAGCAAAACGCCAAGCGTTTTGAAAAGAGCATCCGGTCCCTGGCCAAGGAACTGGGTGTGGGTGAACTGACCCTAAAGGATATTGTGGAAGAACTCCGCAAGCCGGGCCGTGACCCACGGGAAGACATGCCACAGCCCATCTTCAGAAGTGACGTCCTGTCCTTTGATGACCTGAATGAGGGTATGATCCTGACGGGGACTGTTCGAAATGTTGTTGATTTTGGCGCCTTTGTGGACATTGGTGTGAAGACGGACGGACTGGTTCACATTTCTGAACTGTCTGACCAGTTTGTCAAGCACCCCATGAACGTGGTAGCCGTAGGCGATACTGTAACCGTGAAAATCATTGGTGTGGACCGCAACCGTCAAAAATTGTCTCTTTCCATGAAGGGACTTAAAGACAAGAAGTAAGACCGCGCAATAGTAGTACGGCCACTCAATAAAATGAAGAAGTTGCTGGTGAATGATCTTTCATTCACAGGCAACTTCTTTTTTACTGGATTTTTTGTAAGACTTATAATAAAATTTGAATGATATTAATAGTTCATTTATTGAGGGAGGAGATTGCTCATGGCAGTCACAACTATGGAAAAAGAACAAAAACTCATGCGATACCGCTGGATCGTATGGGGCGTTCTGGCTCTGGCTTATATCATTGTATTCTTCCACCGCCTGGCGGCAGGTGTAGTGCGGGAAGACCTGATCACAGCCTTTGCTATTTCGGACACGACTTTTGCAAACTTAGGATCTACATACTTTTATGCCTATATGATTATGCAAATTCCATCGGGTTTCCTAGCGGATTCTCTGGGAGCAAGAAAAACCGTTACCCTGGGCACCCTATTGGCGGCCCTGGGTTCCATCCTGTTTGGATGGGCACCGAGTATTGCCCTGGCCTTCGCCGGTCGTCTTATGGTAGGCCTAGGGGTTTCTGTTGTATTCATCGCCATTCTTAAGGTTCAGTCCCAGTGGTTCAAGGAGTCTGAGTTTGGGACCATGTCTGGCCTAACATCTCTGGTTGGGAACATGGGAGGGATTATCGCCCAAACACCCCTGGCCATCATGGTGGGTTACCTGACTTGGAGAGGGTCCTTTATTCTTATGGGTGTCCTCACCCTGGTGATTGCAGTCCTATGCTGGATTTTTGTACGCAATACCCCATCGGACATGGGTCTACCAACCATTGCCGAACTGGAAGGTCTCCCTGCATCAAAAGCAGGAGAGCGACCTGACCTGAAAAAAGGCCTGATCACTGTGGTGAGCAACTGGAGAACATGGCCTAGTTTCTTTGTATTTGCCGGCTTCTTTGGGGCCTTTGTAACCCTGTCTGGCAGCTTTGGTACCACCTACCTTATGAAGGTATACGGTATGGAGAAGGTAGATGCCTCTGGCTACATTACCTTTGCGGTACTGGGTCTGGCCCTAGGGTCCCTTGCCATTGGTCGCTTGTCTGACAAGCTGAAAAAGCGAAAACTGCCTATGATCGCCTTTGGAGCAGTCTACGTCCTATCTTGGGTGACCTTTGTCTATGCCAACGGTGGGCAATTGCCTCTGGCCTTTATCAAGCCTCTCTTGTTCGTTCTAGGTTTCTCATGCTCTGCCTTTGTACTGGGCTGGGCATGTGGCAAGGAAATTAACCCTCCTGCAATTGCAGGTCTATCCACGTCAGTGGTCAACATGGGTGGCTTCTTCGGAGCAGCCTTCCTGCCGGTATTCCTCGGACAAGTCTTTGACAAGTATGGTGCAAGTCTTGAAGCAGCAGCCCTATATCAAAAAGCATTCTCTTTGAGCGTAGGGGCTGTGGTTGTAGGCTTCCTCTTCACCTTCCTCGTTAAGGAAACAGGTTGCAGAAACATCTATAGTGAAGTGAAGAAGTAGCAAACAGGATCAAACAGCACTGGCCAGGCCCTCGGGTCCAGCCAGTGTTTTTTTGACGGTTTTTTTATGACTATAGGCCATTGTCAGCATAGCCATAAAAGGTGTATAATGGAAATCGTGACAAATGAGAGGAGAGACTATGGTTATCCTATACACAGCCCTAAATACAATAGCAGCCTACTTACTCATCCGCATAGCTGGATCCATACTCAAAATTGACATGACCAACCGCCGCAGGTGGACCATAGCCTTATTGCAAGCCGTCCTCTTCCGTCTACAGTTTGCCTTCATAGACAGCCTGAGCATCCGCCTGGCCATGCAAGTGGTCTTCTATGTCTTCTTGTTCCGCTATGTAGGAAAGTTGCGGCTAGGTCAAGCAGCAGCCCATACCATGGTTATATTACTGGTCACTACGGTTATGGAAATGCTATCCTTCGGCCTTCTGTCCATGGCCATTCCAGATTATGCAGTCTACCAGACCCTAGACAGTTTTTACCTGTTTATGTTGATCCTCTATGTAGGTGTGATCGGTTTAACCTATAGCCTTGTACGGCGGCTAGGACCCAAGAAGAAACCAAGCAAACATACCATGAATGTAACGACCCTATAGTCAATAGGACGACGCTATTTTATGACGACACTACTGTATGACGCTCTATATAATGAAAAAGTCTAAGGTCTGGTGTCCTCGACGACCCAAAGACGCTGGAGGGACTCTCCGGTGTCTTTTTCATTTTCTTGAAAGACAAAAAAACCATAGAGATTTTGATAAAAACTTTTGATATACTTATGATTGAAGATCGTTCGGAACACGAAAGGTGGAGTGACATGATCATCAAGAACGGATACATACATACCCAGTTGGAACCACCCTTCCAGGGGGACATCCAAGTGGAAGACGGAAAAATAGTTGCCATAGAGCGACAAATTGTACCTGGCCAGGGAGAGGAAGTCATTGACGCCAATGGCCTTCAGGTATTCCCAGGACTGGTAGACGCCCATACCCACTTAGGCATAGTGGAAGAGGGCATTGGCTTTGAAGGGGCAGACCACAATGAGCGGTCCCACCCATTGACACCCAACATGCGAGGTATGGATGGCTTTAATCCCCAGGACAGCGCCATTTTAGAGTCCGCCATGGCAGGGGTTACTGCAGCAGCCGTAGGCCCAGGAAGTGCCAATGTAATTGGTGGCCTTTATAGCTTGGTTAAGCTCAAGGGCGACAAGGCAGACGACATGTGCATAAAAGAGGGCATTGGCATGAAGTGTGCCTTTGGTGAGAATGCCAAGCGGGTCTTTACAGCCCAGAAACGGTCTCCCAATACCCGGATGGCCATTGCAGCTGAACTTCGGGAAATCCTCTACAAAACAAAAGAATATGTGGAAAAACAAGATCGCTATCAAGCAGATCCAGACCAGGCAGACCGGCCCAGCTATGATATGAAACTTGAGGCTCTAGCCCCTGTGATCAGAGGAGACCTACCCCTTAAGGTACACGCCCATAGGGCAGACGACATCTCCACGGCCATGCGCATCTGTAAAGAGTTTGACTTGAACATGACCATTGACCATTGCTCTGACGGTCACCTGATTGCAGACCATATTGCCCAAGGGGGCTATGACTGCATTGTCGGTCCAACCCTTGGCTTTAGAACCAAGCCGGAAACCCGCAACAAGACCTTTAGAACCCCATCGGTGCTCCTAGAAAAGGGGCTTCGGGTGGCCATTACAACAGACCACCCAGTGATCCCACTTCGGGAACTGAGAATTTGTGCTGCCTATGCAGGCCGTGAAGGCCTGGGGATCGATGAGGCCATGAAGGCCATTACCCTGTATCCAGCCCAAATCATGGGGGTAGAAGACCGCATTGGGTCCCTGGCCGTGGGCATGGACGCAGATATTGTCCTGTGGACCGGCCACCCCTTTGACATTTTCAGTACGGTGGAACGAACCATCATTGATGGTGAAACCGTATATGATTCTCGAGCTTAGCTAAACAGAGCAAGTGGGGGTGTAAAAACCCTCCAATGTAAATGACAACATAAATAACAACGATCATAGGACCTTATCCATAAAAAAGAAAGTGGAGGAAGCCATGCTTTTAATTACAAACGGTCACATTTTGACCATGGAAGGTACGGAACTGAAAAATGGTTGCATTCTTGTGAAAGACGGCAAGATCGCAGAAATTGCTGAGACCATTGAAGCACCAGCGGGTGTTGAAATCATTGACGCCGAGGGCCGTCTGGTCCTACCAGGCTTTATCGACGCCCACTCCCACCTGGGTATGTGGGAAGACGCCATTGGCTTTGAAGGGGCTGACGGCAACGAAATGACTGACCCAGTTACGCCTCACCTACGTGCCATTGATGGCATGAACCCACTGGACCGTACGTTCGAAGAAGCCCGCAATGGTGGTGTTACGTCCACGGCTTCCGGCCCGGGATCAGCCAACGTTATCGGTGGCCAGTTTGCTGTGATCAAAACGGCAGGGGACCGGATTGACGACATGATCGTCATGGAACCAGCGGCCATGAAGTGTGCCTTTGGTGAGAATCCAAAGCGGGTTTACAATGAAAAGGGCAAGGCGCCAATGACCCGTATGGCCATTGCAGCTGAAATGCGTCAGGCCCTATACAAGGCCTTTGAATACATGGAAAAACTGGAAGCAGCCAAGGAAGACCCGTCTAAGAAGCCTGCCTTTGACTTCAAAATGGAGGCCCTCCAGCCGGTTGTTAACCGTGAGATCCCCCTAAAGGCCCACGCCCACCGGGCAGACGATATCCTAACGGCTATCCGCATTGCCAAGGAATTTGACCTGCGCATTACCCTGGAGCACTGTACTGAAGGCCACCTGATCGCTGACCACATTAAGGCAGAAGGCCTAACAGCAGTAGTTGGCCCCTCCTTCGGTGACCGATCTAAGTACGAACTAAAGAACCTAACCTTTGAGACACCTGGTGTCATGAGCAAGGCCGGTATTAAGGTGGCCATCATGACAGACCACCCAGTGATCCCTCTCCAGCACCTGCCCATGTGTGCTGCCCTGTCTGTAAAGTCCGGCATGGATGAAATGGAGGCCCTTAAGGCCATTACCATCAATGCAGCAGAGATCATGGAAGTGGAAGACCGCCTAGGGTCCCTCAAAGTGGGCAAGGACGCTGACATCGTTATCTGGAACAAGCACCCCTTCCTCATGGACTCAGAAGTTGGAACGACCATTATTGACGGCAAAGTGGTTTACCAGAAGTAATGTGACGACTGCTAGCCTTTAGCAATATCCATTCCAATGGCCAGCGTCACAAATCATCAACTAAAATGAGTAATGAATTGAAGCAGCGAGGGTCCCATAGACCTTCGTTGCTTTTTTTTGTGCCCAATCTCACCATGTGTCCAATCCTTGCATTTACCCTTCGTCCTGATATAATGAGACTAGCTTTTTTGAAGAGGAGTAACGTATGGAATTTTTGCTTAGATCCGAAGAGGAAACCCAGTCTCTGGGGACCAAACTCGGAGCCGCCCTACAAGCTGGCGATATATTGTGTTTAGACGGTGACCTGGGAGCAGGGAAGACGACCCTGACCAAGGCCATAGCCAAGGCCATGGGGATCGAAGACCACGTGACCAGCCCCACCTTTACCATTGTTCAGGAGTATGAAGGCACATTGCCCCTCTACCACTTCGACGTATACAGAGTTGGAGACCTGGACGAGTTTTTCGAGATCGGCTACGAGGACTACTTCGACGGCCGTGGGGTCTGCATTGTCGAATGGGCCAAACAGGTGGAAGATGCGCTTCCCCCCAGGGCCATACGGATGGAATTACACTATGGCACTGAACCCACCCATCGTCTTGCCAAGGTAACCATAGACGACCCAGAGGTGGAAAGACGCATTGAGGAGGCTATTCAATGAAAATACTCGCACTAGACACCAGTTCCAATGTTGCTTCTGTGGCTGTTGTCACCGAGGACAAGTTGCTTGGGGACTTTACCCTCAACCTGTCAAAGACCCATTCCCAAAAACTCATGCCCATAGTGGATGGGCTTTTATCAAACCTAGAACTTGGTATTTCAGACCTTGACGGGATTGCTGTTTCTGCGGGTCCGGGCTCCTTTACTGGGCTTCGGATCGGGGTAACAGCAGCCAAGTCTTTTGCTCAACCCCTTGATTTACCTGTCATCCCTGTGTCCACCATCGAAGCCATGGCGTGGAACCTTCCAGGCTTTGACGGCCTGGTGTGTCCTATTATGGATGCCCGCCGGGGCCAGGTCTATACAGGTGTATACCAGTGGAACCAGGGTAAAATGGAAGCAGTCTTAGAAGACCAAGCCATTTTGTTGGTTGATTTATTGGATTGGTTAAAGGAAAACACCCAGGAGGCCGTTTGCTTTTTAGGCGATGGGATTCCAAAGTTCACCCAGGAAGTCCTTGAAGGTCTACCGGGTCAAGCCGTGATTGCACCCGTTTCCCACGGGGTCCAGCGGGCTTCTTCTGTTGGAGCCTTAGCCCTCACCAAGTGGGACCAAAGACAATCCTACTTAGAGGTGGACGCAGACTACCTGCGTAAGTCAGAAGCGGAACGAAATCTGGACGCCAAGCGTCAAGCGGCAAAGGAGTAACCATGGCCCTTCGAGTAGAAAAAATGACCTCTGACCATTTGGACGCAGTCTTCGAACTGGAAAAGAAGTGTTTTTCCACCCCATGGAGCCGTGAATCCTTTATCCAGGAGACAGAAACCAATGCACTGGCCCACTATGTGGTTGGGTTTGAAGGGGAAGATCTGGTGGCCTACGGTGGTTTTTGGTTGGTTGTGGACGAAGCCCATATCACCAATATTGCCGTGTCCCCAGACACGCGGCGAAAGGGGTATGGCAAGGTTTTGGTTGAGGCCATGCTTCAAGAGGCCAAGTGTCTGGGAGCCCTCCGATCAACCCTGGAAGTAAGGGAGTCCAATGTGGCTGCCAGGGCCCTTTATGGCGGTTTTGGCTTCAAGGATATTGGCCTGCGGAAAAACTATTATGAGTCTCCCAAGGAAGACGCTGTGATCATGTGGATGGACCTTTAGACAACATTCAGCTTTCTTTAATACTTTCTTAATAGGAATTGAGCCCCCGATGGCGAACCATTACACGAGTTCGTTTTTGGGGGCTTTTGTAATCGAGGAGGTTTCAAATGGAAAGTAACGACAACAAACAACAAGCAGAAGAAAGTATCCAGGACATCCTGGAACAAGAAGTACCAAAAAAACCAGAAGCGGAGATTGGATTTGTTCAGCGTCTGATCAAAATCTTTGTGTCTCCAACAGAAGTATTTGAGGATATTGGTAAAAAACCGATGATTGTACCCGCCCTGCTCCTAATTGCAGTTTTAGCTGTTGTGATCCTTGTGCCACAAATGGGGGCCATGAGAGTACAAATGCAGGAGCAAATCAACATGCAGTTCCAGGCCCAGGGTCAGCAGATTACTGCCGACCAAATGGAAGCCGCCATGGGCATGGGTATTACCTTCGGTGTTATCTTTGGTGCCATTGCCCTGGTGCTGGCACCGGTAGTGAAGGCGCTTTTCGCCCATGGTATATCGTCGATCATGGACGGCAAGGGTAAAATGAGCCAGTCATTCGGCGTCGTGCTCTATTCGACTATGATTGTTATGGGTGGCCAGTTCATCCGCATGATCATGGTCCTGATTACCAATGACGCTGCGATTTCATTCTCCCCAGGTATATTTGTGTCTGTGACAGATTCACCTGTCCTCTTTAGCCTGCTGACGCAACTGGACTTATTTGTCCTTTGGTACCTGGCAGTTTCCGTTATCGGTTTTAAGGCTATCCACAAGTTCAGCACAGGCAAGGCAGTGACTGCGGTTCTAGTCCCATGGTTGATCGCTGTGGCATTTGCTGTTGTACCCTTGATGATGGTGGGATAATTGCAAATCGACGGACAAGCCTGTATAATAAATGCATTGTAAAAATCCATGCAAAGCAGGTGTATGATGTCTAAACCACTTTTGACATTGGCCATAGAGACCAGTTGTGACGAGACAGCGGCAGCTGTGCTTGAAAACGGGCGGACGGTCTTGTCCAATGTTGTATATTCACAAATTGATATTCACGAAAATTACGGAGGGGTGGTTCCAGAAATCGCCTCTCGTAATCATGTAAAGAAGATCTCTCCAATTATTGACCAAGCCTTGGTAGAAGCAGGCAAGACCTTTGATGACCTGGACATGGTTGCTGTGACCTATGGACCCGGTCTGGTTGGGGCCCTTTTGGTAGGCGTTTCCGCTGCCAAGTCCATTGCCTATACCACAGGCAAGCCCCTGGTGCCGGTCAACCACATTGAAGGCCATATCTGTGCCAACTTCATTCAACATCCTGACCTGGAACCACCCTTTGTTTGTTTGGTGGTGTCAGGGGGGCATACCCACTTGGTCCACGTCAAGGATTATGGGGACTATGATATTTTAGGCAAAACCCGGGACGACGCAGCTGGAGAAGCCTATGACAAGGTGGCCAGAACCCTAGGTCTTGGGTATCCAGGAGGTCCAAAGATCGACCGCCTGGCAAAGACAGGCAAGGCTGACGCCATTACCTTCCCACGGGTTCGGTTGGAAAAGGGGAGTTTGGACTTTTCCTTTAGTGGAATCAAGTCAGCGGTTCTCAACTATATCAACCAGCAGAAGATGAAGCAGGTTGAAGTTGTACCAGCCGACGTGGCAGCAAGCTTCCAGGCGGCAGTGGTGGATGTTTTAGCCGAGAAAACCCTTTTAGCTGTCAAGCAGACCCAGACCGACAAGATTGTTGTGGCTGGTGGTGTTGCGGCCAACTCTGCCCTACGGGAAAGACTCCAGCAAGAGGCGGACAAGAAGGGATTGTCCTATTATTCACCTTCCCTGGCCCTCTGTACAGACAATGCAGCCATGATTGGGTGTGCAGGCTATTATGAGTACCTGAAAGGGATACGTGGTGGCCTTGACCTGAATGCTGTGCCGTCATTGAAACTGGGCATGCGCCCTTTTTTAGGCCAAGACCAGTAAGGTCCACGTGAGGGACTTGTAAGGCCAATAAGAATAAAACTCCTGTGGGACCCTTTTGTGGTCTGCAGGAGTTTTTTTGTGCATGAGCAGTCTGACAAACCTGTATTGGAAGACCAGGCCAGTCCATTGTCATTCTAGGTCAAATAAAGGAGAACTAGGACAAAAGGTTGAGAGAAAAAAGGCATTTTGTCCATTAAAAAAGTAGATCTAGTTATGAGAACCAGGTAAAAAAATGGGCTTACAAAAAGTCAATAGTGTTTAAAGAAAAATGGTGTTATGTAAACCGTTGTGTGGAAATATGAAATGTCAGAATTCTTATCGTATTCTGTGCATAATTCTGTGGATAATGTGGATTACTCCATGGAAATTGGTGAAAATCAAAGATTGCACTGTGGATAACCATGTGTGTAAGTGGAAAAAGCTGTGACTAATGCAAAAACGGCATGGAAATTCATGCGTATGAATGGAAGTTTAACAGGTGGAACTGGAAAAAAGAAGGTTACATAATATTGACTTGTGGATTATGTGTAAGGAATAAGGAAAAAAACTGTGGACAAATTGAGACGTTAAAAAAGGACTTTGAATCCAGCAATTGCTGAAATCAAAGTCCTTTGGTTTGTCTATCGTGTGGTTTCAATATAGTCCATAATATCCTGGATGGTTCTAAAGCCTTCGGCAATATCATCAGGAATTTCAATGTCAAACTCGTCTTCGATGGACATGATAATCTCTACAGCATCTAGGGAATCGGCATTCAGATCGTCAGCAATGGTGGACTCCATTGAAATGCGGTCTGGATCGTCGATGCCCAGTTGTTTTTCAATAATCGCTTTGATTTTCTCGAACATGGTGATTCCTCCCAAATGTCTTGTTCATAATAGTACTCTGTTTTCATTATAGCCCACTGGGTCAAGAAGTCCAGCGACAATTATGTGTCAGCATGCCCCTCCCATTCCTCATAAAGGTGAGCGAGACGATCCTCCAGTTCAGCCTTGGCCTGGTGGATTTTTTTGGACTTTTCCGGGTCCGAGTAGACTGCGGGGTCACACATTTCCTCGTCCAGGGATTCGATTTCCATTTCAACTTCGCTGATCTCAGTTTCTAGAGATTGCAAGTATTGCTTTTGCTTTTTTAGGGCAGCTGCTTTTTCTTTTTCCTGCTTTCGCTTGTCGCGGAGCCGGGTTTTAGTCATTTCGACCTGGGCTGGGGCAGAGGCTGCTTGTTGGGCTTCCTTGATCTTTTCCTGATAGTAGTCATAATTCCCATGATAAATGACAATGCCTTCCGGTGTCAGTTCAAAAATGCGAGAACAGATCTTGTTGAGGAAGTAACGGTCGTGTGAAATCGCCATCAGGGTGCCGTCGTAATGCAGGAGCGCATCTTCCAAGGCTTCTTTAGAGGGGATGTCCAAGTGGTTGGTAGGCTCATCCATCAGCAAGAAGTTGGATTTTGACAACATCAGTTTTAATAAGGAAACACGACCCTTTTCACCGCCACTGAGGTTACCAATGGTCTTAAAGACGTCGTCCCCCCGGAAAAGGAAGGCACCGAGTAGGCCCCTGATTTCTGGGACCGACAGCTTGGGGTTGGCCTCGTTGATTTCCTCAACAAGGGTCAGGTCGTCTGTCAGGTTACTTTGCTCCTGGTCATAGTAGCCAGGAAAGACATTATGGCCCCATTTGATTTGGCCGGAACTGGCGGTTTCCTGGTCCAGAAGAATTCGGAATAGGGTTGTTTTTCCCACACCGTTGGGTCCAATGAGACCAATGCGGTCATGGCGGTATATGCTCAAGTCAGCATGTTCAAAGATAGGTGTGTCTGTCCAGGCCTTGGATAGGTCTGTGGCAAACAAAATGTCCTCACCCGACTGTACTTGGGTGGTCAGCCGAATTTTCGTCCGCTCTTGAAGCCATGTGGGGCGGTCAATGACGTCTACCTGGGCCAAACGCTTTTCCCGGCTCCGGGCCCTTTTGGCCAGAAGTTCTGTTCCGTGTTGTTTAAAGCGGGAGATCATCTCTTCTTGGCGGGCAATTTCCTTTTGCTGCTTTTCATAGGCCCGTAGCTGTTGGTCATACTGGTCTCTTTTAAAGGTCATAAATTCTGAATAGGTACCCGTATGGGCCAGGAGTTTTTGGCCTTCCAGTTCAAAGACCCGATTGACCACCTGGTCTAGGAAGTAACGGTCGTGGGTGATCAGGACCAGGGTGCCTGGGTAAGAAGACAGGTATTGTTCCAACCATTTAATAGAGTCAATGTCCAGGTGGTTGGTGGGTTCATCCAAAAGAAGGACGTCCGGTTGTCGAAGGAGGAGTTTGGCAATGTTGACGCGGGACTTTTGGCCACCGGAAAACTGCATAACCGGCTGGTCCATGTTTTGGTCTGTAAAACCCAGTCCCTTGAGGACGCCACGGATCTCACTTCGGTAGCCATAGCCATTTCTTCCCTCAAAGTCTTCCAGCATGGTGGCATAGTCGTCCAACATTTTCTGGCTGACATTGGCACCTGCCTCAGCAATGACATGTTCCGTTTCCCTCATTTTGTTTTCCAGATCAATTAATTCCTGAAAGACGGGTAAACAGAAGTCATAGAGGGTATCGGTACTATTGAATGTAGGTGCTTGCTCCAAGTAGCCCAATGCGTGGTCTTTGGCAATAAAAATATCACCACTGTCTGCGTGTAGCTTGCCGGTCAAGATATTAAACAGGGTAGACTTCCCAGCCCCATTTCGACCGATCAAGCCGACACGGTCACCGGCGTTGAGTCCAAAACTGATATTGGTTAATATGGGATCAATCCCAAATGTTTTTGTAATATTTGTACAAGATAAAACTATCAAGGCTTTCGCTCCAATCTGTATATTCCGGTATTATCATATCGCATACAGTGACGAAATAACAACTATTTCGGCGGTTTGACAGTGTAGAAATTGGGGTGCTATAATTTTAGGTAGAATTCTAGGGGGTTTGGAGTTGATAAAAATGGCGAACAATAAAATTTCCATGGCTGTTATCAGACGGCTACCGAAGTATCACAGATACTTGCGAGAACTTTTGGATAAAGATGTGAAACGGATATCGTCCAAGGAACTCAGCGAGATCATTGGCTTTACGGCCTCACAAATCCGTCAGGACCTCAATAATTTTGGTGGATTTGGCCAGCAAGGCTATGGCTATAATGTAGAGGACTTATACCGGGAGATTGGGAAAATCCTCGGACTGGATCGTACATATAATACGATTATCATCGGTGCAGGTAACCTAGGACAGGCACTGGCGAATTATTCGAGTTTTGGTCGATTTGGCTTCCAGCTCAAGGGGATCTTTGATATTAACCCCAAGGTGGTGGGTCTCATGATCAATGGCATTGAGGTCATGGATATGGACACGCTGGAACGCTATATCGAAAAAGAAGGTGTGGACATTGCGTACATCTGTACCAGTCGTTCTGGAGCCCAAGAGGTTGCCGAAGGTCTTGTAAATGCAGGCGTCCGTTCCATTTGGAACTTTGCACCTATTGATTTGAAGGTACCAGAGGGTGTTGTTGTGGAAAATGTCCACTTGATCGACAACCTGCTGACCCTGTCTTACTTCCTGAAGGAAAGAGAGTAAGTCGAATTACATAGAATGAAGAAACGATGGATATAATAGGTGACTATCATCCATCGTTTTTTTTTGTTATCCGTTTTTGATAGACGATTCTTGTGTCTGCTCTTTTCCGACGGTGCAAACTCTAGAAAGAAAATTTGTAATTTATCATAAGCTTGGATGTTTATAAACGAAAAAAGCCACCTCTACACGGGTAGGGTGGGCTTCTTTCATATGTGTATGAACGGGTGGGCTATATCTTTGCAAGTTCAGTATATCAAGTGGTTCAGCTAAATCAAGAGGAATAATGTCGCTTTTTGTCGAACCGGAAAAAATCCTTGGTTTTGCAGGAAAAACATCCCTGTGTTATAATGAGTCCGATATACATTCTCAATTGAAAGTGGAGATCTGAGGAACCCAATGGCAAACTTATACAGCGAAATCAACAACTTGTTGGAGACGCTTTTAAAGAAGTTGGTAGCTGCCGACAAGAGTGGCTTCAAATTAAATGGGAAAAATGACAAATACACCCTGTCTGAAATTTTGGTGCTGATGGAACTCCTTGAGGGGGAAATTAGTATGCTGGACTTGATCAAGTCCGTGGAGATGGATCGGGGGTTGATCTCGACGTCTTTAACCCGACTGACCAATGCCGGTTGGATGACAAAAAATCGATCTGAAAAGGATCGAAGGGTCTTTCTACTGAAACTTACCGATGAAGGCCACGGCGTGGCTACAAAAGTGAAAGCCCAGTTCAAGGACACCATTGGCCTTGTCCTCAAAGACATGACCATCAATGAACAAAAGGCGGTTCTGAAGTTTTTGAGCAAGCTCAACCAAACAACCGTCGACAAGTATGATCCCAATTCGGCAGAATAGCAGTCAGCCTGGACAGCCTGTCCTTAAGAAACCGATACGAGTAAACCAATACGACAAACCAATGCAATAAACCAATACAAACAAAAAACCCGCTATTCCCAAAGGAATGCGGGTTTTATTTGCTATGTAAGAATTTGCTTACTTAGGCTGTGGAGAGTCCACTGGACATACGTTCGCACAAGCGCCACAGTCGATGCAAGCTGCTTCGTCGATTACGTAGATGCTGTCGCCTGCAGTGATGCAGCTAACTGGACATTCTGGTTCACAAGCGCCACAAGAGATGCAAGAATCGTTAATAAT